>CAZFYQ010000001.1:0-107479 GCA_964523905.1 uncultured Gammaproteobacteria bacterium
AGATTATTTTTTATTATTATTGAAGCTTTAACTGGTAAAAAAATTAGTGAGGACTTGGAAAGAAAAGTGCATCAAGCGGGATTTGTTTTGCTTTTGGGACTGGCCTTTTTAATAACTTACTCTGATATCTCCAAATTAATTCATTAAATAGTATATACTTTTAATTGTGGCTAAAATTTTAAGTATCATCAGTTTAATTGCTGTTGTAGTATTGTTTCCGCCGGCTGTCTTGGCGTTTATTTCTAACAATGCTGTGCCAGGAGACTCAACTTATCCAATTAAAAGAGGTTTGGAAAATGGCATATTGGCTGTGGCCTCAGTTAATCCAGTGACCAAGGCTTGGTTTTCCGTGCAGCAATCTGACAGGAGATTTCAAGAAACAACAACTTTGATTGCACAGGGTAATAGTTATTCAAAATCTTTAGATGACCTGGTTGCGCAAACAGAAGTGGCAGCCAAAGAGGTTGATCAAGTTTCCAGCCCGCAGCAAAAGCAGCAGTTAATAGCTCAGTTATCACAGTCTATTGAAAAATATGATACTGGTTTGGCAAAAGTCGAGCAAACTCAAGAAGCCTCACCTGCTAAAGAAAGTCACACCACTCCAACACCAGGGTCAGTACAAGAAACAAATGTGCCAACAGCGGCCCCAACAGTAACTGTAGTGCCGTCTCAGCATCCTACCAGTATTCCTCATCCCAGTGTTGCAACCGCGGTATCTCCTACTAGAATACCTAGCCCAACCTCTTTGCCATCTCCGACCATAACACCAAGGCCGGTTCAGCCAGTACCCACACCAGTGTCCGGCCCCAGTGCAGATATTGAAAGAGCCAGACAAAGATTGGAAGAAATTCAAAAGAGTCTGGAAAATCATGGTTCAAACAATGAACATCATCCTGAAACAAATTCCAATAGCCACAACAACTCACAACAGCATTAAAATGGATATAGAAATTCGCGCTCCTAAAAAAGAAGACTTAGAGATCATGCTGGATTATATAAACGAGCTTTCTAAGGAAAAAACTTTTATCCGCTTTCAGGGAGAGGAAGTTTCAAAAGAGGAAGAAGAAAATTATTTAAATTCTCAGCTGGAGAAAATTAAAAATCATCAAGCAGTGCAATTATTATTGCTGGTTGATGGAAACTTAGCTGGGCTTTCAGGGATCAATCTGGGAGAAAAGATAGAAAAACATCTTGGTTTGTTTGGTATTACTATAAAAAAAGAATTTCGTGGTCAAGGTTTGGGTTCTAAATTAATGCAAGCGGTGATTGATGAGGCCATTAAAAATCTGCCGGATTTGGAAATAATTATTCTGGCTTGTTACGGCGAAAACACTTTAGCCAAACAAATGTATGAAAAATTTGGCTTTAAACAGTATGGCAATTTACCAAAAGGCATTAAAAGAGAAAGCGGCTATTCCAACCACATTTTGATGTATAAAGTAGTGAACGATAAATAGCCTTGACTTATGCTTATGTGAGCAGTAGAATTGCGATCATGGTTGAAGTAGATACAGCAAATCCTATAATACAAGTTGAATTAATGAATCCAGATGTGGTTGACCGTGTACAAACAAGATTTAATAATACAGTATCAAATTTAGTTTGGAGAGCACCGAACGCAATAGTAGGAGAACCAAGACAAACTGATTACGGTCACCCAGCTACCAATAAGAAAGTAACTTTTCCATTTAGAAATGGTTGGGTATCGGCTTCCTTTTTTGTAGATCACGGTTTTCCGCCTGCATATACACTTAGCATGACAACTCCGGTGCTCGTGGAGGGTTTGCCTCCGGTCACTAAATTAGAACTCCCATATGACCCCCATGAGGTTGTAGACTTTAAGAGTGAACCGTTCTATAGATCCCTAGAGATAGATGTTGAAGCTGTAAATCGACTTGGAAATTCTGGCAGAAAAATAGTTATCGCTGAATATACAGCAGGAGGATTGTTGCCACCAATAGTACCTGTAGGAAGAGGAAAACTACAGGTATTTGAAGCTGTCAATGAATTATTTAGAGGAATTAAACCAAAAGATCCAATCTACCGCCAGCCTTTTAGAGCATAATTTGCAAAGTTTATTCAAATAAAGTAAAATTAAGTTATAAAGCGATGAAGGGGAATCCTACCCTGGAGCTGGGTGCGAAAGCATACACAGAAGCCAAACTGTAAAATACGGACGCTGATGCTTGTTAGCTAGTAAGGTTTGATTGGCAACGATCAGACAAAAGAAGGTGGTATCACGGTTAGCACCGTCCTTTAGATTAAGGAGGTGCTTTTTTTGTGGGAAATGTAGAATTCAATGAAAATCGATATGTAATCAAACTCGGTAGCAGTACCGTGGTGGATGCTGACGACAATTTAAGGACAGAAGTTTTAGATAGTGTTGCTAGGCAAGTTAGTCAGCTAATAGATGAAGGTTCTCAAATTGCTGTTGTGACATCAGGAGCAGTTGCTTTAGGCAGAAAAGAATTCGGTATTAAAAACCGGGTAGATATAATTACAAAACAAACTCTGGCAGGTGCTGGCTCAGTTGAGCTATATTATGAATGGAAACAGGCTTTTAAGAGGTATGGGAAAATTGTTGTACAACATTTGCTTTCAGGAAGAGATGTAGAAGATGAGTCTAGGGATCCCTTAATGAGGGAGTTAAATGATCATAGTTCGGTACCAGTTATTAATGCCAATGATGCTGTTAATACATATGAGTTGGAACAACTTTCAAAATCAGGTGATAATGATCATTTAGCGGCACATGTTGCTAAAAAAGAAATCGGTGCAGGAAGGTTGATACTACTAACTGAGGCAGAAGGGGTTTGGGATAGAAACAGAAGAATTATTCGACTGATTGAATCTAAGAATGATTTAATAAGAGTTTATCTAGGAGCAAAATCAAACCAGGGAACTGGTGGAATTGAATCAAAGGTTAAAGAAGCTAGTGAATATGCAGTTGATGGAAGAACTGCCTGGATAACTAATACCGATAATGATTCCATTTTAAGAATTGCCAGGGGTGAACAAGTAGGTACTAGAATTAGCATGCATTAGATGGGAAAATATAAACAGATGAAATATTCAAAACTATTTCCAAAGACAGTTAAGCAAAATCCTACTGGAGCGGAGTCGATTAATCAGCAGCTACTTACTAGAGCTGGATTTATTCATCAAGAAATGGCTGGGGTTTATACCTATTTGCCACTAGGGGTAAGAGTACTTAATAAAATTGCAAATATTGTCAGGGAAGAAATGAATGCCATTGATGGACAAGAGTTAACCATGCCAGCTTTGCAGCCGGCTGATTCTTGGAAAAAAACTGGTAGATATACTAGTGTGGATGTACTATTTAAGTTAAAAGGAGCAGGTGATGCAGACTTAGTATTAGGTCCTACTCATGAAGAGATAATCTATCCTTTAATTGGTGGACAAATTAAATCCTACAAAGATTTACCGCTATATATATATCAAATTCAAACTAAATTTAGGAACGAGCCTCGGGCCAAAGCCGGACTTTTGCGAGGTCGAGAATTTTTGATGAAAGATTTATATAGTTTCCATACATCAGATGAAGATAGAGATAAATATTATGAAGAAGTAAGAAAAGCCTACCTTAAAATTTTCAAAAGAATGGGTTTGCCAGTTATAGAAACAAAAGCCGGGGGAGGCACTTTTTCATCAATTTCACAAGAATTTCAAACTTTAACGCCTTCCGGAGAAGACACAGTATATATCTGTGATAAGTGCGGTTTTGCTATTAATCAGGAACTAGTAACTGAAAAGAAATGTCCTGAGTGTGGAGGTAATTTAGAGCCTCAAAAGGCAATTGAAGTAGGGAATATTTTTCCTTTAAAACCAGCTTATGCAGAGGCTTTTGGTGTTAAATTTACGGATGATAAAGGCCAGGAAAAATTGGTTTCAGCAGGTTGCTATGGTCTAGGCATTTCCCGGAGTATGGGAGCATTAGTAGAAGTATTCCATGATGAAAAAGGAATTATTTGGCCAGAAAGCGTGGCTCCTTATCAAGTTCATATTGTTGGGCTTGATGGTTTGGGAGAAGATGTCTATAAAAAATTGCAGGCAGAAGGGGTGGAGGTATTATTTGATGATCGGGAAGGTGTGTCTGCCGGAGCTAAATTTGCCGATGCTGATTTAATTGGAATTCCGTATCGGGTGGTTGTTTCCAAAAAAACTGAGGGTGATAAGCTAGAAGTTAAAAAAAGATCTGAAAAAGAAACTAAGTTTTTGACGTTAGAAAAAATCTTAGGGCTTCTCAAAATTTGACATATAAAATATATAGTGCTAGATTAGAAAAATGGCAGGCGAAAGATTGTTTATGTGTGCAGCTGTTACACTAGTGGTAGGTGGAGGAGCTGCAATGGCTGGTCATAATGATAGGGAAAATTACCTTAATGCTGCATTAGCACAAGCTAGCGTTGATGCAAATAAAATATCTCCAGCTCCTGATCCTGACAAATTAAGTAAAGCCTTTAACGATCGAAATCAGTTTTTTGAAGATATAGGTCAGGCTACTAGGGTAGGAAAGCTTAATTCTCATTTTGAAAATTCTCCCTTTTTAGCATTTAATCCCGAGAAAGTTAGAGAATTATCATCTAAACCTGAAGTTTTGGAAGCAGGTGTACTAATTGATCAGCAAAGAGATTATGAGAGTATGCTAGATAAAATAAAGAAAGAAGGAAATCTGGACCTAAGAGAAATGGCAGATGATTTGCTTAGGACGGGCGGTTTGGCTATTGGATTTGGTGGTGCTGTTGGCTTGGTTGTGGCGGGCATGCTTACGAGAGAAGGAAGAAGACCCAAATCAATTACTGTATAAATATGGCAGATGAAAGTTCAACAGCGGTAATAGAACCAGGGTTTGTAAATGAGATAGATGTAGACAATCTCCCGAGAGAAGTTCCTCAAGACAAGCCCCCTTTTGAAATTAAAGTAGGGATGCCTACAGTTGCCACCAGACCAGGTACTCAGCCTAAACTTTCTCCTGATGCTATAAAACGCTGATTCTAATTGATTTTAAGGCTCATTTCTGGTACATTAACTGGTTAGTATGATACAAAAAAATATTGTTAAGCAGCCGAAAAGTATAGTGGAAGTAACTGTGACTGTGCCATGGGCAGATATGCAGCCTACTTGGGACCAAGTATTGACCAAAATGGGTCAGGATTTGGAAATTCCCGGATTTAGAAAAGGTCAGGCACCTTTACCAATGGTGGAACAAAACCTCGGGGCGAAGCTGCAGGATGAGGTCTTAAAAAATGCCATGCCAAATTTCCTAATTGAGGCTTTAAAAGGCACTGATATTGTGCCAATTGATTATCCTAAATATGATTTATTAAGTTTTGTGAAGGGTCAGCAGATTCAATTTAAAGCAACCATTACCAACCGTCCAGCCATTACCATTGGTAATTACAAAACCATTAAAACTGTCAGGCCGGCTATAAAGCCTGTGACTGAGGATGAAGTTAATAAAGTAGTGGATGATTTGTATAAAAGATGGAGTGCTAAAAATCCGGGAAACCAGGCAACAGGCAACAGTGAACAGGCCACAGCAGGACAGTCAGGATCAATTAGTTTCCAAGGTGGACAGCCAGCTCCAGCTGCCACCAATGGTCAAACAGCTGGTCCTAATGATGATTTTGCCAAAGCCATGGGTGCTACCTCTGTTGCTGATTTAAGAGACAAAGTTAAAAAAGATTTAGAAGCTAATGTGAAATATAACAATGAATTGGATTTTGAAGAAGCCATTTTGCAGGAAGTGGAAAAAATCACCACTGTTGAACTGCCGGATATTTTAATTACAGATGAACTAAACCGGATGCTGGTTTCTTTGCAACGAAGAGTGGCTGATATGGGTCTTTTATTGGAAGACTATTTAAAAGGTCAGGGTAAAACTTTAGAACAAATTAAAACTGAATGGCAGCCTCAGGCTGAAAGAAACGTTAGAATGGAACTGGGCTTGGCCGAAATTGCCAGACAGGAAAACGTCAATGTATCTGATGCCGAACTACAAGCTGAAGTTGACAAAATTGGCGATGCCAGAACCAAAAAACAATTTGATTCTCAAGAACCAAGATTACATTTGCGTCATGCCTTAAGACAAACCCGCACTTTGGATCTTTTAAAGAAAATGGTGGGCGGGGTTTAATGAATGATTGTCTTTTCTGTAAGATCATAAATAAAGAGATTCCTAAAGATTTTACGTTAGAATCGGAGAATCTAGTAGTTTTTCCAGACATCCATCCATCAGCTGATATTCATTTGTTGATTGTGCCTAAAAAACATATTGCCAGCATTAGAGATTTAACAGAGGCTGATGGTCAGTTACTGAGTGAAGTTTATCAAACAGCCAATAAATTAGTTGATCAAAATAATTTAACAGATGGTTTATATCGAGTGGTGGTAAACGGCGGGAAAGCCCAGCATGTGCCCCATTTACATTTTCATCTATTGGGTGGACAATGGAAAAAGATGGTTTAAAAAATACAAAGGAGGTGTTTTTATTTAATTTATGTCAATAATAGTTAAAGCAAATCCCGGAGATTCAACTGATTCAGTGATCAGAAAGTTTCAAAAAAAGGTCGTGGCTGAAGGTCTGGTACAAGAAATCAGAGACCGTTCAGTTTATAAAAAACCTTCTCAAAGACGTCAGGAATATCTTGCGGAAAAAAGACGCAAAATCATGCGCGCTAAAAGATTTAGTAGCTAAAGGAAATGTCATTCTGAACGAAGTGAAGAATATAAATTAAGTAAGAGGACTCATGTAGGAGGTCCTTCGGTCGCTTCACTCCCTCAGGATGACAAATTGATTTTTAAATTATAATCAATTTGTCAATTATGATTACACAGAAAATACAAGAAGATTTAAAGACTGCACAACTTGATCGTGATGAAGTTAAGGTATCTACACTAAGACTGTTACTTTCCGAAATTAATAATGCCAAAATCGCAAAAGGTGGGGATTTATCCGCTGAAGATTTAATGTCAGTAGTCCAAAAAGAGGCCAAAAAGCGAAGAGAAGCAGCTTTGGGTTTCCGCTCTGGCAGTCGGGAAGAACAAGCTCAAAAAGAAGAAGCTGAGTTAAAAATTCTGGAGGGCTATTTGCCTCTTCAGCTGTCAGATGAGGAGTTGACACAAATTGTTTTAGAGACTATAACAGAAGTAGGGGCCAGTTCTTTGCAGGATATGGGGAAGGTAATTGGTGCGGTGATGGGTAAGGTTAAAGGTCAGGCAGACGGTGCTAGAATAAGTAGCATAGTCAAGGAAAAAATTTCATGATCAATATAATTGTTTCTTCAGACCCACGATACAACATAAACAAGGCTGCTATTAAGATGTCAGTGGTTTCTGTTTTGCAAAAAAATAACATTGGCGGCAGAGTTGAGGTAGGGGTAAATATTATCGGTGACAGGAAGATGCATGAGCTTAATAAAAAGTATCGTGGTATTGATTCCACTACTGATATTTTATCTTTTGCCTTGGAAGATACCAATGACTCCAGTTTGCAACACATCCCCAGAATTGGTTTTGTAGCAGCCCCTGATCAATGGCTTCGTTTGGGAGATATTGTGATTTCTTATCCGCAGGCTCAAGAAGATGCTTCGATGGATGGCATCTCAGTTGATGAAGAAATCAGGACTTTAGTAGAGCACGGCCTAAGTCACCTATTAGGAATTCATCATACCTAAATCTAATATGGCTGATTTATCAACTCACACTGCTTTTTACTTAAAATACCGACCCCAGAATTTGACGGATTTAATCGGTCAAGATCAAGTTAAAACCACTTTATTAAACGCCTTTTCTGGTAATAAACTATCACACGCCTATTTATTTGTGGGTCCTAGAGGAACTGGTAAAACTTCGACTGCCAGAATTTTGGCTAAGATGGTGAACTGTAAAAATGAAAATCCTCCCTGTAATAAATGCGATATCTGTTTATCAATTACGGATGGATCTAATTTGGATCTGATTGAGATTGATGCCGCTTCCAACCGGGGAATTGAAGATATCCGCTTGCTTCGGGAAAAAATCAAATTAGCTCCTTCTGCCAGCAAGAAGAAAGTCTATATTGTTGATGAGGTGCATATGTTAACTACCGAGGCCTTTAATGCCTTGCTTAAGACTTTAGAAGAGCCACCTGCCCATGCTTTGTTTATCTTGGCCACCACTGATGCTGGTAAAATGCCGCAAACTATTTTATCCCGGGTCCAAAGGTTGGATTTTAAACTGGCCTCAAGCGTTGAGTTAACTCAGGCTTTAAAAAACATTGTCGCAGCTGAAAAAATTGAGATTGATGGTGAAGCCTTAATGATGTTAGTTAAAAAAGCCGAAGGGTCATTTAGAGATGGAGTTAAGCTATTAGAACAAGTTAGTGGTGGTAAAGAAAAAGTCACTGCCAAGAAGTTAGAGCAAAATTTTAATGCTTCCCAGTTTGATAAGCTATTGGAACTGCTTAAGGCCATTGCCAAAAAAGATGTAAGTAGCGGTTTGCTTAATATTGTTGGGCAAATTGAATACGGGGTGGATCTGAAAGAATTAACGCTTAATTTAATGGACGCTTTAAGAAGTATGGTGTTTATTAAAAATGATTTAGGTGAGCAATTAGTTAAGATCAATTTACCAGAGGAAAAATACCAACAGCTAACAGATGTGGCCGGTAGTTTAACCATTACTGATTTAACCCGCAATTTAGAGATTTTACAAAAAAGCTTGGAAAAATTAAAAACTGCCTCTATTCAGTCTTTACCACTGGAACTAGCGATTGTTGAGATGACACAAAATGTTTCAAGTGAGAGAAGTCAGTCGATTCCCGTCACTTTGAGGAGCGAAGCGACGAAGCAATCTTCCCAGGTCATGGAGGTGGAAGATTCCTCGCTAATCGCTCGGAATGACCATATTACCGATTCTATTGGTTCTGATGACATTGCCAAATTAAAAGAACGTTGGACTTTTGTCTTAGAAACTATTCGTCCGTATAATTTTTCTTTGGAAGCCTTGCTTCGTTCCACCACTATTAAAGAATGCACTGATGTTAAAGTGGTCATGGAAGTGCCATATTCTTTTCATCAGCGAATTTTAGAAGCGCCTAAAAACCGTGATCTTTTAGAATCAATATTATCTGATATTTTAGGTAGAAATGTCCGGGTGACAACCACTTTAGGTAATCGTCCACAAAGAAAAGAAGACATTGCCAATATTGAAGTAGCAGCTGATGATGAAATAATCCGCGCCGCTGCTGAAATCTTTAACTCTGATACTATCAATTAACTTGTTACTTGCTACATAGCAATTTCTGTTTTATTATATGCTCCTTACATGGCATCAAAAGTTTTTAGTTTAATTAAAGAAGAAGCACATCGGCAAAAGTATGGTTTGGAGATGATTCCCTCAGAAAACTATGTCTCCGAAGATGTTTTAAAAGCCCTTGGTTCTATATTAACTAATAAATACTCCGAAGGGTTTCCCGGCAGAAGATATTACGGTGGTAATGAAGTTATTGATAAAATTGAAAATTACGCTATTGATTTGGCCAAGAAATTGTTTGGTGTACCCGCAGCATTAGTTCAACCATATTCCGGTTCACCAGCTAATCTCATTATTACCATGGCAGTTTGTCAGCCGGGTGATGTAGTCATGGGTTTATCATTGGTTTCCGGTGGGCATTTAACTCATGGAGCTAATTTAAGTTTTTCTTCAATTTTCTACAAAGCAGTTAATTATGGTGTGGGAAAAGATTGGAAAATAGATTTTGTAGAGCTGGAAAGGCTAGCGAAACAAAACAAACCAAAATTAATTTGGGTGGGAACAACAGCTTATCCTTTTAAGTTAGATTACAAAAAGTTTAGAAAAATTGCCGATATGGTGGGGGCTACTTTAGTGGCAGATTGTTCTCATATCACTGGCCTAATTATTGCCGGGGAGCATGAGTCACCAGTACCTTTCGTAGATATTATTATGACCACTACCCATAAGACCTTAAGAGGTCCCAGAGGTGCAATGATAATGGTAACTGACAGGGGTCTAAAAAAAGATCCGGAGATGAAATCAAAATTGGAAAGAGCTTTGATTCCGGGAACTCAAGGTGGACCACATAATCATCAAACAGCAGCGATTGCGATTAGTTTAGAAGAAGCCTTAAAGCCATCGTTTAAAAAATATGGAATACAGATTGCCAAAAATGCCAAGGTTTTGGCAGAAGAGTTAGGGACAGTTTCTGAAACTCACTTAGTTCTTTTGAGTTTGACTAAATATGGTTATGGATTAGGCTATCAAGCGCAGTATGCTTTGGAAGAAGCAGGGATTACGGTGAATAAAAATACCATTCCTGGAGAACCAGCTTCTCCGTTTTATCCATCAGGAATTAGACTGGGAACCCCGGCTTTAACCACCAGGGGTATGAAAGAAAAAGATATGATTAAAGTAGCCAGCTGGATTAAAAGAGCCTTAGAGGAAATCAGAGGAATGGATTTGCCAACAGAGCAGGAAAAAAGAAAAGATTTCTTAAAAGAGGCCAAGGCCAAATTAAAACAAAACAAAAACTTAAAACAAATTCGCAAAGAGGTTGAAGCTTATGCTTCCAAATTCTCTGTTCCTGGGATAAAATAACTGCATGAAAGTATCCGGTAGAGAAGTAGCCGATGTAATTTTAGGAAAATTAGAACAAGAGATTAAGGAAAAAAATCTTCTTCCCAAACTGGCTATCATCTTGGCTAATAATAATCCCGCTTCCAGAATCTATGTGAATAATAAAATAAAAGCTGCAGAAAAAGTGGGTATTCAATCCGAGCTATTTGAATTTTCTAAAGCGGAAAAAGAAAAATGTTTAGAGACTATTAAGAGATTAGATAAAGATCCAAAAGTTCATGGCATAATAGTTCAGTTTCCTGTTTATGATGGATGGAATTTTGATGAATTTGAGCAAGCAGTAAATCCAGGAAAAGATGTGGATGGGTTTCGGGATGATTCATTATTTTTTGGTGCTACGGCCTTAGGGGTTTGGGAAATGTTAACTGCTTTTGCGCTTTTAGAAGGATTTAAAAAAGCAGAAGATTTCTTAAAGGGCAAAAAAATAGTCTTGCTGGGAAAAGGTAAGGCAGCTGGCGGACCAATCTTTAAACTACTAAGCTCTAAAGGTATCGAAGTCTCGGTAATAGAAAAAGAAACTAAAAATCCCAATGAAATTATTAAAACAGGAGAGGTTATTATTTCTGCCACAGGAGTCAAAAATATTATTAATCGGACTAATTTAAAACTCGGAAGCTATGTAGTGGGAGTTGGAGTAGGTAAAGAAATGATTGATGGCAAAGAAAGAATTTACGGGGATATTAATGAAGAAGATGTAGCGAAAGTTTCTAAACTATACTGTCCAACTATTGGTGGGATTGGGCCACTTACCATTGCCAGTTTACTTAAAAACGTGGTAAAATCAGCACAAGGAGAAATTTAGTATGGGACTGATGGACAATTTAAAACAAATGGGTGATCTCAAAAAGATGAGAGATCAGGCCATGGAAATTCAAAAAAAATTAGCTGATATTAAAATCACTATTGAGCATCAAGGTGTGACAGTAGTAATGACAGCTGATCAAAAAGTTATTTCTATTGCCGGTGAACCAAATTTGGAAAAAGTCGCCAGTGCAGTTAATGAAGCTTTAAAACAAGCTCAAAAAGTAGCTGCTGAAGAAATGCGCGGCATGATGGGTGGCATGGGTTTACCTGGAATGTAGTTTTAATGGCACAAGTCCCCAAATCAATTCAAAACTTAATAGAAGCGTTTGAAAGACTGCCTGGAATTGGTCCCCGGACTGCGCAGCGCTTAACTTTTTATCTCCTTAATGCTCCTAAACAAGAGGCAGAAGCTTTGGCCAAAGCAGCAATAGAGATGAAGGAAAAAACTATCCTTTGTCATATCTGTTTTAATATTGGAGAAAAAGACCCCTGTCCAATTTGCTCCGATCCTTCTCGTGACCAAACTATTATTACTATTGTGGAAGATCCCTTGGATGTGATGGCCTTGGAAAAAGCCGGCAACAAAGGCTTGTACCATGTCTTGCATGGAGTGATTGCACCGCTAGAAAATATTGGTCCGGAGGAAATCCATATTAAAGAATTATTACCTCGCCTTAGAGATGGGGTAGTAAAAGAGATTATTTTAGCTACCAATCCCACCATGGAGGGAGAGGCTACTGCCATGTATATTCAAAGAATCATTTCACCTCTTGGAATTAGAATTACCCGGATTGCCAGAGGCTTACCAGTAGGATCTGATTTGGAATATGCAGACGAGAGTACACTGTCTAGAGCACTCGAGGGTAGGAAAGAATATTAGATAATGCTAGAATCTACTTATGGCAAATTCAAATGTTATCGGTCAATTCACAGATGAATTAGAAGAAACAGCAGAGCAAGTGGTAGAAGAAGTTAAAGACTCTATAGGTGAAATGATTGAACAAGGTGTGCAGTCTGTGAAGGCTAGTCCTCCCCTTACTCCTCAACAAATCCAACAAAATCAAGAAGAGGAAGAAAGTAAAAAAATCGAGCTGAGAAGACAGCTTAAATTTAGGGAGACGGTTAAGACTGAATTGAATGACGCCTATCAACAAACAGCAGAAGAAGAAAAACAACGTAAAGAGTTGGAGCAACAAGAAGAAGAAAATAAAAAGCGAGAGCAGCAGCAAAAAAATGCTAGAATTATTTCTCCAGCTAGAAAAGTGCCCCCAGTTCTCGGACAAACAGCGCAGCCTGTAGAGCTAGAAGAGGAAGCAGTAGCCAGAACCAGACAAGAATCCGGCAAAGGACACGGAGTTGGCGGATGAAAATTTATAACACTTTAACTAGATCAGTTGAAGAATTTACTCCTTTAAATCCACCTAAGGTTAGTATCTATACTTGTGGTCCGACAGTTTATGACTATACCCATATTGGCCACCTACGTAAATATACAGGAGATGATCTACTCCGAAGGACCTTAGAAGTTTCGGGATATGAAGTAAAACAGGTAATGAATATTACTGATGTTGGGCATTTAGTTTCTGATGAGGATAGCGGTGAAGATAAAATGGAAAAAGGTGCTAGGGAATCTGGCCGAACTGTTTGGGAGGTAGCGAAATTTTATGAGGAGCATTTCTGGAAATCTGTTAATGCATTAAATATTGAAAGGCCAAGTGTGGTGGCAAATGCCACTGCCCACATTGAAAAGCAAGTAAAATTAATTCATCAGTTAGAGAAAAATGGTTTTATTTATATTACTGATCACGCTATTTATTTTGATATTTCTAAATTCCCTGATTATACAAAGTTATCTGGTCAGAATTTGGATGATAAATCTGTAGGATCTAGGGTTGATGTAGTTATAGATCACCAGAAGAAAAATCCTCATGATTTTGCCCTGTGGTTTTTTACAGTTGGACATTTTAAAGATCATGTAATGAAATGGCCTAGTCCCTGGGGTGAAGGATTCCCTGGTTGGCATATTGAGTGCTCAGCCATGGCAATGGAATATTTGGGAGACACTCTAGATATCCATACTGGTGGGATTGATCACATACCTGTGCACCACACTAATGAAATTGCCCAAAGCGAGGCAGCCACTGGTAAACCTTTTGTAAGATTTTGGGTACATCATAATTTTCTGCAGGTAGACGGCGAGAAGATGTCCAAATCAAAAAAGAATTTTTATCGGATTGAAGAAATTATTGAAAGAGGCTTTGACCCACTAGCTCTTCGCTATCTTTTTCTAACTGCTCATTACAGAGACAAGCTAAACTTTACCTGGGAATCTTTGCAAGCCGCCCAAAACGCTTTGAATAATCTAAGAGAAATTGTCAGAGACTGGGATCAACCTGCCATTGGTTGTGCAGGTTTTGAGCAGGATTTTCAAAATGCAGTTAGTAATGACTTAAATATGCCGCAGGCATTAGCAGTGATGTGGGAAATGGTTAAGTCGGATAATCCAAGCTCTTCCAAAGCAAAATCCCTTTTAGAAATGGATCAGGTATTGGGCTTAAGTCTTGACCAGTATGTTGCGAAGCCCACTGAGGTTCCAGAAGAGGTAAGGAAACTGGTTGACCAGCGCGAATTGGTTAGAAAATCCGGGAATTTTGATGAGTCTGATAAATTAAGAAAAGAAATAAAACAACTAGGTTATGAAGTAGAAGATACCCCTACTGGACCAAAAGTTAAAGCAGTATAATATAGCCGATGCGGTGGTCGAGTGTTTAGACGATTGCCCGCAAGGCAATATACGTAGGTTCAATTCCTACCCGCATCTCATATGACACCCAAGCAATATATACAAATACAACTAGAGAAACTAAAGGAATTTAAGCCCAGAGAAATTCCAAAAGAAAATCTGGCTGATGAAATTTATAGACTGGTAATGTCTAAGAAATTTAGAAAATATTCAGCTAATGAAGGGTTACAAAACCACATAAAAAATGCTATTAAGTGGAGTGTCGAAAATAACCAACCCATTAAGCTTGTTTTTCCTCATGGGGCCTATAAATTATGGAGACTAGAAGAGGCGCCGTTACCAGACTGGGCAGAATTATTTGCCGCCATGTATTACACGAAATGGTTAAAACCAATTTGTGAAATTTATGAACCCGGGGTTTGGTTTGATTTTTATGCCATGGATTTCATTATTCCTCGAATTAATAATATTCCAGAAGAAAATGTTGAAGCTTATAAAAAAGAGTATCAAAAAGTATTGGATTTTCTGAAGGACTATCAGTCAGTAAACTTGAAAATGACAGTTACGCCAGCCAGTTCACAATTTTCTAGTAAAGAGGAATATGAAAAAACTTTGCAAGAATACATTGAAAAATTAACTAAAGAAGAATTTGTTACTGCAGAAAGCGAACTTAATACAGTGGAGTTAAATGTTAATACCACGTCAGATCAAATCAAAGATCCAAAATGGAAAGAAAAAGTACTACTAGTGCATGATGCCTATTTGACTATGGAAAGAGCGGGAAACTATTATTATGATGAGACTAAAATTCCCGTGACTCCTCAAGCAGGTGGTTCTGGCAGGCTGTTAGCAGTGGGCACCACTAAGACCTCAATTGTGAAATTCTGGATTGGAGCTGGAGTTTTGGAGAAGCAAGGTGACAGTTATATCGAATCTATTTTCTCACCTAAGCAACTAGATTCAGCAAAGATTGAAAAAGAACTAATTAATCTCCCAGGTTTGGATTCTGCTAATTTTCAAAGGGTCAAAATTGTGGTAGAGTAATCATTTAGTGGCAGATATAATCACGATCGATGGTCCAACTTCATCCGGCAAGAATTCAGTCGGATTTTTGTTGGCTCAAAAACTAGGCTACCAATACATTGACTCCGGTATGATTTACCGCGCTGGTGCAATTAAACTGCTAAATTCTCACACATCTTTGGAGGATCTTCCGGAAATCTTAAATATTTACAAAAACCTGGATGTAAAATTTGAAATGAACGGTGGATGGAAAATGTTTTTGGATGGAGTAGATGTGACTGATTCTTTACATACTCAGGAAATTTCTGATTTAACCTCACAAGTTTCTGCTATCCAGGCTGTTCGAGATGTGATGAAAGAGTTACAAAGAAAAGTTGGAAGCACTGGTGATACGGTGATGAGTGGAAGAGATGTTGGTTCAGAGATTTTCCCGGAAAGTCATCACAAGTTTTTTCTAACTGCTGATGTGGCTGTTCGGGCCAGAAGAAGATATGAGCAACTGGTTCAAAAAGACTCTGCAGTTAAGTATGATGATGTATTAGCAGATATGATAGAAAGAGATAAAAGAGACGCTACCCGTAAAGCTTCACCAATGAGAATTCCCAAAGGAGCCACAGTGATTGATACTTCTAATTTAACTGTCTTACAAACAGTTGATGAAATGTTAAAAGTAATTAAAGGATAACAATGCATAACATTACTACTTTAAAAAACGGTCTAACTTTAATTACCATTAATATGCCGCATTTGGATTCTGTAACTACCTTGGTTGCAGTGGGTGCCGGTTCCCGCTATGAAACCAAAAAAATCAATGGTATTTCTCACTTTTTGGAACATATGTTTTTTAAAGGGTCCCGCAAGTATCCAACTGCCGAGCAAATCTCAACCTTAATTGATGGCATTGGCGCGGTTAATAATGCCGCCACCTCCAAAGAAGTAACTTATTACTGGATTAAGTCTGCCAGTAAACACCTGGAACTATCTGTGGATATATTATCATCGATGATTAAGGATTCCTTGTTAGCTGATGAGGAAATTGAAAGGGAAAAGGGAGTAATTATAGAAGAACTTCGGATGATGCGGGATATTCCGGCACGTTTTATCTGGGATTTATATGAGATGCTACAATTTGGTGATCAGCCTTTGGGATGGGATATTGGTGGAGACGAAGGAACGATCACCTCAATAAATCGGACTGACTTATTAAATTACGTCGATGCATTATATTCACCTAAAAATATGGTGCTAGCTTTTGCCGGTAAAATACCTTCAAATATTCAACAGATTGCTGAGCAATATTTTCTAGACTTACCAGATCGTTCTAAGTATAATTTCAAACCTTACATTATTAAAAAGCAGACCAAACCAAGAATTAATGTTTTTTACAAAAAAACCGATCAGGCTAATTTAATACTTGGTACAGCGGCTTATGCCAGAGATAATGATAAAAGATATGCCGCCAGACTGCTGGCTTTAATTTTGGGAGAGGGCATGTCATCACGACTGTTTATTCAGGTTAGGGAAAGACGAGGACTGGCGTACAGGATTAGTGCTGATTTTGATTCTTACAAAGATATTGGTACATTTACAGTTTATGCGGGATTAAAACTGGAGAAAGTTTATGAAGGACTGGAGGTAATTAAGGCCGAGCTGGAACAAATGGTTAAGGAAAAAGTGACCGATGATGAACTTAAAAAAGCCAAAGAAATGCTAAGAGGTAGAATTGCTTTACAAATGGAGTCTACTAATTTTCTGGCAGAATATTTTGGTACTAAATTTGTATTGGATAGGAAGATAGAAAGCTTTGATGATTATCTAAAAAAGATTGATGTAATAACCAGAGAAGATTTACAAAAAGTAGCAGGTGAGCTTTTCCAAAAGAATAATTTTAACTTGCAAGTAATTGGTCCATTTAAAGACATTGAAAAATTTACGAAAATCTTAAACACTTAAAACAAAAAATTCATTGTCAGGATAATTAAGATAAAAGATAAGCTGCCGATAACCAGTCCGCCTAAAATATCTACTGGATAATGTACTCCAATGTAGATTCTGGCAAAAGCCACCCAGATTAATAAAAGAAAAATCGGAATTACTAAAGGAGTGGAGTAATAAAAATTAGCAGCGAAAAAAATAGTCATCACGGTAGTGTGCATTGAGGGAAATGATAAATTTTTGTAAAAAGAGATTAAGGGTTTAAATCTAAAGCTAATAAATGGTCTTTTTTCCTTAATGAACAAATGCACAACTAGAATTAAAACAAAGGCAACTAGCACTGAGAAAAATGTAGTAATCGCCATTGAATAATAGATACCGCCGTTACTAAAAGCCAGGAAGATTAACAGTAGGGCTAGCAAATAAATAATTGCCTCAGCTGCAAAAATCATTACCCAATCTAAACCGGGTATTTTTCCGCGTAAACCCTCAATGGCAAAAAATAACTTGTTATTTAACTGCATCTAAAATATATAAGGAAGAAAAATTAACAGGCCAACCACCACTGAGGTAATTGCTGCTACTAAAACCGCTGCCGCAGAAATATCTTTAGCTAATTTGGCGCCCGGGTGTTGTTTATCGGTAAAATGATCGACTACGGCCTCAATAGCGGTATTGGTCAGTTCCAAAGAAATTACAAAACCAATTAAGAGAATAATAATTATCCAGTCCAGTCTAGAAATCTGCAGGGAATATGATAACACTAAAGCAATTATAGCGGCCAGGAAATGGAACCTTAATTTAGGTTCCTCCTTAACTGCATCTATTAGTCCAGTAAAAGCATATTTAAAGGAAAGTAGCATAATTTTAGTATACCACGACTGTGGTCGCTTGACTTGGAGGCTATTTTTGGTTATATTATGGTATGGGAAACGATTTGACTGAGAAATGTGGAATATTTGGAGTTTATGGTAAGGGATTACAAGCAGCCCGATTAGTTCACCCAGGGTTGTGGGCTCTTCAACATCGCGGTCAAGAATCTTCTGGTATTGCATCATCCAACGGTAATAAAATCTTTCTACATAAAGGCATGGGTTTAGTATCTCATGTTTTTGGAGAAGCAGATCTTAAAAAACTTAAAGGATATTTGGCCATTGGTCAAAATCGTTATTCCACCTCTGGAGAATCCACTGTTTTACACGCCCAACCAATTTTAGAAAAAACTAAGCCGGGTAAATTTATTGCCTTGGCGCATAATGGTAATCTTCCATCTGTGGAAAAATTAAAAACATTTTTAACAGATAAAAAAATCAAACTTGCCGGGGTTAATGATTCGGAAATGATTACCAAAGCAATCGCTTACTTTGTGAAAGAAGGACTATCTCTTAAAGAGGCAATTAAAAAAGCCTATCCGCTTTTTACCGGTGTATTTTGTTTGCTAGTGATGGATGAAAAACAAATTATTGCAGTTAGAGACAGTTATGGTATTAGACCTTTATGTCTGGGAACATTAAATGGTGCCTATGTTGTTGCATCAGAAACCTGTGCCTTAGATATTATTGGCGCTAAATTTTCCCGCGAAGTAAAACCAGGAGAAATGGTAATTATTAGTGAGCAGGGTCTGCAAAGCGTTCAAATTGACAGCCCGAAACAAAAGTTGGATGTTTTTGAATATGTTTATTTTGCTAGGCCAGATAGTTATTTAATGGGAAAAAGTGTTGATCAAGTCAGGCAAAATCTAGGGATAGAACTGGCCAAAGAAGTTAAAATAAAGGCCGATGTGGTAATTCCAGTGCCTGATTCGGCAATTCCCGCTGCAGTTGGTTTTGCTAGAGCCTCTGATATTCCTTTTGAAATGGGACTGATTAAAAATCGCTATATCCACCGGACTTTTATTATGCCGGAGCAACATACCAGAAATATCGGCGTTCGTTTAAAGTTAAACCCGATGCCGCATTTAATTAAAGGCAAAAAGGTTATTTTGATCGATGATTCAATTGTCAGAGGAACCACCTCTAAACAAATTATCAAAATGGTCAGAGAAGCCGGCGCCAAAGAAATTCATTTGTTAATTTCATCTCCACCGGTGAAATTCCCTGACTTTTATGGTATCAATACACCTGACCAAAAAGAATTAATCGCCGCTGTTAAAAACCTTAAACAAATTCAGGAAGAGCTGGGCGTAGACTCTTTGCACTATTTGTCTTACGCAGGATTAATTAGAGCAATTGGTTTATCTGATGAGCTACTTTGCACATCCTGTTTTACTGGCAATTATCCGGTAGATATCGGAGAAAGAAAAAAAGAAATTACTTATGACGTTGTTTAAGAAAAAACAAATTGTAGTTTTAATTTCCAATGCCGGTACCGGTACCAATCTTCAAGCAATTATCGATGGGGTAAAATCCAAAAAAATTAATGCACAAATTTCTGCTGTGATTTCTGATAAAGCAGATGCTCCTGGTTTAAAAAGAGCTAGAAAAAATAATCTGACAATAAAAATTGTTCCCAGTAAAGAGGAGCTTTTGCCTATTCTTGAAAAGTTAAATCCCAGTTACATTTGTTTAGCTGGTTGGAAGCAAATTATTTTAGATGAGGTGATCAAAGCTTTTCCTAACCGAATTTTAAACATCCATCCTGGTTTAATTCCAGATACAATGGATGGAGTAGTCAAAAATCCTGATGGAACAAAGGCTACTTGGAATAAAGGGAAATTAACTAATGTGGCAATACAAAATTTCCTGGCTTCAAAAGCCACGTACGCCGGCTCAACAGTGCATTTCTTATCAGATGAATTTGATTTTGGAAAAGTTTTAGAGAGAGTTTTTGAGAAGATAAAAGTAAGTGACACTATAGAGAGTTTATATAAAAGACTTAAAGTACAGGAAAATAAAGCTTACGTCAAAGCATTAGTAAAACTTTGTCAGGGAGTAAATGTTTTGGTGATTGGACAAAATGGCAGGGAACATGCGCTTGCAGAAACCTATGCTAAATCAGACAGCGTCGTTAAAGTAATAATGACTCCAGGTAATGGTTTAACAGATTTTTCAAACAAAAAAATAATAAATTATCTGGATATATCGATGATGGATTTTGATAGAATTGTGGAAGTTTGTAAGAAAGAAGATATCAATTTAGTAGATGTAGGACAGGATGACATCATCTCTCAGGGTTATGTAGATAAGTTACAGAAATTAGGGATTAATGCATTCGGTCCAACACAAAAAGCATCTCAACTGGAATGGGATAAAAAATGGGCCAGAGATTTTATGGTCAAATATAAATTACCTATCCCAAATTTCAAATCATTTAATGATCAAAAAAAAGCAATTGAATATGTAAATTCCAGACCAGAGCAATTACTTTTTGTAAAAGCAGCTGGGCTTGCCCTAGGTAAAGGAGTTATTAGAGCTGAAAATAGAGGTGAGGCAATACAGGCAATTTATGACATGAGTAAGTTTGATAAAGCAGGAGAAACTTTTTTAATCGAAGATGCTTTGATGGGCGAAGAATTTTCTTTGTTCGCAATTTGTGATGGGGAAAGTTATGTAACTTGCAAAACTGCACAAGATCATAAAAGAGTTTTTGACGGTGATAAAGGTCCTAATACTGGTGGAGTTGGGAGTGTAGCTCCAACTAGTGCTGTTAGTGCAAGTGATATAAAAGAAATTGAAGAAGAAATTATTAAACCAACATTAGCCGGTATGAAAAAGGAAGGCAGGATATATCAGGGGATATTATATTTAGGGGGAATGAAAACAAAAGATGGAATCAAAATTATTGAATTTAATTGCCGGTGGGGTGATCCAGAAGCTGAAGTTATTTTACCTAGTATTGAAACTGACTATTTAAAAGTCGTAGAAGCTGTAATAGAAAAAAAATTGGAAGCCATTAAATTTGATAAAAAAGTCAGAGTTTCAATAGCCGGTTGTTCTAAAGGGTACCCGGAGGATTACTCTAAGGTTAAAGGAAAAGAAATCTTTGGCATTGAAAAAGCCATGAAAATACCTGGTGTATTAATGTTTGGTTCAGGAATAAAAAGAAAGGATAATAAGTTCTATGCAAATGGTGGTAGGATTTTTTATGTTGTAGGTGAAGGAGATAATATTAAAGAGGCTAGGGAAAATGCTTACAAAGCGATGAAATTAATTAGTATTGAAGGAGATAACTTACATTACCGCACCGATATTGGTTGGAGGGATTTACAAAGAATATGATTTACAAAGTAAGAGTTGCAGAAAAAAACAGTAAGATCAAAAAAATCAAAGTATATAGACTTGAAGGGATTAGCTTAGAGGAAACAAAAATTCTGGCAGACAAACTTTTATCAGAATCTCTAACTCAGATTTATTCGATTAATAAACCTATTTCTAAAGCTAAAGTAATAGAGATTGCCTATAAACCAGGTGTAATGAATCCGGAAGTTTCATCAATTTTTAAAGCCTCAGAAGATTTAGGAATTAAACTACTCGCTGCTGATTCATCATATGAATATGTTTTACCAGTTAATGAAAAGAATCTGTTTAATCCTTTAACTGAACATATTGTGACAAAGGAACCAAAGACTTTGTTAATTAAGGGAACTTTGGGAAAAACAAAAGTTATTAAATTAAGAACTATAAGTGATGAAGGTTTAATGGAATTATCAAAAGATAAACTCTTCCTTAATTTAGAAGAAATGAAAGTTATCCAAAAATATTTTACAGAAATCAAAAGAGATCCAACTGATTTGGAGCTGGAAACAATTGCCCAGACCTGGAGTGAACACTGTGCTCACAAAACTTTCAAAGCAAAAATTATTTTAGACGGCCAGGAAAAACAGCCATTGTTTAAACGATTGAAAGATGAAGCATTAAAACATGATAAAAATATCGTATCTGCTTTTGTAGACAATGCCGGGGTGATGGATTTTTATGACGGTTGGGCGATTAATGGCAAGGCCGAAACCCATAATGCCCCATCAGCCATTGAACCATATGGTGGAGCGATGACCGGTAGTGGTGGAGTTTTTCGAGATGTAGTTGCAACTGGTCAGGGTGCAAAAGCAGTTGTTTCAACAGATATCTTTTGTCTGGCTCCTCCTGATATGGATCAAAGCAAGTTGCCTTCAGGGACTTTAGCGCCTGACTATATTCTAAAAAAAGTTGTTTCTGCGGTAAGAGATTATGGCAACAGAATTGGAATTCCAACTAATAATGGATCGTTCCATTTTGATGATGATTTTAGAGCCAAACCAATTATTCTAGTTGGTGCTTATGGAATTTTACCTAAAGAGAAAGCTAAAATTGGCAAGCCAAAGATTGGCGATATTGCTGTAGTAATTGGGGGAAGAACTGGTAGGGATGGGATTCATGGTGCTACTTTTTCCTCAGGGGAAATGAGTGATAAAACAATTGAAGTAAATGCCTCAGCCGTACAAATTGGTAATGCTATTGAGGAAAAAAGAGTATTTGACGCAATTTTAGAAGCCAGAGATAAAGATTTGATTAAAGCGGTGCAGGATTTGGGAGCCGGTGGCTTTTCATCAGCAATTGGAGAAATGGGAGAAGAAACTGGTGTCATTGTGCATTTAGAAAAAGCACCATTAAAATATCCGGGTTTAGCTCCCTGGGAAATTTTCTTGTCTGAATCACAAGAGAGAATGCTGATTGTGCTGACCCCTAAGAATTTAAAGAAGTTTCTAGCAATCTGTCAAAAATTTAATGTTGAAGCAACTGAAATTGCTGAGTTTGATGGCAGTAGAAAACTACAAGTTTTCTTTGGAAAGGAACAAGTGGGTGATTTAGACATGCAATTTTTATATGGAGGTCTTCCACAAAGAGTGATGTCAGCTATTGGTCCAAAAGTGAAATCATTTGAAATTAAGCCAGAAAAAATTACCAACTGGAATAATAAATTAGAACAAGTTTTGGCAGACGGAGATATTTCCTCCAAAGAACCAATTCTTAGATTGTATGATCATAATGTCCAGGGTACCAGTGCTTTGCCACCTTTTGTCGGTACTTACATGGATGGACCGACTGATGCAGCAGTAATTAAGCCACTTTTAGACAAAGACTATGGCCTAGTAGTTGCTCACGGTTTGAACCCAAACTTGACTAAAGTAGATCCTTATTGGGGAACTATTTGGTCAGCGACTGAGGCGATTTCAAATTATGTAGCAGTGGGGGGAGATTACAATAATTCGTCTTTAATTAACAATTATATCTGGCCTTTTCCTAATGAAGAGTGGCTGGGAAAGTTAGACCGCTGTGTTGATGGGGTGGTTGATTTTATGAAAGCTTTAAGGATTCCAGTGATTTCTGGAAAAGATAGTTTATCTGCAACATATAGATCTTCAAGCGGAGAAGTTATTAATATTCCGCCAACTTTAGTGATGTCAGTTTTTGGAAAAATTCCCGATGTCAAAAAAACTATCTCATCAGATTTTAAGAAAGCGGGCTCAACCATCGTGCTAGTGGGAAAACAAGATTTGCAAATTGATTTAACAGTCTTACCAAATGTATTAAATACAATGCATAAAGCAATTAATAGCGGAAAGGTATTAGCCTGTCATGATATATCAGAAGGGGGATTAATCACTGCTATTTTTGAAATGTGTGTTGGAGGAAATTGCGGAGTTAAGATAAATTCTAAAGAAGAGGAACTGCTTTTAGAAACTGCTGGCTGTTTCATTGCTGAAGTTGCGAGTGAGAAAGATGCTAAACAGTTATTTAAAGAGGTGCCTTTTAAAATTCTGGGAAAAACTACTAAAGAGAAAAAATTAGTAGTAGAAAAATTGTTTACGGCGAGTATGGATAAATTAGTAGAGGCTTGGAAAAAACCAATGCAGGAGATTTTCTCATGAAATCGGTAAGAATTTGTATTTTGCAATCAGATGGCACTAATTGTGATAACGAACTAGCTTACGCCTTTTCAAAGGCGGGAGGGTCTCCAGAATTTGTTCATGTTAATGAGTTAAGGAATAAATCAAAAAGTCTAAAAGATTTTGATATCCTGGCACTTCCCGGAGGATTTTCCTACGGAGATGATATTGCCTCGGGAAAAATACTCGCAATAGAACTAATTAGTTTCTTAAAAAAAGAAATTGAAAATTTCAAAAACGCTGGAGGGTTAATTATTGGGATATGTAATGGATTTCAAGCACTTATTCGAACAGGGCTTTTACCATTTGGAAATCTAGGGCAAATGGAGGCTACTTTATCTCATAACGACAGTGGGCACTTTGAATGCCGATGGATTGATTTAAAAACTACAAAAAGTAAAAGTACCTTTTTGAAAGAGGAGCATCTTGGTCATTTTGCAGTAAACCATGGAGAAGGAAAATTCTTTTCCAGCAGCGATGTAATTAAACAGGTTGAAGATCAAAATTTAGTAGTATTTAGATATGTTGATGAAAAAGGAAATCCCACTCAAAAATATCCGGAAAATCCCAATGGTTCTATTAATGCCATTGCTGGAATCACTGATCCAACTGGTAAAATTTTGGGTTTAATGCCTCATCCGGAGAAATTTGTGAATATTACTCAGTATCCAAATTGGCGAAGAGAGAAAATCAACAAACCTCATGGGCTTTTTATCTTTGAAGATATGGTAAATTATGTAAAGGAGAGCAAATGATAATATTAGTCGATTTTGGAGGACAAACAGCGCATCTAATTTCAAGGAGAATTCAGGAACTGGGGGAGGAATGTAGAATCGCAAATCCAGAAGACGCAATTGCTGCTTCCAAAGATGCTAGCGGAATTATTTTCTCAGGCGGACCTGCTTCTGTTTATGAAATAGATTCTCCCACTGTTGATACAAAAATATTTGAACTTGGTATTCCGATTTTAGGAATTTGTTATGGGGAACAATTAATGAGTTATCTACTGGGCGGCGAAGTTGTACCAGGTAATAAAAAAGAATTTGGTCCAGCTGTACTTAGAATAATGAATAATGAATCAAGAATAATGGAGAAAGTATCAGAAGAATCAAATGTTTGGATGAGTCATGGAGATCAGGTAGTTAAAGTACCAAACGGGTTTGAAACTAGCGCAGTGACTGACACTATCCCACATGCTGCAATAGAAGATAACAAAAGAAAACTCTACGGAATTCAGTTTCATCCGGAAGTAGTACATACTGAATATGGTACTCAAATTTTGGAAAACTTCTTAAAAATCTGCGGACTTACACCGAAGAAAATGGAGATTAATAAGAAATATACCGATAATTTGATTCAAGATATTAAAGATTCCATTGGTGATGAAAAAGCGATCTGTGCATTATCAGGTGGAGTTGATTCATCAGTGGCAGCACTGCTGGTACATCAAGCCATTGGGGATAATCTAACTTCTTTTTATATTGATTCCGGTTTAATGAGAGAAGGCGAAACAGATACTCTTCGGGAAGTTTTTGCTAAGCATTACCAGATGAATATTGAAATAATTGATGCCAAGGATATTTTCTTAAGTGCTTTAGAAGGAATTATCGATCCGGAAGAAAAAAGGAAAATTATTGGTAAAACTTTTATTGAGGTGTTTGATGTAGAGGCTAAAAAATTAGGTGCCACTTTTTTAGTGCAGGGTACTATTTATCCAGATGTGATTGAAAGCGCAGGTAGCAAACATTCTAAAACTATTAAGTCTCATCACAATGTGGGAGGACTTCCGGCAGATATGAAACTGGTGTTAATCGAACCGCTTAGAAATTTCTATAAAGACCAAGTAAGAAAAATCGGAGATATTTTAGGATTGCCAGAATCTGTAACACAAAGACAGCCTTTTCCTGGCCCGGGTTTGGCTGTTCGAATTATTGGAGATGTTACAGAAGAAAAATTAGAAATATTAAGAAAAGCTGATAAAATAATTACTGATGAATTAAAAGATATTAAACTTTGGCAAGCATTTGCAGTTTTTACGGGAATAAAAACCACCGGAGTTCGTGGAGATAATCGGGCATATGGTGAGACTATAGCGATTAGAGCGATTGAAGCCACAGATGCCATGTCAGCCAACTTTGCCAAATTGCCGTATGAATTATTAGATAAAATCTCAACCAGAATTGTTAATGAAATTCCGGAAGTAAACAGAGTAGTTTATGACATTACTAACAAACCCCCTGCTACTATGGAGTGGGAATAAAAGCAATTTTCAATTTCTAATTTTCAATTTTCAATATATTCTTCTCGATCGGGTCCCACTGAAACTATAGAGATTTTTATTCCTAAAAAGTCTGCAATAAATCTTATATATTGCTGACAAGTTTTTGGTAAGTTGGAAAACTGTCTAACATTTCTAATGTCTTCATCCCATCCGGAAAATTCTTTATATTCAACTTGTAGTTTTTCTAATTCGTCATAACCGCAAGACGAGTAGGGAACCTGCTTACCATTTAATTTGTAGCCAACACCAACTTTGATCTTTTTAAGTCCGGATAAAACATCAATTTTAGTAAGAGTAATTTCAGTAATTCCAGCTATCTCACAGGCAAATTTGACTGATTCCAAATCCAACCAGCCAACTCTCCTGGGTCTGCCAGTAGTAGTACCAACTTCTTTGCCATTTTCTCTAATTTCATCACCTGTTTTGTCTGTAAGTTCAGTTGGAAATGGACCAGACCCAACCTTAGATGTATATGCTTTGACCACACCATAAACTTTTTTGATTTCAGCGACCGGTATTCCGGTTCCGGTATTGACTGCACCGGTAACAGTATTAGAGCCCGTAGAATATGGGTAAGCAGAGAAATCTACATCTAGTAAAACTGCTTGAGCGCCTTCGGCCAGGATGTTTCTATCCTCTTCTATGGCTTTTTTAATAACCTGATAAGTGTCTGCCACGTAAGGACTGATCTTTTCTTTTAAGTCTTTGAATTTTGCTAATTCTTTCTCAATGTTTATCGGCTCGACATTAAAGGTTTTTAAAATTTCATTTTTAATTTGGGCCTGAAAAGTAAATTTTTCCTTAAATAAATCCCAACGCATTAGCTCATAAATTCGGATACCGTTGTAACTGACTTTGTCAGAGTAAACCGGTCCAATACCTCGACCAGTGGTTCCCATTTTGTTTTTACCTCTGGCATTTTCATAGGCTAGGTCTAGAGCCTTATGATAAGGAAGAATTAAATGACAACGATCAGAGATAATTAATTTTTTACTTAAATCCATTCCCTCTGACTCCAGCATTTCAATCTCACTGGTTAAAACTTCTAAATCCAAAACTACACCATTACCAATTACTGCTGTGGTTTTTGGCTGTAAAATTCCAGAGGGAATTAAATGAAAGGGATATTTTTTGCCATTAACAATAATGGTATGTCCGGCATTATTGCCGCCATTGAATCTAACTGCGAAGTCGGCGTGTTCCGAAAGAAGATCAATAATCCTTCCTTTACCTTCATCACCCCATTGTGTTCCAATAACAACAGAAACCATGTCGATATTGTAGCATGTTTTTGACAATTTAGACTCAATCTTATATAATAAATTATGGGAATTAAAAACTACACCATTGTAACGCTTGGTTCTCACTCCGCCTTGCAAATCCTCAAGGGCGCAAAAGATGAAGGTTTTTCCACTTTAGTTGTTTGTACTCCTGACAGAAAAGCGCTTTATTCCTCTTACAGAAATTTTATTGATGAAATTATCATTATAAAAAAATGGTCTGACTTTCCAGCATTGGAAAGCGATTTGTTAAAAAGAAATTGCATTATTATTCCTCACGGATCTTTTGTTGCATACCTGGGGATGGAGAAAAATAAGAAAATGCAGGTGCCGTATTTTGGTAACAAAAAAGTTTTAGACTGGGAAGAAAACCGCAAAATGCAAAGAGAGTGGATGGAAAAATCTAATATTAAAGTACCGCACCGGTTTAAAAAAGGTGACAAGATTGATCGGACAGTGATTGTTAAATCCTACGGAGCAGCTGGAGGTAAAGGATACTTTACTGCTACTAACCAAAAACAATTTGATGAGAAATTAAGAAACTATAATGAAGAAAGATTTATTGTCCAGGAATATGTTATTGGAGTGCCGGTCTATTTCCATTTCTTTTATTCACCTTTAACTAAAAAAGTAGAATTAATGAGTGTTGATAAAAGGTATGAAACTAATGTTGATTCTTTGGGAAGAATTCCGGCCAAAAATCAAGCTGGATTAAATATTGAGCCATCTTTTGAAGTGGTAGCTAATATTCCAATGGCTGTTAGAGAGTCTATGGTTTCTGAAGCTTTAAATATGGCTGAGCGGGTAATTAAATCCTCTCAGAAATTAATTGATAAAAAGGGACTATTTGGACCATACTGTTTGGAAACTATTATCACTAGTTCGGAGGAAGTTTTTATTATTGAAATATCAGCCCGGATTGTAGCAGGCACTAATTGTTTTATTAACGGCTCTCCCTATACTTATCTTTTGTATGATGAACCAATGAGTACTGGTCGAAGAATTGCACGGGAGATAAAAAATGCTATTTCGCAAAATAGATTAAAGGAAATTTTAGACTAATGGATTATACAATTGCTGTCTTAGGTTCACACTCTGCCTTAGATGTTTGCCGGGGTGCCAAGGATTTGGGATTTAAGACATTAGTTATAGTTCAAAAAGGCCGAGACAAAACTTATTCTAAATATTACAAATCGCAAGGCGATTTAGGTGTAGTTGACGAAGTAATAGAACTGGATAAATTCACCGATATTTTATCAGAGAAAGTTCAGAAACAGTTGCTTGATAGAAAATGTATTTTTGTTCCACACCGTTCTTTTGAAGTTTACATTAATGATTACAATGAAATTGAGAAAAAGTTTAAAGTGCCAATGTTTGGTAACAGATTTTTATTAAAAGCAGAAGAGCGGGGAGTAAAACCAAATCAGTATGATTTACTGGACGCGGCCAAAATCCGCTACCCTAAACAATTTAAAGACCCAAAAGATATTGACCGGCTTTGTATCGTTAAAGTCCTGGAAAAAGAAAGAGGATTTGAAAGAGCCTTTTTCCTGGTAGAAAATTATGAGCAATATAAACTGGAATCAGAAGATAAAATATTAAAGGGTTATATCACTAAGGAGCAATTAGAAAATGCTGTGATAGAGGAATTTATCATTGGAGTGCAGGTTAATTTTAATTTCTTTTATTCTCCTGTTTCTGAACGCTTAGAATTAATTGGTACCGATACCAGACGTCAAACTAATATTGAAGGCTTAGTAAGAACTCCTGCTCCTTATCAAAAGTCTATTATGGAAAAAGTCACTACTAAATATGAGGAAGCCGGACATATGGCAGTGACTGTTTTAGAATCCTTATTAGAAGATGCATTTGCCATGGGAGAAAGTTTTGTTAAAGCGTCTCAGGAATTAATTAAACCCGGTGTAATTGGTCCATTTGGTTTGCAAACAGTAATTACAGCCGGGCCGCCGAAAAAGGAAATTATTGTGTTTGATGTTTCACCAAGAATGCCGGGGAGCCCAGGGATTTTCGCGACACCTTACAGTGGATATTTATATGGACAAAATATTAGTATGGGCAAAAGAGTAGCCATGGAAATTAAAGATGCTATTGTTGCTGATAAACTTGATAAAATATTAACATGAAAAAGTGGGCATTAATCAGCGTTTATGAGAAAACTGGAATCGCTGATTTTACTAAAGCTTTAACTAACGCTGGTTACTCGATTATTTCAACTGGTGGCACTTATGAAGAGCTAACCAAGTGTGGAATTGCTGTTACCCCGATTGAGGAAATTACCGGAAATCCTAGAGATTCTTTTGATGGCCGCATGAAAACGATTAGTTTTAAGATCGAGTCTGGTATTTTATTTGATAGAGATAATTCAAAGCATGTTGCAGAAGCAGAAAAATTAGATATTCCCCAAATAGATATCGTGGTTTGTAATCTTTATCCATTTGAGGAAAAACCAGGAATTGAAACAATTGATGTGGGTGGACCAACCATGATTCGCGCTGCCGCTAAAAATAATAGCAATGTATTAGTAGTGGTTGATCCAACTGATTATGAAAAAGTGGCAAAGGCCATGGAAGATAATAAAGTAGATGAGAATTTAAGAAAAGAATTAGCCGCCAAAGCCTTTTATCATTTGTCATTTTATGATTCCCAAATTGGAAATTTCTTTTCAGATGAAAAGTTTCCTAAAGAAGTTACAGTGCCTTTAAGAAAAGTTAATGATTTACGATACGGGGAAAATCCCCATCAACAGGGTGCACTTTATGTAATGCTAAAAACTAATTCGCCACTTTCTAAATTGCAAAAGTTATGGGGTCGGGATTTATCCGGCACTAATGTGGGGGATATTTATTCAGGACTGGAAACAGTCAGACAATTTAAAGAGCCGGCAGCTACTGTGATAAAACATTTAAGCCCATGTGGAATTGCTACTGGGATAGACGCAGAGGAAGCATTGGACTTAGCCATTAAGGCCGACCCAGTTTCTGCTTTTGGTGGAGTTATTGTCATCAATAAAGAAATGGATCTGGCTACTGCCAAGATTGTGGCCCAGTTTAAAGAAGAAAGCGAAGGTAATATTGATATTGTAGCAGTGCCTTCAGTAACTGATGAAGCCTTGGAACTTTTAAAAAGTATCAGAAAAAGCATGGGGATTTATATCTTTGATAACATCCCCGAAGTGCGAAGTGAGAAGTGGGATCTAAAGTATTTTGCCGGTGCAGTTTTATTACAAGATTTTGATGATGATATTGAAGACAGTTTTAAGGACTGGAAGGTGGTTACCAAAATTAAGCCAAATGAAAAGCAAATGGAGCAGATGAAATTTGGGATTAAATGTGTCAAAGCCGTTAAATCAAATTCAGTATTAGTGGTTGATAAAGAAATTCCGATGACCAGGGGAATTGGTTCCGGACAAACATCACGAGTGGGCGCTACTAAAATTGCTTTGGAGCAAGCGGCAGATTTGGCTAAGGGCGGAATATTAATTTCTGACTCATTTTTCCCGTTTGATGACAGTGTTAATTTGGCAGCTAAAGCCGGAGTTTCCGCAATTCTAGAACAAGGCGGATCAATTAATGATCAAGCCTCAATTGATGCAGCAGACAAAGCAGGGATAGCTATGGTATTCTCAGGAAGGAGATCGTTTCGACATTAATAGACGTGGACTATAATTTATGAAAATTATGGCTAAAGATTATTCAATTTATACATCACCGTTTTCTTGGAGATATGGATCAGATGAGATGAGAAAGATTTTTTCTGAGGAAAACAAATATAAATTGTGGAGAAAAATTTGGGTGGAACTGGCTAGAGCGCAAAGTAAAGAAGGACTAGTTTCCAAGGAAGAATTAGAGGATTTAGAAAAAAATCAAGACAATATCGAGATTGAAAGAATTTGGGAAATTGAAAAAGACACCCGTCATGATGTGGTGGCAGCCATTAAAGAATTTGCTGAAAAGGCTAAAATAGGTGGGGGCAAAATTCATCTGGGTGCCACCAGCATGGATATAAATGACAATGCGGAGACTATCAGAATTTCTGAAGCGCTGGATATTGTTGAGAAAGAACTGATTAGTGTAATCAAAAGTTTTGGTCAGCAGATTGAAAAATACGCGGATTTGGTTGGAATGGGTTATACCCATTTACAACCAGCAGAGCCAACTACCTTAGGATACCGTTTTGCTTTTTATGCCCAAGATCTGTTGATGGATCTGGAAATGTTGCAGTTTGTAAAGACCAATTTAAAAGCCAAGGGCTTAAAAGGTGCAGTTGGAACCTCTGCCAGTTATGTTAAATTGCTGGATGAGAAAAAAGCAGCAGAGATGGAACAGGCAGTATTAGAAAAATTAGGGCTAGAGTCATTTGAAATTACCAATCAAACATCACCTCGAAAAATTGAAGTTTGGCTAGGGGATCTACTGGCGTCTATTGCTCAAAGTCTAAATAAATTTGCTTTTGATTTAAGAATCATGCAGTCACCTATGTTTGGTGAATGGCAGGAACCTTTTGCAGCCACTCAAGTTGGATCTAGTGCCATGCCGTTTAAGAAAAATCCCATTAAAGCTGAGCAAATTTGTTCACTGGCAAGAGTCGTGGTTAATCTTTCACGGATTCCCTGGGATAATGCTGCCAATATGCTTTTGGAAAGAACCCTGGATGATTCAGCAAATCGCAGAGTGGCAATTCCGGAAATGTTTTTGGCCATTGATGAAATGTTAACCTCGGCTATTAAAATTGTTGAGGGATTAATTATAAATGAAAGAAAAATTAGCAAAAACCTAGAAACTTACTGGCCTTTTTCTGCATCAGAAGGGATTATTATTGAAGCAGTGAAAAAAGGAGCTGACAGACAAAAGATGCATGAGGTTTTGCGAGAAATTTCGATGATTGCTTGGGAAGATATTCAAGGAGGTAATGCAAACCCAATGGAGGATTTATTAACCAGTAATCCGGAAATTGGGAAATATTTAACCAGTGAAGAAATTGATCAGTTGCTGGATGCTAAAAGCCACATTGGAAACGCTAAAGAAAAGGCTTTGACAATCGCAAAAAAAATTGGTAACCTAAAAACCTAAGATGAGTAAAGTATTAGTTATTTCGGCATCTGATTCGGAAATAGAAACAATGAGGGAAGCTTGTAAAGTAATGGATGAATTTGGTGTAGAAAATGAATTAACTATTTCTTCGGCACATAGGTCACCCGAGCGTTCTCGAAAATTAGTATCTGAATTTGCATCAGCTGGTGGAAAGGTAATTATCTGTGGAGCCGGTCTGGCTGCTCATTTAGCTGGAGTAGTGGCATCACATTTTCCGTTACCTGTAATTGGTGTTCCGTTAAGTGGTGGTCCTTTAAAAGGTCAGGATTCACTTTTGGCAACAGTTCAGATGCCATCCGGTATTCCGGTGGCAACTGTGGGAATTGATAATGCTAAAAATGCCGGTTTACTGGCTGTACAGATTTTAGCTACCTCTGATTCCTCCTTGGAAGAAAAAATGAAGGAATATAAAAAGAAATTGGCAGTTGGTGTAGAGGAAAAGGCTCAAAAGTTAAGCAATGGTTAGCAAGCAGAAAATTATTGCCAATATTCCCCATGTTGTAAAAACTGTTAATATCTCCGGCTGGGGTAAAAAGCATCAAGGGAAAGTCCGTGATATTTACGTTGTAGACGGAAGAAGAATTTTCATTACCACTGATCGTCAGTCTGCTTTTGATAAAGTCTTGGGATGCATCCCATTTAAAGGGCAAGTACTAACAGCATTGTCTGCTTGGTGGTTTGAAAAAACCAAAGATATAATTGCCAATCATTTAATTTCCGTACCAGATCCCAATGTTTTATATGTTAAGGAATGTAAATTAATTCCAATTGAAATGGTGATCCGTGGATATATCACTGGAGTAACTGACACGTCGATATGGGGTTCTTATGAAAAAGGGGAAAGAGTAATTTATGGATTAAAGTTTCCAGATGGTTTAAAGAAAAATCAAAAGCTACCGGAATATGTAATTACCCCCACCACCAAAGCAGACTTTGGTTTACATGATGAAAGACTAACGGAAAAGGAAATTTTACAGAAAAAAATTGTTAGTCCAAAAATCTGGAAAGAAATGAAAAAAGTTTCTTTGGAACTATTTGCCAGAGGACAAAAAATCTGTGATAAAGCAGGAATAATTTTAGTGGATACTAAATATGAATTTGGTCTGGATCAAAAAGGAAATTTAATTTTAATTGATGAAATTCATACTCCGGATTCATCTAGATATTGGGTCAAGAAAACTTACCAGGAGAGATTTAAAAAAGGACTGGAGCCGGAAAGTTATGATAAAGAACCTCTTCGGATTTGGTTTAAGGATCACGGTTATAAAGGCGAGGGCAAAGCCCCCAAAATGCCTGCGGAATTTTTAGCCAAAATGAGCACGCTTTATATGAGTATTTATGAACAAATCACTGGGCAAAAATTCACTCCTGATATGAGTATTAATGTAAATAAAAGAATCAAAGCTAATTTGAATGTGTTAAAATAATAAAACATGTCCGATACAAATGATTTTGTGCTTTTAACTGGAACAGCTAATTTGAAACTAGCCCAAGATGTGGCAAAAATCTTAGGTCATAATGCTGATGAGACTGTTACTGCTTTTGCTGATGGTGAAAAAAGAGTTATTATCCCCGAGAATTTAAGAAAACGTGATGTGTTTATTATCCAATCCACTTGTCCACCGGTTGATGAAAATATCATGGAGGTACTGTTAATGATTGATGCAGCCAAAAGATCTTCAGCTGCGGAAATTTCCGTGGTAATTCCATACTTTGGTTATTCCCGTCAGGATCGTAAGGACCGAGCTAGGGTACCGGTTTCCGCAGCACTAGTAGCCGGGTTAATTGAATATGCAGGAGCCAGCCGGATTCTAACAGTGGATATTCACAGTGAACAACAGCCAGGTTTTGTGGAAATTCCATGGGATAATTTGTATGCCAGTTACTCTCTTTTTCCAGTATTAAAACAAAATCTTCATGAAGGAATGGTAATTGCCTCTCCAGATAAAGGCGGAGTTTTGAAGGCCTCTTTTTTTGCTGACTATTTAAATGCTGATGGAATTGCGATTGTTTTTAAAGAACGAGATGTGCAAACCAGAAATGAAAGCAAGGCTTTGGAAATGATTGGGGATGTTAAAGGTAAAGATGTATTAATTGTTGATGACATGATTGATACTGCCGGTACCATTGTTGAAGCAGCATCTATTCTAAAACAGCGGGGAGCAAAGACTATTTCAGTAGCTGCTACTCACGGTTTATTTTCTGATCCGGCTCCGAAAAGAATAATGGAATCTTCAATTGATAAAATTTATATTACTGACACTGTGCCAATTAGAAAAGAAATGCTGGAAAGTGCTAAAGTAGAAGTAGTTTCCGTAGCCCCGCTTTTAGCAGAAGCAATTAGTTGTATTCATAATGGTGATTCAATTTCTGAGAAATTAATTCCTCAAACCCATCCTCGGGAAAGAAGCTAACGTAAATTTAACGTTTCACCCTCAAAAGTAATATTCTTCGGCTGAATTACCACTTTTCTTTCACCCTCTTCTAAGTACCCGGCATTTAAACTTTCAAAACCATGTTTTGTAATAATTTCCTGTGCTCTGACAACGTCTGCTTCTGGTAAAAATACTGCATAATCTTGGCCCATATTATATGTGCCATACATTTCCTGATCATCTAAATTAGCTTCTTTTTTAATAACATTGAAGATTGCTTGAGGCTCAAATAATTTTTCAATAATATATGTAAAATCTCGATTGGCTCGCATTATTTTTCGAAGGCCGTGGCCGGTGATATTAGAAATATAATGAATATCTAACTTAAGTAAATCCTGCACTAATTTGGCATAGATATTAGTCTTGGTTAACATTGCTTCTTTAATAGATTTTTCGGAAGTTTCTGCAACTTTGCGAGCTAAAGAAATACCGTTGGCGTTTAGACCGTTACTTTTTATAAAAATGATTCGATCACCAGATTGAAGGTTTTTGCTGGTGATTAATTTTTTTACAATTCCCACAGCAGATCCTGCAAGTTCTACAGTATTTTCCTTTAAAATTCCTTTAAGAGTCGGAGTTTCACCACCACCCCAAGAAACGCCAGCTAAATTACAAGCATCTGTCCAGCCTTTAATCAGATGAGCCATGCGAGTTTTATTTTGTAACCAACTGTTATCCTCAACAGCCCAGTAAGCATGCACGACTAAAGGTTTCGCGCCAACTGTTACTAAATCATTAATAATAGTTGCTACAGTATCATGACCAATAATTTCATAATATTTATCTTCCAATGTATCGGCAATCAAATTTTTGGTACCCAAACCTTCTATCGCAGATGCCATGTAAACATCACCCTGCTTCCAGACATAAGCTGATTCACCTCTAGTATCTGTTACCTCGGAGAAATCGCCGGTTAAGTTTTTCCCAGTTTCTAAAGCGGCGGTTTGGGCTAATTTTTTGATCGGGTCTTTGGTGGAGTAATCATCACCTACTTCGGAATACGTAATTGAGGTTTTGTTTTTCATGTCCTGATAATATATCATATATTAATCTATTCATGGCAAAAAAGAAATCCGAAGCTAAGACAATTAAATTAATTAAAAAAGAATTAAACATCACAGAACACTGGCTGTTTTGGGTGGTGGTAGGTGTGATTGTACTGGCCCTGATGATGATTTGGTGGAAAAATAGCCTGTCTCGTCCGTATTTACAACAGAAAAAATTAATTGCTAGGATTACCAAATCAAGTCCAGTTGCAACGGATTCTGCTAAAATTGCTTCGTCCTCAGCCACTGCAACAAAATCAGCCGAGCAGGTAGCTTATCAACCCCAGAGTGGTTATCAGATACCAATTCTGATGTATCACTATATTGGTAACAATCCAAATCCGGCTGATAAAGCCAGAGATTCTTTGTCAGTACCTCCGGATAAGTTTCAAGACCAAATGGATTACTTAGCAAAAAGTGGTTATACTCCAATTACTCTTGATACTTTGTATGGAATTTTTAATAAACAAGTTTCGCCACCTAACAAGCCAATTGTGTTAACTTTTGATGATGGTTATATTGATTTTTATATTAATGCTTTCCCGATTTTACGGCGATTTAATTTTCATGCAGTTTCTTTTATCCCAACTGGCTTAATTGGTTCCAGCTATTACATGCATTGGGATCAAATAAAAGAAATTCAGGCCTCGGGACTCGTAGCATTTGAGGCGCATACTATTACTCATGTTAATTTACCAACTTTAAGTTATGAAGCTGCTTTAAAACAAATGCTGGATTCCAAAAATATCCTGGCTGCACAAACTGGTTACCCAGTTAATTTTATTGCTTATCCTTATGGTACTACTGATAATAGTGTGGAAGCCGGAGCTAAGGCAGCCGGGTTTACCGGAGCCTTAGGAACCTGGAGCGGAATAGCCACTGGAAATTCTTTTGACATGCCAAGAATTCGCATTTCCGGATACTGGAGTGTAAGTGATTTTGCTGCTAGAATATAGTTATGGCTACAGACATGCGCAAAATGCCGGATAAATATTGGAAAGAGAAACTGGGTAGGGATGCCTATCATGTGCTAAGAGAAAAAGGCACTGAGTCAGCTTTTTCTGGAAAATATTGGGACATGCATGATAATGGTAACTATTATTGTGCAGCTTGTGGACAGCTATTATTTTCTTCTGATACCAAGTTTGATAGTGGAACCGGATGGCCTTCTTTTGATAAGCCGGAAAATCTAGAAAATGTGGAACTACGAGATGATAACGAATTTGGCATGCATCGGACTGAGGTAATTTGTAAAAACTGCGGTTCTCACTTAGGCCATGTGTTTGACGATGGACCAACTGCCACTGGCAAAAGATATTGCATCAATTCCTGCGCGCTAGATTTCAAAAAGAAATAATTCGATGGTGGTATAATCAAACCGTTTATGCCCAAGTTTCCGCTAATTTTACTGGTAATTTTGTTAGTTATAATAATTGGACTGGTGGTTTATAAAAATCAGCCGGTTTCAAAACTGGTCAGTTCTAATCTAAAACAAGCGGCTACTACTGTGGTAACTAATTCAAATCCTTTGTCGATTGAGGCCATGAGAGCTAAAAGTTATCCGGGTTCTGATATTAAAATTGAGCAGACCTTGGCAGACGGAGATAATTATCATCAATATATTGCCTCATATAAGTCTGATGGATTAAAAATTAATGGGCTGTTAACTGTGCCGATTGGAACAGCTCCGACCGGGGGTTGGCCGGTGATTTTATTTAATCATGGATTTATTCCGCCTCAAACTTACCAAACCGACCCCTCTGTTGGGCAGTATGCCAGTTATTTACCGGTTTTTGCCAGAGCAGGTTATGTGGTATTTAAATCAGATTATCGTGGACATGATAATTCCCAGGGTCAGCCGGAAAGCGCCTATTATTCTCCGGCTTATGCTATTGATGTATTAAATGCTCTGTCATCTATCAAAAAATATCCCGGGGTTAATCCGAGTAAGATCGGCTTTTGGGGACATTCTATGGGAGGAAATATTACTTTACGCAGTTTAGTGGTTAGACCAGATGATATTAAAGTAGCAGTCATCTGGGGTGGAGTGATTGGTAGTTATGATGATTTAATTAATAACTGGCAAAGACGCGTCAGATATATTCCGCCTTCACCGGAACTGGCAAATCGTAACAACGGTCGGCAGATGTTACTGCAACAATATGGCCAGCCCAAAGATAATCCCGGGTTTTGGAATACTATTGACCCGACGGCTTATATTTCTGATATTAAAGCGCCGATTCAACTCAATGTAGGAGGAGCAGATGAAGAAGTGCCACCAGATTTTTCTTCAAAACTGCGGGATAAGCTACAAGCAGCTGGGAAAACTGTGGAATATTATGAATACCCCGGAGATAACCATAATATTGCCGGCAGTTTCAATGAAGCCATGCAACACTCATTGCAATTTTTAGATAAATACTTAAAATAGCGGTATGGGCCTAACACCGGATAGAGCAGAACAGGGATTTCGCTTAACTAATGTTATTAACATCTTAACTAGTCCGGGCCGCAAACCAAGCACTATAATAGCTCCTGTTGATCCTACTGAAAAAGGATTTATATTTGAAGAACAATTTGATGGTCCTTTGACATTAAAGCAAATTACCGGCATGAAAAATCATTTTATTCATGAAAGAGTATTAGCCGCAACAGATTTTCTGGGTCAGTCTTTGACATCAGTGCCGAGTAATTTTAGCAGTCCGGCTTTAGCAGATTATGTTGATAGAAGTTTAGCAACAGGGATTATTTTGCCCTTGGCAGCTGGTGCAGAAGCCCCGGCGGTATATGCCGGTTTTGATGATTTTAAAAATATTGCTGCTGCAGAAAGCGCTGGAAAAATTTCCCGAGATGAGTCTTTCAGACTGTTTGCCGCAAATGTCAGGTTATTACAAGCAGCAGAAAAAGAGCATTTAGGGGATGTTGCCCGTATTAGTGTTGAAAGTAAACATTTAGAAAGAGTTGGTGAATTTACCGGCGCTTTATCAGTGGATAGAGCTATGGCAAAAGCGCAACACGATTTTGATGTGGAACTAGTAGCCATACCCAGTCGACCGAGTTTTGGATAGGTGGAAAAACAAGGGATATTGAAGAAGTGAGGAAAAGATTAGCCGGTTCTGATTTTACTAATTCCCATTTAAAACTGGAAAATTTTGCTATAGGTGTGCCTTGGCATACTTCTTATATGATGATATTTGGCAGTATTACTGAATCGGCCAGGGAAAATGTTTCAGTCAAAAAAACGGAAAGTATTTTTATCCCTCACACTGTCGGGAGCGTTGTAGATAATCCTCGAAAACAGGATGTCTATGATCCAACAGGAGTGATCAGATGGACAGAAGTACAGAATACTTTTACCGGATTAAGGATTAAGGAAAAAATGGAATTGGGGATTGATCAAATTCAGGATATGATAGAGTCGCATGCTACAAAAAGAAATATCGGAATTGCCGGAGCCCTGGCAGTGGCAGGTGGTTTGGCTTATTGGTTCAAACACAGAAAGTCCTAAAAATACCGAGGTTCAAAGCTAATCCACCTCCGAGGTTGACTAAAGCAATAAATACTTAAAGTAAACCTCTTAGTGCTTTGGATGACTTAAAAGTGTCTCATCTGCCTGTTTTAATTCTGATAAGGTTAATAAATCAGATTGCAGTTTATCAGCTCTTTGTTGGTCAATATGGGTTAATTGTCGATAAATTCCTCCTATTTCAATAATCTCTGGTGGAAAATATGCCAACATGGCAACTAAATTCCAGCTATGGTAGGGTTTGCCAATAAGATTTACCAAGTCATCAGACTCTGTAGCATATGAAGATGAACCATATTCATCAAGAATATTATTTTTTAACCAGTTAACATTAACATCATCTGCCTTTGCTTCTCCGGTTTCAAAATTATTCCGTGAGGCAAATTTCAGAAAAATATAAGTGTCATTTAAACTACTGGCAATATCGCCATTATTTTTAGAAAGAAAAAAAGACAATAATTTTGATGCTGAGATTGGCCGGTTTCCATTTTTGCCAGCCTCAGTTTCCGTGAATTCCTTAGCTTCGGTAATATACTCTCTGGCTTTTTGGTTCCCTCTATCTATCATATCTTGCCTAGCGAAACTCTTACCCCTGTCATTCGGATTTTCCTCACAGTAGCGTTCATATAGACCACTTTGATCAGTCAAAGATAAAACCCCAAAGAAATTTCCTATGCGATCATCTGCTGCTGCAAACTGAGATTTAGCAGAAGCTGGAAAAGAATTAATTAAAGACTCCGCTATTTTTGTAGGATTAGTGGGTAAGACGCCAATAGAGTTACTTGCTGTTTCTACCCCTTTTTGGTAGTGAGCAAAATCTCGGTAATCAATACTTCTTTGAAAGCAAGCCTTGTTGCCTGTTTGGCCTTCATAAACTTTTATCCCTTCTTCTATTAATAAATCAATAGGACGAAAATGAGGATTTTCCTTGTTTCTCCCTAATGATTCAGCAGCTTTATGCAAGATATCTTCTCCATGCTTTGGATCATCAAATAACTTCATTAATCCATTGATTGCGGCTTTTTCTAATTGTCCCGATGATGCTATTGTTCCAGTAGCTACGACGGCAGCGCTGCCCTGTAAGAATCGTCTACGATTGAATCTTGATTGCTTGTATGGTTTCAAAGAATCGGTTTGATTTGTTGAATCAGGCTCTTGGATATTTGTTGTAGGAGTTTCTCTACGGAATTTTGCCTTGATATTATTTAAAAATCCCCAACGGTCTGGTTTAGAAGTTGGATTATTTGTTGAAGTAACTTCTGGCCTAGGAGCATCAACTTGTATTGAATCAGCCACTTAAATATTATATCATTTTTACTCAGATCTTAAACCTGGATTTTGGAGAAGAGATAGCTGCCGATGGAAAGGGTAAGAACTGTTAATGCTCCCAAGATTGTTATGTCGGTTAGCATTCCAAAATGCGTAGTACCTATCAAGACCTCTCTTAAAGCATCAACCCCGTAAGATAGTGGGTCGGCTTCAGAAATAATTTTTAATATCCCCGGAGCTGAGTTTAAAGGAAATAAAGAGCCGGATAAGAAAAAGAGTGGCATTACCAAAAAATTCATAATCAGTTGAAAGCCCTGAAAATCTTCTAAAGTAGAAGCAATAGCGGTGCCAAGAGCGGTAAATAGAAGTGCCAGCAAAAACATGATCAGTAATGCTGGGATTAAGGCAATCCAACTATATGGCCGAAATCCGACCAGTAATGTCAAGACAAAAACAATCACTCCCTGAAGCGTGGCAATAGTGGCGCCTCCCAAAGTTCTACCCAGCATAATTTCAAATCTACTAACAGGAGCTACCAAAGTTTCTTTCAAAAAGCCAAATTGCCTATCCCAAATAAGTTCAATGCCGGAAAAAATGGCTGTAAACAAAATGCCTTGAGCAATTACCCCCGGCGCCAGAAAGTCAATGTAATTTCCGCCACCGGCTTTTTGAAAAATCGGTCCAAAACCGAACCCTAAGGCTACTAAAAACAAAGCTGGTTGACCCAAAGAGCCAACAATTCTTGACCTGGATCTAATGTATCTTTTAAGTTGTCTAAGCCATAAAATATATACTGTACTCATCTTCTCCCTCCTCTAAACATTTTTGCATGTCTTCTCAGATTGTCAGCTCCGCTGGCTTCTTCTTCACGAATTTGGCGGCCGGTTAAGTTTAAGAAAGCATCTTCAAGTGATGTGGTTTTTGTTTTGGTTTTTAATTCCTTGGGAGTACCCTGGGCAATAATTTTGCCATGATCAATTACTGCTACTTGCTCGGCTACCCGGTCTGCCTCTTCCATATAATGGGTGGTGAAAAAAACCGTAATATCCTCTTTTTTATTTAAATCCAAAATATAATTCCAGATCTGGTTTCTAGTTTGTGGATCCAGCCCAATGGTTGGTTCATCCAGGAAAAAGATTTTCGGATGATGCAAAAGACCCCTGGCAATCTCCAGTCTTCTTTGCATACCACCGGAAAAAGTTTTGACTAAAGAATCTTTACGGTCCCACAGCTCCACGATTCTCAGTAGTTCCTCTATACGGTTTTTTCTGGTGGGTTGGGGGACTTTATAAAGTACGCCGTGGAATTCCATATTTTCGTAAGCAGTTAATTCAGCATCAAGGGAGGGATCCTGAAACACAATGCCAAAGGATTTTCTGGTTTGGTCTTGCTGGGTCACCGGATCAAAACCAAACACTTTAATTTCACCAGAAGTTGGATGAAGCAGGGTAGTTAACATTTTAATGGTGGTAGATTTGCCAGCACCATTAGGTCCCAGAAAAGCAAAGATCTGACCTTTTTGTACCTCAAAGCTAATATCATCAACAGCGACAAAGTCATTGAATTTTTTAACCAGGTTTTTAACACGTAGCGCTAAATCCATTAAATTATTTTAGCAGGTTTTTAAAGAAAAATCCGTTCAGCTTCTTCTCAGATATCTACTATAAAGTACACTGATGATGTGGCTGTTAAAAAATAAATTTAGGCTGGTGATTATTATCATTATCTTGGGTTTAGTAGGTTTTCTAGGATATAAAAACTATAATAGTGCTACTTCCAAGCCTCAATATCAAACCGAGCAAGCTCAAAAAGGCAGTTTAATCCAATCGGTTTCTGCCTCTGGTAATATTACGACAGCTAATAATGTTTCTGTTACCATCCAGGCCTCGGGCGCAGTTAATCAAGTATTTGTTAAAAATGGTGATCCAGTAACCCAAGGGCAGACTTTAGCGACTTTAACTTTAGACCAGGCGTCCCAGCAAAAACAAGCAGCTGCCTATGCTTCTTACTTATCAGCTAAAAATGCCTTAGATAATGCTAATGCCAAATATAATTCTTTGCAAAATACTTTATTCGTGGCCAATCAGAAATTAATTAATGATGCAGTGGCCCGTGGTTTAACTACCACTGACCCAACTTATATAGAAGAAAATGCTACCTGGTTGCAGTCAGAAGCAGATTATAAAAATCAGGCAACCGCAGTTTCTGCTGCGCAATCTTCTTTGGCAGCGGCCTCCTTAAATCTTTCCCAGCTATCAACTACTATTACTGCTCCGGTTTCCGGAATTGTAAAAGGATTAACTATTACACCTGGTGCGATTGTGACTGTCACATCCTCATCTAATAATTCTACCTCCACCTCCCAGGTTTTAGGATCGATTTATCAGCAAGGACCGCTGCAAGCTCAGGTTAATATTTCGGAAATTGATTCGGTTAATGTGGCCGAAGGAGATAAAGTTACCATGACCTTGGATGCTTTTCCAAATAGCACCTTCACTGGAAAAGTGGCCAGTATTAATACTAATGGAGTGGTTTCATCAGGAGTTACCACTTATCCGGCAGTAATTACTTTTGATGCCGGTAATGATCATATTTATCCGAATATGGCAGTTAGTGCCAAGATTATTACTAAAATTAAAAACGACGTAGTTTTGGTGCCATCCGCAGCAGTGCAATCAGGTGCTAATGGTTCAACTGTTAGGGTAATGAAAAATGGCAAGGTTACCAGTGTGCCGGTGACTGTTGGGGACGCCAATGATACTCAAACTGAAATTACCTCAGGTATTAATGAGGGTGATGTGGTGGTAACTGGTGTTACTCAAACTAGAGCTACATCTTCGCAAACTACTTCTCCATTCGGAGCAACCAGAGGTTTTGGTGGATTTGGCGGAGGCGGCGGTGGAGGTCGAGGTGGAGGAGGTTAAGTGAATATTATCCATGTTTCACACTTATCAAAAATTTATAACACCGGCTCTGTTGAAACAAAAGCCTTAGATAATGTGTCTTTTGATATTAAAAAAGGTGATTTTGTGGCGATTATGGGTCCTTCCGGATCTGGTAAATCGACCTTAATGCATCTTTTGGGAGCACTTGATACTCCCACCAAAGGGGAATATTTATTAGACGGAGAAGAGGTATCTAAATTATCCGATGATCAACTGGCTGATATTAGAAACCGCAAAATTGGTTTTGTATTCCAGGCCTTTAATTTGTTACCGCGGTGCAGCGCTTTGCAAAATGTGATGTTGCCAATGGCTTATGCCGGAGTGCCCAAGCTGGAAAGGCAGCAGCAGGCCAAAAAATATCTCACTATGGTGGGACTGGGTGATCGGATGGATCACACGTCAAATCAGCTTTCTGGAGGTCAAATGCAAAGAGTGGCCATTGCCCGGGCTTTGGTGATGAACCCGGCGATGATTTTGGCAGATGAACCAACTGGTAATATTGCCTCTATTCAGGCAGAAGAAGTGATGGAGATTTTTCAAAAACTTAATGAAGAAGGACACACTATTGTGATGATTACTCATGAGCCGGATATTGCCGAACATGCCAAAAGAATTATTCATATTAAGGATGGGAGAATATATGGAATACGCTGAAGTGATTGCAGAAGCTTTTGATAATATGTTTATTAACAAGCTGCGTACCGGCTTGGCTGCTTTAGGCATTGTTATTGGAATCGGATCAGTGATAGCTTTGATCTCTTTAGGTCAGGCGACGCAGCAATCAGTACAGGATCGGATCCAGGCTTTAGGGGCTAATTTATTAACAGTTAATCCGGGGGCACAAAGAACAGGGGCTGTTAGGGGAGCCGCCGGGGGGAACACGACTTTAACTTTGGATGATGCAAATGCCATTAAAACCTCACCTACTGTCACTACTGTTTCCAATGTTTCTCCTGAATTTTCCAGAAGAACCCAGGTAGTAACCGGGGGAGCAAACACCAATACTCAGGTGATTGGAGTTACTCCAGTTTACACTGAGGTACATAAAGTTACTCTGGACTCCGGTGCTTTTATCACTGACCGCGATGTTTTAGGGGTATCCAAAGTAGCAGTGGTTGGTCCGCAGGTGGTAACTGATTTATTTAATGGAGTAAGTCCAATTGGACAAAGTCTTCGAATAACTGGACAAACCTTTACTATCATTGGGGTAACTCAGTCAAAAGGAGGAACTGGTTTTGGCAATCAGGATGATGTTATTTATGTGCCTCTATCAACCGCTCAAAAACAATTATTCGGAGTAGATTATTTATCCTCAATTGCGCTGGAAGCTAAAAGCCCGGACGTGATGACTGATGCCCAAAATCAGGTGGGGTATTTACTACTTGGTCGTCACAAACTATCTGATCCATCGCAAGCTGATTTTTCGATTTTTTCCCAACAGGATATTTTAAACACTGCCTCAGCTACCACCGGAACTTTTACGTCACTGTTGTCTGGTATTGCCGCAATATCACTTCTGGTTGGAGGAATTGGCATTATGAATATCATGTTGGTAACAGTAACCGAGCGAACCAGAGAGATTGGACTTCGTAAAGCCTTGGGCGCTAAGAAGAAAATTATTATTACCCAGTTTTTAATTGAGGCGGTGATTTTAACTTTTACAGGCGGAATTGTGGGAATGGTGTTAGGGGTACTAACCTCGTATATTATTGCTACTTTGACTCAAGCGCCGTTTATTATCTCTATCCAGGCCATTGTATTAGCCATTGGGGTGTCTGCGGGTATTGGAATTTTATTTGGTTGGTACCCGGCTAAAAGAGCCTCTGATTTACAACCAATTGAAGCACTGAGATATGAATAAGTGTTTAGAAAGGGGGTGACTAAATTGAAAAATAATCCAATTTTAATAACAGTGGTAGTAGCTGTTATTGTAGGAGCAGTGGCATTTTTTGGCGGTATGCAATATCAAAAAATGCAACGAGCTTACTTGGCTGGCGGAACCGCTGGTAGAGCCGGTCGTTTTGGCCAAGCCGGAGCTAATGGTAATTTTAGACCAGTCAGAGGAGAAATTATTGCCTCTGATGACAAAAGTATTACTGTTAAATTAATGGACGGCTCCAGCAAAATAGTATTACTGTCGGGTAATGTAGCTATTACTGAAGCAACCAGTGCTGGGAAGACCGCCTTAGTTAATGGAAAGCAGGTGATGGTGTTTGGAGCAGCTAATCCAGATGGATCAGTTACCGCCCAAAATATCCAGTTAAACCCAACCATGGGTCGGCCAGGAGCTGGACAAGGAGGAAACTAGGGTTTTTGATATTCTGGTTTAACATCTGCAGAGAATTCTCTCAAAAGTTTTTGAATTTTGGGATCAATTACCACCGGGCAATATGAATTGGACTCTTTGTTCCGTTCATAATAGTCCTGGTGGTAACCCTCTGCTTTGTAAAATTTAGTAAAAGGTTCTAGTTTAGTGACAATTTGGCTTTTCAGTTTGCCCAAGGCTTGTAGATCTTTCATAGATTTCTCGGCAACCTGCTTCTGTTTTTCGTCATGATAAAAAATAGCTGAACGATACTGTGTACCAAAATCATTACCTTGTTGATTTAAAGTTGTTGGGTCATGAGTAGCCCAAAAAACCTCCAGGATTTTATCAAAGGAGATAACTTTGGGGTTAAATTCAATCTGAATCGCTTCGGCATGGCCACTGCCTCCGGAACTGACTTCTTCATAAGTGGGATTTTCAGTTAGCCCTCCGGTATATCCCGACATCACTGATTCCACCCCTTTAAGTCTTTTAAAAATCGCCTCAGTACACCAAAAACATCCTCCAGCCAACGTTGCAGTTTCCATTCCTTACCAATTTATCATAGAAATAGTTTAAAATAAAGTTATCACTGATGGATATAAAAGATGCGGTTTTACAGTTAATGCAGAAAAATAGAAGAATACATCAGGGATTTCAATACACTGTGCCTTCTCCCCAAACTTATCCTTATCAGTGGTTATGGGATAGCTGTTTTCATGCCATTATTTTAACTCATTTTAATATTGAAGATGCTAAAAAAGAATTGCTTTCTGCAGTTTCCAAACAATTTAATAATGGCATGATTCCGCACATGCTTTATTGGGATAAAAATTCTAAAAATGATTTTCCGGTTATTGAATGGGGTAAACCTGACACCAGTACCATTACCCAGCCGCCCCTAATTGCTTATGCAGCTTGGCGAATTTACCAAATTGATAAAGACAAAAAGTTTTTGGCTCAAATTTATCCTTTTTTAAAAAAATATCATCAGTTTTTAATTGCAGAAAGAAGACCAAGACGCAGTTACTTGTACGGAATTATTAATCCGGATGAATCAGGAGAAGACAATTCCCCCCGCTTTGACAGGTTGCTGGGTTTGTCAGCGGTGCAGTCATTGGATGTAAATTTTAGCAAGAGAATGCTCTTGATAGAAAAACAAAAACAGATTGAATTTGAAGGCCCGGAAAGTATGAAAGACTTCTTTTGGATCAAAGACGTGCCGTTTAATGTTATCGCAATTAATGGTTTGGAACATTTAAGTCTGATTGCCAGGGAACTTAGTCTTTTGTCAGAGTCAGAGTATTTTCAAAATCAGGCTAATTTAACTAAAGTATCAATGAGAGAGTTAATGTTTGAAGATGGAATCTTTTGGTCGGTATATGGTGAAGATTACCAAAAAATCAAAGTCAAAACCTGGGCCATATTTGTGCCGATGTTTGCCAAATTATATACAGACAAAGAAGTAAAACATTTGGTAGACAGTTTATTGTTAAACAAAAATAGTTTTTACCCAAAGTATTTAGTCCCCACAGTGGGGAAGGATGAAGCCTCTTATGATCCTGATGGTCCAATTCGGGGAGTGGCAGCGATGCTATCAACACATCTGTCCTGGAGAGGACCGGTATGGATGGGGGTAAATTGGTTTGTTTATCAGGGATTAATTAATTACGGATATCATGATTTGGCCAAGAAAATTTATCAGGACTCTTTAACTTTAATAGATAGATCAGGATTTAGGGAATTATATAATCCGGAAACCGGGGAAGGGATGGGGGCCCAAGATTTTACCTGGGGAGGGTTAGTCTTAGATATGGTATCTTAAACTTATGGCAGTATCTGCAAAACAAGTAGTGGTGACATCATTTCTGGTAGATTTGTTAGATTTAACCTCCAGTGTGGTGGTGGCTTTTATTTCCGGCAGTGTGGTAATGGTAGCGCAAACTTTGGAAGGAGCTGCGGATTTAGTTTCTTCCGGGATGTTAATTTTTGGATTAAATCGGTCTTTAAGACATCCAGATAAAAATCATCCCTTTGGACATGGCCGAGAATTGTATTTTTGGACTTTAATTTCAGCTTTATTTACTTTTTCAGTCAGCGCCACCCTATCCTTTTATTTTGGTTGGCAAAGATTTTTAAATCCCAGTCCGGTTAGTAATATTCTCTGGGCAAATTTGGTACTAATCTTAACTGTCGCTACTAACGGTTATGCTCTTTTTTTAAGTATGCATCGGCTAGCTAGAAAAAAACACCAGCATTTAGCCCAAGTCTTTTTTAATTCTGATCTAATTGAAACCCGAGCCACTTTTATGTTGGATTTAATGGGTACTTTTGCTTCAATATTGGGTTTAGTAGCTCTACTCATTTATGCTTTCACAGGAGATATGCGCTTTGATGGAATTGGAGCCATGGCAATTGGGGTGACTTTGTCTTTAATGGCTTTTTTCTTAATTATTGGGGTCAGGGATTTACTGGTAGGGAAAAGTGCTGCCAAAGAAACTGAGGATAAAATAAAGCAAGCAGCGTTGTCTATAGAAGCAGTTAAAACTGTGACCAGACTTAGGACTAATCATATTGGGCCGGATCAGTTGCTGGTGGAACTTAGTATTTCAGTGAGAAGGGATTTAATTACCGGACAGATTGAAAAAATTATCAGTGAGGTAAAGCAAAAAATTAAAAGCCGGGTTAAAGAGGCCGAATTTATTCAAATTGAACTAAGGCAAAGCGATTGACAGAGGCTGGCAAATTTGCTACTTTAAACTCATGGAAAAATCCGTCCAAAAACTTAATTTTTTTACCAGCGCATTCTTAGGGATAATGGGATTTTCTTTAATCGGGGAATTGTTTATGGAAGATGACTGGATGGATAAGATTGATGATGGGATGTTTCTAATTTTAGGAATTGCCGCGATCTTTTGGTATAAATCCAATGCTCTTAAAAAATCTATGGCGCCAATTATTTTAGTATTAATTGGGGTAGCGATAAAAATCTTTGCTATTTTTGTAGAAATCAAAGATAAAGAAGCAGTCGGTGATGATTTTGGAATTTTGTCAGCGTTGTTAATTACTTTGGTAGTTGTAATTTATCAATATAGAAAACTCAAATAATTTTCCTTTCAGCTTTTTCTCAGACAATAATCGTTAGAATTAAACTATTAGTTTTTCCCCATGACAAACTTACACAAATATATTAAGATGTTGGGTATGGCAAAAAAGTCTAAGGCAATTGAACTTGTTTTACTAAGCCTAATTTTTAGCTCCTTATTTACTGACAACACCAAGGCCTACCTTGATCCCGGATCCAGCAGCTATTTGTTACAAATTTTACTGGCTGGATTTTTTAGTGTCTTACTAGCAATTAAAACCTTTTGGAAAAGGATCACTTTGTTAATGCAACAATTATTTGGATCTAAGGATAAGGCTAATGATGAAAAATCCAAAGCTCAGTAATCTTCACCCAGCTTCTTTTCGTGACAGCGACGGCTTTGTTTTTACATCCCTTGGTATAATACTTCGTCAAGTTAATAACTCTTATAAAGAAAACTACGATTTATTAATGTCTTCTGGCTTATACAATAAATTGGTTGATAAGGGTTTATTAATTGCTCATCAAGAAGTCGGTCTAAACTTGGCTATCGATAAAGATGCATACAAAGTTATCCAGCCTCAGCAATTAGATTTTATTTCTTACCCCTATGAATGGTGTTTTAGTCAGCTCAAAGAAGCGGCTTTACTGACTTTGAAATTGCAGCTAATTGCTTTGGAGCACGGCATGAGTTTAAAAGATGCCTCAAGTTTTAATATTCAATTTGTGAATGGAAAACCAATCCTAATTGATTCTTTATCATTTGAGAAATTTGACGAAAAGCCTTGGGTGGCTTACCGCCAATTTTGTCAGCATTTTTTAAACCCCTTAATATTAATGAGTAAAATTGATCCGGGATTAAACAGATTACTATCAATTTATTTGGATGGAATTCCAGCTGAATTGACAGCCAAATTATTACCGTTTTGGTATAAGTTAAATCCCAATATTTTTATCCATGTCCAATTACATTCAAAAGTAAAAAGCAAAGCAACTACTGGAAAAAAACCAATTGCTTTTAGCAAAAATTCCTTGATTGGATTAATCGGTAGTTTAGAATCTGCGATTACCGGACTCAAACTAAGGCAGATGAAATCTTTTTGGAGTGGTTATATACCGGCTGACGATTCTTATACTAAAAGCGCTTTTAAAAATAAAGAGAATTTCGTCAAAAACTTTTTTGAACAAACTAGGGCGAATACAGTTTGGGATCTTGGTTCTAACACTGGTCATTTCAGTCGGTTGGTTGCAGGTAAAGATTCTAATATCGTGTCCTTTGATTTTGATCCTGTTTCTGTTGAGAGAAATTATCAACTTTCAAAAAAATATAGTAATATTTTGCCTTTGGTGATGGACCTGACTAATCCTACCCCGGATTTAGGTTGGGCAAATCAGGAGCGTAGTTCAATTTTAAAAAGAGGGCCGGTTGATTTAATTATGGCTTTGGCTTTAATTCATCATCTCTGCATTGGGGCTAATGTGCCGTTGGATAAAGTAGCCAAATTATTTTCCGATCTGACTCAGTATTTAATAATCGAGTTTGTACCAAAAGATGATCCACAGATCAAAGAAATGTTACTATTAAGAAAGGATAAATTTCTTGATTATTCCCAGGTAAATTTTGAAAAAATATTTTCCAAATATTTCAAGATAACTAAAGTTAAAGAAATACCTGGAAGTTTGCGAACGTTATATTTAATGAAAACTCATGAGTAAACTAAAAAAAATACATTACAAATTTCCATTGTATATTTTCTTTTTTCCCTGGTATTCAATACTTTTTTTATATAACAATAACTTTGTTAAATTGCCGCTTAAGGTTGTTATTTTGCCGCTTTTGGTGATCACCATAATCTGTCTAGTATTCTGGTTGATTTTAAACTTATTTTTTAAAGGGTCAATTAAGGCAGGAATTGTAGTGGGGTTTTTGCTGTTAATTACTTTTATGTATGGGCCGCTGCATCAATTTGCCTATTTTGACGCTTTTAATATTGGGCCTGTTCCGATTGACTGGAGCTGGTTTTATACGATTCTCTCAGCACTTATAATGATTGGTTTAGTGCTTTTTTTAATCAGAGCCAAAAGAGAATTAGTACGTCTTAACAAAATTTTAAACGTTGGAGGAGTGATCTTAATGATTTTGGTGCTGGTGCCATTAATTTACAATTACTCAAAAATTCATCTTAATTTTAACCAAAATTCATCTGATCAAAGCGGAGACTCTGAAACAGTTTCCGGAACTAATGTTATAGATAAACCGGATATTTATTACATTATTCCTGATGATTACGGTGCTCCGCAAACAATGAAGGAAGATTATCAGTATGATGCCAGCAGTTTTACAAAATACTTAACTGATAAAGGTTTTTATATCGCAGATCAAAGTAAAACTAATTATCCCTATTCGACTTTTATGATTGCCAGTGCTTTAAGTATGAATTATTTAAACACTCAGACCCAGCCAAAAATTAAAAATCAGCCGGGAGGAACAGTAATCAACAATATTATCAATAATTCTAAAGCAGTGCATTTTCTTAAATCACAAGGATATAGTTTTTTTAATGTCGGTAGTTGGTATGATCCTTTAAGAAATAATGATTCAGCGGATATTAATTTTGTATATGATAATAAATTAAGACTGGATGAATTTTCCAATACCTTACTGCATAACACAATTTTTTATCCTTTAGTGCTTCGCTACTTTGGTTTATCCGGTCGGCCCAACCAAATTGCCAACATTAATTATCAATTTCAAGCTTTACAACAAATGCCCAGTCAAATCAGTCCAAAATTTGTATTTATTGACTTGTTAGCCCCGCATACTCCATGGATCTTTAACGAAAACTGTGACGTGGTGTATCATTTACAAAAAGATCCAGCGATTGTTAAATTCCTTCCAGAAGTTAACTGTGTTAACAAAAGATTAATGACTGCCATAGATGCTATATTAAAAAATTCCAAAACCCCACCAATCATTATCTTGCAAACTGACGAGGGGGCCAAAGATGGTAATAATCAGGCTATTAAATATCCTAATAAAACTGGAGTAGTAGGTGGATTTAAAGGTTCATCAATAGATACCAATCTGGAAAGAGTAAGGATATTAAATGCCTTTTATTTGCCCGGAAGCAGTAAGAATTTATTATATCCGGATATAACACCGGTTAATACATTCAGAGTAATTTTTAATGAATATTTTAATGCTAATTTACCACTATTGCCGGATAAAGTTTATACGTTTGATGATTATGATTTGCTTTATAGATTTATATTTAATGATATTACTGACCAAGTTAAAGGTAAATAACCTCTTTAAGGTTTTTCTCAGCTAATTTGCAGTATAATTTAGGCATGAGAATACTGGTAGTTGAGGATGAACATAAAATTGCCAACTCAATTAAAAAAGGTTTAGAACAAGAGACCTATGCAGTGGATGTGGCTTTTACCGGTCAAGACGGATATGACATGTCTGCTAGTGAAGAATATGACTTGATAATTTTAGATGTTTTACTTCCCGGGATGAGTGGAATTGAAATCTGTCAGAAGCTTAGGCAGGAACAAAACCACACTCCGGTACTAATGTTGACTGCCAAAGGTCAAATAGAAGATAAGGTTAGCGGTTTGGATGCCGGTGCAGATGATTATTTAACTAAACCATTTGCTTTTGAAGAATTGTTAGCCAGAATAAGAGCTCTAACCAGGCGTCCCAAAAATAGTATTGGAACCGTATTAAACTGCGAAGATTTAAGTTTAAATACCACCACCTATGAGGCCACCAGGGATGGGAAAATTATCAGTCTAACCAGCAAGGAATATGCCTTATTAGAATATTTACTGCGCCACAAAAACCAAGTCTTAACTCGGGATCAGATCATTAATCACATTTGGGATTATGATGCTGACGTGTTGCCTAATACGGTGGAAGTGTATATTGGTTATTTGCGAAATAAGGTTGACCAGCAATTTCCTGATAAAAAACCTTTAATCAAAACCGTGAGGGGGTTTGGTTATAAAATTAGTGGAGATTGACAACCTTGCCTTTTTGACTTTGTCAAAAACTTAAAATTGATATTTATGTTTACCAAAGCGCGACTTAAATTAACTGCCTGGTATTTATTAATCATCATGTTGGTTAGTGTGGCTTTTAGCGTGGCAATTTATCAGGTGCTAAGTAGTGAACTAAGTAGAGTTGAAAGAATCCAGCGATTAAGACAGTTGGAAAGAAGATTTCAGCCAGCCATTGATCCGGAGGTAATGGAGGAAGAAAAAAATAGATTAAAGGTTATCTTGATCTTAATTAACCTGGGAGTTTTAAGTATTGCCGGTATTGCCGGGTATTTTCTGGCCGGTAGGACTCTTCAGCCGATTAAGCAAATGGTTGAGGAACAAAATCGCTTTATTACCGATGCCTCTCATGAACTGCGTACCCCAATAACTACGATGAAGACAGAAATAGAGGTTAATCTAAGGGATAAAAAAATCAGCAAGGAGTCAAAAAAACTACTACAGTCTAATCTGGAGGAAGTTAATCATTTGCAATTATTATCGGACAATTTGATCAGACTGACGCAGTATCAAAAAAGCAATCACAATATTAATTTTGATGATGTTTCAATTAAAGAAATTACCAGTGAAGCTATTAAAAAAGTTGCTACTTTGGCTAAACATAAACATATCAAAATCCAAAAATCGGTCAAAGAAGTGGTATTTAAAGGAGATAGACAGAGTTTGATCGAAATGCTGGTAATTTTTTTAGACAATGCCATTAAATATACTAAGAAAAATACCACTGTTAGTTTAATTGCTAAAGCGGTTGATGGTGATTTACTAATTACCATAGGAGACCAGGGGATTGGTATTGAAAGTAGAGACCTGCCTTTTTTGTTTGACCGCTTTTACCGGGTGGATAAATCCCGTACGAAATCTGATGTGGAAGGATTTGGCTTGGGTTTATCAATTGCCAAACAAATAATTGAAAAACATGGAGGAAGAATTAATGTAGAAAGCACCTTAAATAAAGGTACTACGTTTACCGTCATCTTACCGGTTAAAAACTTCTAAGATTTTTTGGTAAGATAAAAGATGCATATGAAAAAAATTCTGCTATCGATAACAGTTATTTTTAGTTTTCTATTTTATTCCTGGCACCAACGCACAGAAAGTTCTGATGAAGGCGTAGTTGTGGCTCCACCCCCTTCGGTAACTAGTACACCACAGCCAACTAGTGCGCCGGTTTCCAATGGTCCTTTAGTTACCAATACTCCGCCCACATCAACTACAGCTCCAGCAAAAGGGCAATACAGGGACGGTCAATACACCGGCTCAGTGGAAGATGCTTTTTATGGACCATATCAAGTGAAAGCCATTGTTAGCGGTGGAAAAATTACCGATATCCATTTTTTACAAACACCCAATGATCGTCAGACTTCAATAGAGATTAATTCACAGGCCTCACCTTTGTTAAAACAAGAAGCCATACAAGTTCAAAGCGCCCAGGTGGATATTATTTCCGGGGCTACTCAGTCCAGCGAAGGTTTCCAAAGGTCGTTACAATCAGCTTTAAATCAGGCCAAAACTTAAACCTATGAAACAAACTAAAATTTTAATGGGCATGCCAATTATTGTAGAGGTGGTTGATAAGCAAGTTAAAAAAGCTGATCTTAATGCGATATATGATTATTTTAAACTGGTTGATGAAAAATTCAGTACTTATAAAAGTAGTAGTGAAATTAGCAAGATTAATGATTTAAGATTAATGATTAAAGATAGCAGTAGGGAAATGAGAAAGATATTTAAATTAGCCGAGCAAACGAAACAGCAGACTAATGGCTTTTTTGATATCCAAAGAAATGGCAGTTTTGATCCTTCCGGCATTGTCAAAGGTTGGGCGATTGATCAGGCGGCTAAATTAATTAAGCAAAAAGGTTTTAACAATTTTTATATCAATGCTGGTGGAGATATTCAATCATCCGGGAAAAACAAATCCGGTAAAAACTGGACTGTTGGTATTCGTAATCCCTTTAAGACAGCAGAGATTATCAAAGTAGTTACCCCAAGAGGCAAAGGAATTGCAACATCCGGGACTTATGAACGTGGCCGGCACATCTGGTCTAAGCAGCAGATTGAAGATATTGTTAGCCTGACTGTAATCGGGCCTAATATTTATGAGGCAGACCGTTTTGCGACAGCCGCCTTTGCCATGGGAAAATCCGGAATTAATTTTATTGAACAGTTAAGTGGTTTTGAAGGATATATGATTGATAAGGCTGGGATGGCCACTTACACCAGTGGATTTGAAAGGTTTGTGGCATGAATTTAATTGATGATTTTTTAAATGGCATCACCATGTATCGGCTGCTGTTTTATTTTTTGCTGATACTAGTAGCCTGGGCAGCCGGACTGGCTTTTTTTGGACTGGTACCATTTAATCCGCTGACTTTACTGGCCTCTGTAACTTTTCTGATGCTGGTGGGCTGGGTTACTAACACGATTTTTGCCAAGACTTTTAAAGCAGTGACTAATCTTGAATCAATTTATATCACCACTTTGATTTTAAGTTTAATTATTACCCTTAGTTTAGACTTACATCATTTAATTTTTATGTTTTGGGTGGCGGTGTGGGCCTCTGCCTCTAAATTTATCTTTGCTATTAAAAAGAAAGCTATTTTTAATCCGGCTGCTATTGGAGTTTATTTAACCGGCCTGGGAATTGTCGGGTCGGCTTCCTGGTGGGTAGGAACTGCTTGGATGATGCCAGCGGTTTTAATTGGCGGGTTTTTAATCGTTAAAAAGATCAAACGCTTTGAGTTATTTTTTACTTTCATGGCAGTAGCTTTGGTGACGATTATTGGTTTAACCGCCATTAATGGCAATGTTGACTTATCAATTATTAATAAAATCTTTCTCGATTCTCCAATATTATTTTTTGGGATGATTATGTTAACTGAGCCTTTAACTACACCGCCAAACAGAAGCTTACGTTTTGTCTACGGCGCATTGGTAGGGTTCTTATATGCGCCGCAGTTCCATTTGGGTAGTTTTAATACCACTCCGGAGCTGGCTTTAGTAATAGGGAATATTTTTTCTTATCTGGTTTCTCCCAAAGAGCGTTTGCTACTGAAATTAAAGCAGAAAATTCAACTTAGTCCGGATACTTTTGATTTCGTGTTCGGACTGGATGCGCCGATTAAATATACTGCCGGACAATTTATGGAATGGACGCTGAGCCAGAAAAACCCGGATACGCGGGGCTCTCGGCGCTATTTTACTTTGGCCTCAAGTCCAACTGAGGATAGTTTACGCATTGGGGTGAAGTTTTATCCGAATGGAAGCTCTTGGAAAAAGACTTTAATGGAAATGCCAATTGGTGGAGAACTGGTGGCTGCCCAAGTAGCAGGAGAATTTACTTTACCAAAAGACCCGATTAAAAAGCTGGTATTTGTAGCAGGGGGTATTGGAGTAACCCCTTATCGCTCGATTATCAAATACTTAATGGATAAAAAGGAGCTTAGGGATATTGTATTAATTTACTCAGTGAAAGCTGATGTTGATGCAGTCTATATGGATTTATTTAATCAGGCTGCCAGTAGCATCGGTCTTAGAAATATCGTTAATGTTAGTGATAGGACGGGTATGGTTACAGGGGAAATGATTGCCCGGGATATTCCGGATTTTAAAGAGAGGACTTTTTATTTGTCAGGACCTCATGGAATGGTGGACGGATTTGAGAAAACTCTGGGAGGTCTTGGAGTTCCTGGCGGACAAATTAAAACTGATTATTTCCCCGGTTATGCTTAGGGCAGGCTATTCAAAAGATCCTGCGAACTGCCTGGGTTAAATCTAATATGCGCTGTAGTGGCATTAGTAGTACAGTTCACACCTGAGCAGCTGACCGGTTGATTATTTTGATCAGTCACCGTAAAAGACTGGGAAACATCGAATTCCGCCTTCGCTTTATGAGTTTGTTGTTGTCTGACCAGAATTACTGCTGCAACTAGTCCTAACAACAGTACTAAGATTAATCCTAAGGTCAGAATGTTTTTTCTAGTTAACTGCATATTCTTAACTTATCATATTTTAAGGTGAAACTACAAACGGTATGCCAGTCCGATTATTAGCGGGATTATTATCATTGACTTGGTTATAAAAATCAGCGATGACTGCAAAACAATAATTACCTGCCTCAGTTGGAGTCCAGGAATTAGGGTAAGAGAAATGTTGGCTAGACCCAGGATTTAGCTGGTTGGTTGCCGGTATAGTAGAGATAAAAGTAGTGAAGCTGACCGTAGTATCACAAATATTACTTGGGTTGGAAGAACGAATTACTCCCAAGGCGGTAGTGGTTGGATTAAGCGCCACCGTACCTAAATTGGCTGTATCAGCCTCAAAACTGACTGGTTGCCCTACGGTTGGTGATTGTGGCGACAAGCTTAAATTTTCGGCAGCAATATCAGTAATAATAGAGGGTGCCGGATTAATAATAACCGGAGATGGTTCTGGTGTTGAAGTAGGAGGTGAATAAGGTCTCTGAAAGATTAAAGACCGGGAAATAGTTTGTTGCTGTCCGTTTTGATCAAGGTAAGTAATAGTCATTAAATATGAGGTATTGGCATTTAAATCAAGATCAAGACCAGAAGAATTGTTTGGATAAATTTCCTGGTCATTAACAGTGATTCTAAGTAATTGTTTTTGGTGGGTGGTAGGAGTGGTGAGTGTTGGTGTTGGGGTATTAGCACTTGGTGCGGAACCAGTGCAGACTAAGTTGCCACAAGTTAAAGTAACATTGGCATCACAAGTAGAGGTGATCTGGTTTTGGTAAGTACAACCATCTGTTGGAGCAGGACATGAAATGCTGCGACAATTGGGATGATTGCGAGACGGTGTCGGGGTCGGTGCGGCTTCTTCAATAATTGGCGCGTTGGTTGGTACTATATTTCCACCTAACTGGTATTCGCAGCGCTTAAGAATAGTAGGTGCAGGATCACTGCCAAAAGTACCGTTGCCACAAACATAAGTACCTTGGGCAAAGACTTTAGTTATAAATTGCCCATTAGCTCCAAAGCGGACTGTTGCATTACCCGGTATACTACAGTTTTCAAATTCATTACTACAGAAAGTCCAACCAGTATCAGTTGGACTGGTAGTGGGGCTAACAGCCGGTCTTTGGAAAACTAAAGAGCGGGTGGCGGTTTGTTGATGGCCCTGGGAATCAAGATAAGTGATTTCCATTAAATAGGCACTACTGGAATTTAAATTAAGATCAATTCCATTTGGATTTTGTGGATAAATTTGTTGTCCGTTAACAGTAATACTAATTAATTGTTTTTGGTGGGTAGTACTGGTAGGACTGATAGTTGATGGTGCATTATTTTTCCAACTTCTCATTTCTTGGAAAGCTGGTTTAGGTGAGCCATTAGGGCTCATCAGTCCTAAATAGCAATACCAGCCAAATTCTGAACTGATTTGCTGCTGGTTACAGTTAACATCAGCCAATGAGACATAATTAATAGCGGCGATTGATTTTCCATTATTTTTTGCCTGATCAACCATTTGCCTTAAACGATTGATATAAGCAGATTGAGCATCAGGAGAGGCTGGGAAACTTTGCCAGGAAGTGCTAATCCACCCGGTCTCTGAGATGAATAAAGGTAGATTAGAACCGGATGAATCAATAATACTACTTAACAGGTTTGTGGGAATATTGTTAATATCACTGCCATAACTAAATTCCGGATACAAAGAGACTGCTAAGACATCCACTTTGTTATTAAAATCAGCCAGTTCCTGTCTTAAATCAGAATTGGCAGTAAAACTAACAGCCACTTGGGTATTACTGCTTACTGCTTTAATGGCATCATAGGCTTTGGGGTAAAGGGTATGAGCAAAATAATTATAATCAGTCTGGTTAGCGTTTTTATAAGTATTAACCTCCAGGCCAATCAGGAGATATTTTGGATGGTAAGTCCGAGCAATATCAACCATTGTATTAATAAAGGAGTTATTATCCGGATTAGAATACTGGTTTTGGAAAGTCACAGGAGTGGAGTCACTGCAATGATCAGTTCCATCACTGGATGCCACCTTATTTCTGCTATTACAAAGAGGATCAAAGGCAATATATGTATCAAGTCCAGCATTTTTTGAATCGTTTACATCGGTGCTAATATCCGGATTATGTAAGTCATTCCAACTTCTTTGAATATAAGCCAAACTAGCAACATCGTTAGCGCTATTCCAGCCGGTTTGACCTGAAACACTAGTTCCGGGAGAAAAAAACTTGACACCTAATTTGAAGTTTACTGGTTGGGGATTTGCTGGAGAAGTAGGATTAGGAGTAGGACTTGCAGCAGGAGTGTGAGAAGCTGAATTTGTTGCTGTATTAACCTGGCAGTTGGCAGTAGCAGTTGTTCCCCCTGATTTTACAGTCACTGTAGCTTGATAAGTACCGGGAATGGCATAGTCAACTTGAGCAGTTTTACCGTCAAGCCCGGAATAATAATGACTGGCAGGATCGCCGCTCCAGGAGTAATCATAGGTACCATTACCGGCAGTAGCATTGGCAGTCCAGATAACTGTATCAGCAGGAGTACCAAGTGGTCCAGGTTTGGGATAGGCAGCAGAGCAAGTCACTTGAACTGGAGTCGTGCAAGCTGGAGTGACAAGTACGTGACTGGTGCCGTCAAATGATCCGGCAGGATTACCAGCCGACATAATATATTGATAACTGGTGCCGGAAACTAGATCCGGTGCTGCTCCGTCAAAACCGGAAAAATCAGCCGGATCGTTTTTGATAATACCGCTGGCAGCATTATCAGTTGGCGGAATATTAGCGTAAGCATAATTATGGTCTACCCAGATACTGTCGTGATAACCATCAGGATTTTGTATAAAGCTATATGGTGACAGAGTTCTGACAATATAGACCGCGTCTCCTGAGGAAGGCCTTAAATTTAAACTAACTTTAGGAGTAGTGCCATCACAACTGACATCAACTGATACAGGAAACCCTCCCGGTACTCCACCACTATTAACCGGTGGAGGAATCTGGTTACCGGTAACAGGACTAGTGACAATTAAAGGGAAGTTAGTACAGTTATTTAATATATTAGGTTCAGAAACAAGATTATGATTGGAATCAGCGCAAACCCGTACTGAATATGCTCCAGGTTGAGAAACTGTCCATTGGCTACCTTCACTAACAGGTATTACCTCACCACCATTTTGTCCATTACAAGCTGGAGGCTGAGTTGAAGCAAAGCCGGTAAAGAGCGCTCGTCCGGTTGGTATGGCATCTTTAGGGAAAGTACCCTTAAATACTGCAAAACTGGTTGTGAAACTATTACCAGAAATATTGGAAGCAATACAACCTGTATGAAGCGCGTTGACAATAGTAGCTGCAAAACTTAAGGATTTTCCAGTGGTAATTTGTTTAGGATCTCCCGGAGTAGCAGTAATAACAAAGTCTCTAGGACTGCCGGTGTTTTGAACTGTCAGGTCAGGAAATGGTCCTTGAATTGGTCCACCGTTGCTGTAATAAACAGTGGGGGTTGGTGTAGTAGAGATGTTAGGATTTGGGGAAGTAATTGGGACTGAAGGGTTACCAGGAGTAGTAATTGTTTTAGTGACACAATTATCAGACTCATTTGATTCAGGTGATTGATTAGTATAATCAGCACAAGCTCGGACATTATATGTTGAGCCAGGATCTAATGCACCAGTGGTTAAAGTATCATCTTTGGATTGTCCGGGTACTATTAGACCAACATTATCTAAAGGTTTAGCAGCTACAACCGTATTATCGCTGGCTTTACTAACAGTCAATAATTCTGATGAATTTAATACTGGTTCTGCGTTGGGGGTTAAAGGATCTATAAAATGAGCAGAAAAAACCCATCCTTGATTATTATCTTCAGTAGGTTGATCAACTTGAGCGGTAAGATTTGGTAGGTTTGCATATTCTGCTCCTGTACACATTCCGATATCCCGATCTGCAAATACCCAGTTAGGGCTATGAACCCAAGGGTCTGCGGTAGAACCTGATTCAGATATCGTACGATCACCTACATTAAGCCCAACTGTCATATGAAGATGAACAAAGGCCTGTGAAACCAGGTTACCTGCAATATGCCAGGATTGCTTGGTATCATTAACATTAATATCCTCATTAGGTGTAGTAATATTTTGATAAACATGAAGATACTGTAAAGTCCAAACCTGACCGTCTGGCGCATCAACTGAATGATAAACTCGTGCATAACCTGTACCAGCATCAAACCATCCAATGTATTGCCATGTCACTACATGTCCATCAATGGTTGGTAAATATACCGGATCGCCGGCATTTTTAGCGATGCCAGATCCCTGATCTGTAATATCAATTGATTTGGCAGTTCGTATCAGGTCTCCGGCAGCATTTTTTACAGGATTACAAATCCCTTGGTCTGCAATATATTGGGGACTACAATGGCCACCAATACCGGTTCCAGCATTTATTCCGGAAGTTGCTGAACACCCTTGACTGGTGAATCCTCCAAAAGTTGTGGGTGGACCATAAGAACCGCAACTTATTTTACCCTCAGGGACTGGACAGCTAAAGACATGACCAGTGTTTGTAGTTGGATTAGTCGGATTGGCAGGAGTGTTGGGATTAGTTTGAATTGGAATTTGGGTTGCACCACCTGGTTCTGAGTTATTAGCGGTAGTGACATTATTGCTTCCTTGAACATTTAAGGGATAATTGGCAATTGTGCCAACCTGACCACTGGTATTTTCCGGTATCACTGCTAAGTTGTAGTTACCGCTACTAACAGTCTGCGGAATTTGATAAGTCCAAGTGCCAGCGCTATTAACCGGGACTGAGGCAGTTGTACCATTAGGTGCAAGAGTTAGAATTGCTTTACCTCCGGGAGTGCCGGTGCCTGTAATGCTGTCTGCTTGAGTGATTTGGTTAGGAGCAGTGGCGCTAAAATTACGTACTGAGTAAGTTTGAGGACTATGATGAAGTCGGGGTAGAATTTGATTCTTATAAACCCAGAAGCCGGCAGGAATAAGTATTACCAAGAGAAGTAAAATGGAAAGTTTAATGATAGTTTTTTTGGGGAGATTTTTAAACATTAGAAATGGTGAAGGTTCTGGAGGAGTGTAGTTGGGTGATATATAAACTTGCGGGTTAGTATCCACACTTCATTTTAAGCATAAACCCGGGAAAAAGTATAGCTACTGGAAGATAACTGAGCCGAAGTTTTGGATTGAATTTGTTTGGCCACTTTGATCTTTGGCAGACATATTAACATTTACAGTCTGAGCTGTAGTGGAGGTGATTGTAAAGACGACGTTGCCGTTACCGTCAGTAGTACCGGATTGAGGGGTAAAGGTCACATTAGAACTACTGGTGGATAAAGTGACTGTTTCACCTCCCAGGGCATTACCTCCGGAACTTTTTAAAGTAATAGTAATAGTTGATGAGCTATTGGCTGGTAAAGTACCAGGATTAGCCACGAATTTGGATTGACCAGAATCAGGTGCCGGTGCAGGAGTGACAGTAGGAGTAATAGTGGGAGTTGGAGTATTAGTGGGACCGGCAGTAGGAGTAATAGTGGGGGTTGGGCTTTTAGTTGGTATTACCGTCGACTGGTAAGTAGTAGGCTCAGGAGTATCTGTTGGCTCAAGAGTTGGGGTAGGACTACCGTCTGGAAGAGGTTGATAAGATGAATAATCAACTGAAGGAATAAAATATTGTTTAATTCCATATAAAACAGCCAGAATTACAATCAAAATAATTGCAGAGTAAAATTTATGAGTCAGAATGTACTTTTTAACAGCTGTAATCCGCTGATGTTTAGAAATCTTGTTAAACTGATGAGTCAAATTGTTATCTTCCATGCAAAATAATATTATACACGACTTTTTATTTGACACTCACACTAGTAAGTAAGATAATCAACTTATGATTGCAAAACTGGCTAATTTTGATCCAGTTACTTATCTTAATATTGATCAGTCTTCCTATTCACCACAGGAGTTGGGACAGCTACGCCAGGATTTGATGGCTAAAATGGGCGAATATGTCTTATTAAAACTTTCCCAAGATTTTACAGATGAGCAAGTCAATTATCTAACTCCACTGGATGGTCAAGCAATATTTAATACGTTAGAAACTCATTTACCGGATTTTCAAAATAAATTTATGTTGGAATTAGATAACTTTAAAAAAGATTATGAAGCAGCAGGAGCAAATGATGCCAGAAATTAGTCAGCTGCCAGTAGAACAAGGCCCTGCACCAATAGGTAGAATTGAGAGTTTTTTGAATCCCTTGCAAAGCGGTCGTGAGACAATGGCGAAAATCGCAAGCAGCGTGGGTTTAGCTTTAATTTTAAATGCCTGCGGGCCAGTTCAATCAAAAGAATTTACCCCGCCGCCACCAGTTGTTGATCAAGGCAGATTAGGTCCGGAAGTAGCCGGGGCAGAGGTTGTTGATGTACCGGCACCAAAAACTGAACAAAGAGTTCAGCTGGAAAAAGAGGCTGACCAAGTAGTTGATGTAATTGATCAGTTAGTTAAGAAAGATTTTCGAGAAAAATATGGTCTAAATACGAGCGACATCAGAGATCAATTAAAGAAAGAGGGTGACGCTAAAATACAAGAGGTAGTGAAAAGAAATCCCGCATATCCCCCAGGAAATACCAGGGAGTATTCAGCATTTGATGGCATTACGGTTGATCAAGGACGGAATTCAAGAGGCGAGTCTACCTATACTACAGTGAATGTGGCGACCATTGATGGGCATTATAGTCCAGTGAGGCAGGGTAGTGGAAACCAGCCAATCACTCTGGAATCCATCGCAAATGCCACTAAAAACGTGGATCAAATATTTAATCTACAACCAGGCTCTAATGGTTTTAATCCACAGAGTGTAAAGGACCTCGGTCTTTGGAATGCCGAGATGCAAATGGATAAAGATGAATCACTTAGGCCAACAGGAGTAGTATCAGTTAGATACACATTGCCGGACGGTAAAATTTTTACAGTTGGTGTTTCAACCGGCGCAGGTTATGAATTAAATAGTGCCACTATTTCAGATCCTTCAAAATCAGGGGGAAAATAATAATGAATAAAGGATTAGTAGTATTGGCATTAATATTGGGAATAATTTTATTAATTGCAGCTGTGGTTTATTTTATTACTCCGGCTAGCGCCCTACCTAGTTTTATGCCCGGATATGATGTGACTTTGACTAAAACGCATTTAAAACATGGCATTGGTTCACTATTTTTATCTCTGGCTTTATTTGCTTTTGCCTGGTTTAATTCCAAAAAGAAATCATCTCCACAAATAGAGGGAAATTAATCCGCCAACCAATAAACAATAAACGGCAAACGGGGTTAAAGTGTTGGTTTGAAAATATTTCAGCAAAAACTTTACTGCAAAATAAGCACTGATACCGGCACTGAGTGCTCCAAGTAAAGCTGCCAACAGCAGTTGATTATCTCCCAGACTAATTAAATCCGGTAATTTCAATAAAGCTGCCGCCCCAATAATCGGAGTGGCCAGTAAAAAAGAAAACCGCAAGGAATCTTCGTGAGAAAGTCCCACCAGTAAGCTACCAACTATGGTAGCACCGGTCCTGGAAAAGCCGGGGATTAAAGCAATTGCTTGTAAAGTCCCCACCTTAGCTGTCTGGAAAAAAGACAGTTGAGCAATTTTTCCATCAGTTTCTTGACTTTTTCTTCTTAAAACTTCTCCGGCAAATAAAAGTAAGCCGTTTAAAAAAAGAAAAGCTGCTGCAGAGGTAGCTGATGCAAAAAAGCCTCTTAAAGCATCTTCAAATAGCAGACCAAGAATACCAGCAGGAATGGTACCGACTATTAGTAACCAACCTAATTTGGCATCAGTGTCAGTTGATTTAATCTCGCGTTCTTTTAGTGAGCGAAAAATTCCGGCAATAATTTTGACCCATTCTTTCCGGAAAAAGAAAAACAAAACTGTGGCAGTTGCAAAATGAGTAGCCACTAAAAAGTCTAGGAAAAACGGATCATTTTGATGAATATTCCAGCCCAACAGCCTTGGTAAAATTACGCTGTGGCCTAAACTGGAGATTGGGAAAAGCTCAGAAATCCCTTGCAGGAGTCCCAAGATAATCGCCTGAACAGGAGTAATCATTGTCTATACCGATGGCTCGGTTGCTTGCCAGTCTTGGGGCGTGCCTTCAATAACAGTGCTTTCCAAATCAGTAAAATCAGAGAATTTAAAATAGGTAATGGTAATTTCCCCGAAAACATAACCATTATCAATGGCCAGCTTCATAACCGGTGGCCAGTTAGGAGTTCTGGTATTAATATTGGCTGTTTCCAGATAACGATGTGACAGTTCATGTTTTTTATCCTCGTCCTCAACCAGCTTAATTGTACCTTCCACCTGCATCACAATTGGTTCCATTTCCTGGCCAACGACTAAGGCCACTTTATTATTTTGGCTGATATTTTTAATCTTGCGGCTGTCTTTGGCAGTCACTATATATAAATGAAAGTTGTCATCAGTTAAGTAGTAAACAAAAGAAGCTTCCGGAGCATTTTCGCTATTAACTGTAGCAATCGCAGCTAAACGATTACTTGTTAGAAATTTCCAGGCTTTAAGATGGTCGTTATCAGGATTCATTAGACCCTTTCATTATATGAGGGTTAATAGTAAATTACAATTAGTGAGGTTTTGGGTTAATATATTAATATGAAAATTGGAATCTTTAATATCTCTTCTAAGCAACAGCCATTTTTTGAGGAGCAATTACCAGGACACCAGGTTACTTTTGCCGAGGATCTAACAGCTGGTGGAGATTTTGAGGTGATTTCAATTTTTAAATCAGAGATTACGGAAGATACTGTTAAACTATTTCCCAATCTAAAAATGATTGCTCTTCGTTCTACAGGTTATGACAATGTGGAAGAAGGATGCGTTAAGCAAAATAACATTGTGGTTTGTAATGTGCCTGCTTACGGTCGGCATACAGTAGCCGAGTTTACTTTTGGTTTGATTTTGTCTTTAACCCGCCGAATTCCCTGGGCTGTTAATCATCTTAAAACAACCCAGCAATTCGTATACGAGGGTTTTGAAGGGATGGATTTATTTGGAAAAACGATCGGGGTAGTGGGTACTGGTAAAATCGGGGCTAATGTGATCAAAATCGCCAAGGGTTTTGAGATGAAAGTTTTAGCATACGATACTTACCCTAATCAGGAATTATCTAAAAGTTTAGGTTTTGAATATACCAGCCTGGAGAACTTGTTAAAAAATTCCGATATAGTGACTTTACATACTCCTTCAACGCCTGAAACCAAGCACTTAATTAATGAAAGCAATTTAAGTTTAATGAAAAAAACTGCCTACCTGGTTAATACATCACGAGGGGTAGTGGTAGAAACTGAGGCTTTAATTAAGGCTTTGGAAAATCAGCAAATTAAAGGTGCAGGGATTGATGTGCTGGAAGATGAAACAAATCTAACAGCTGAGGAAGCAAAGCTGCTGGATTTGGACAGTGTCCTGGCCACACCGCACATGGCTTTTTATACAAAAGAAGCGGAACAGGCTATTTTGCAAACAACTGTAGAAAATATCCTTAATTTTATTAAAGGAGTTACTACTAACGCAGTAGTTTAATTATATGGATGCATCGGTTAAACAAAAGCTGGATGATTTTTTTAAAGGCTATAAAAACTCAAAATACAAAAAGGGTGAGATTTTAATCAGGGCTGATGACTTTCCTTCAGGGGTATTTTATCTAGTAGATGGGATAGTCAGAAGATATGCAATTTCCGCAGCTGGGGAAGAGCTAACCATCAATATGTTTAAGCCCATTTCATATTTTCCAATGGACTGGGCAATTAATAACACCATCTCTACACATTACTATGAAGCGATGACCGCAGTAGAAGTTTACCGGGCTCCCAAAGAAGAGGTCTTAAAGTTTATTAAACAAAATCCCGATGTGATGTTTGATTTAATGTCCAGAATTTATTACGGTTTGGAAGGTTATATGCTGCGGATGGAATATTTAATGGGTGGTAATGCCCGGGCTAGGCTAATAACAGAACTGTTAATTTATGCTAAACGGTTTGGTAAAGAAAATGGCAGTAAAGTGATTGTTGATATGAAAGTAACAGAAAAAGATCTGGCATCTGAGGTGGGGATGACCAGAGAAACAGTGTCTCGGGAAATGCAAAAACTTATGAAACTGGGAGTAATTGAATTTAAGAGTAATCAACTAATTGTTAATGATATGAAAAAACTCCAACTTTTGCTTTCTGTGTGATCTCAGTCACTGCCTGCATATGTATTTAATTAGATAATCCTGATACAGTAAGAATAAGATGGCGTACTTGATTTTAGTCAGACACGGAGTAACCGATTGGAATGTGGAGGGAAGGTGGCATGGCATGACTGATATTCCGTTAAATCTTGAGGGTAAAAAACAAGCTCGGGAAGCAGCAGGTATATTAAAAGGCACTCAAATTGATGCAATTTATACATCAGAGCTAAGCCGGGTGACCCAAACTGCTGATGAAATTTGTGATGAACTACAACTATCGTGTAACATTGTTAAACATCCAGCCTTAAATGAACGGGATTATGGAATATATACCGGCAAAAATAAATGGGAAGTAGAAAAAGAGTTAGGGCATGAAGCGTTTGTTAATCTGCGCCGCGGTTGGAACCAGCCGATCCCGGAAGGGGAAGCTTTAAAAGATGTGTATGATAGGGTGGTGCCGTTTTATCAAGAAAAAATCCTGGCTGATTTAAAGTCCGGCAAAAACGTGTTGGTTGTTTCATCCGGCAATACTCTGCGGGCTTTAATTAAATATCTGGAAAACATTTCTGATGATGAAATTGCTAAAATGGAATTAAACTTCGGGGAAATATTAATGTATCAAATTGATCAAACGGGAAAAATCTTGTCCAAAGCCAGTTTGGCAACTGATTTGTATCAATCTAAACATTAAATGAAAATCACCAACATTACAGCCAGACAAATATTAGATTCTAAAGCAACCCCTACAGTTGAAGTTGATGTGATTTTGGAAAATGGTATGGTTGCCAGAGCAGCAGTGCCATCAGGTGCTTCAACTGGTACAACAGAAGCAGTTGAGCTGCGGGATGATGATGCCAGTCACTACGCGGGTAAAGGAGTTTTAAAAGCAGTTACCAATGTTAATGAGATCATTGCTAAAGAAATTATTAGTTTAGATGTAGAAAATCAGGACTTAATTGACCAAAAACTAATTGATTTGGATGGAACGGAAAATAAATCTAAACTGGGGGCCAACGCAATTTTGGGAGTATCAATGGCGGTTTGTAAAGCTGCAGCCAAAGCCTTAAAAAAGCCTCTTTACCAATATATCTCGGAAATCTCCGGTAACTCAAAAATGAATTTGCCGCGGCCAATGGTGTTACTTTTAGAAGGTGGTAAACATGGTAACTGGTCAACTGATATCCAGGAATTTATGATTATGCCAGGAGTTGGAAAATTCTATAGCTTTGCTGAGACTTTAGAAGCGGCTGTGAAAGTTTTTACGGCTCTGGAGAAAATATTAGTTAGTAAAAAATATTCAGTGGGTTTGGGTTTTGAAGGAGCTTTTTGTCCGCAGGAAATATCTTCTAATGAGGAAGCCTTGCAACTGTTAGTAGAAGCAATCAACAATGCGGGTTTTGAGCCAGGGAAAGATTTTGTTTTGGCAATTGACGGGGCAGCTAGTGAGTTTTTTGAGCAGGGACAGTATCATTTAAAGAGTGAAGATAAAACCTACTCGCCAAAAGAGTGGAGTGATAAATTGATTGAGCTGACGAAAAACTATCCGATTTTTTCTTTAGAAGATATGCATCAGGAAGAATTGTGGGATGATTGGGCCTATTTATTATCAAATTTAGGAAACTATCAAATAGTGGGTGATGATTTAGTAACTACTAATCTTGAAAGAATTAAAAAAGCCGCTGATAAAAAAGCGATTAATTCCGTATTAATAAAACCAAACCAAATAGGTACTGTCACTGAAACTATCAAGGCAGTTCAGCTAACTCATCAGCTAGGTTGGACTTCGGTAGTTTCTCACCGCGGCGGTGAAACGAATGATGATTTTATTGCGGATTTTTGTGTAGGAGTAGGCAGTGAGCAATGTAAATTTGGTGGGCCAGTGCGGGGAGAAAGACTGGCAAAATATAATCAGTTACTTAGAATTGAAGAAGAGGTTAAATGAAACCATTTATTATTCCGTTAAAAGATCTAACTATTGAGCAAGTGCCGGAAGTAGGTGGCAAAAATGCTTCACTTGGTGAAATGATTGGTACTTTATCCAAAAAAGGAGTCAAGATTCCCGGTGGTTTTGCAGTCACTGCCACAGCTTACAGATATTTTTTACAGGAAACCAAATTGGATCTATTTATCAAAGAAACTTTAAAAGGTCTGGATACTGGTAACCTAAGGCAACTGGCCCAAAAAGGAAAATTAATTCGGGAGAAAATTTTACAAACAGATTTCCCCAAAGATTTGGAACAGGCCATTATTGAAGCTCACAAAGATGCGGAAAAACAGTTTGGTAAAGGTAGTGATTTTGCTTGTCGGTCTTCGGCAACAGCGGAGGATTTACCAGATGCTTCTTTTGCCGGAGAACATGAGACTTTTTTAAATGTCCGGGGTTCTCATGACATTTTGATAGCCATTAAAAAAGCCATGGCATCGCTTTTTACTAACCGGGCCATTTCTTACCGAGTTGATAAGCATTTTGATCATTTAAAAATTGCTCTTTCTGTGGGAGTGCAGAAAATGATTCGCTCTGATCTGGCTTGTTCCGGCATCATGTTTACACTGGATACTGAATCCGGCTTTCCCGGTGTGGTATTAATTAACGGATCTTGGGGTTTGGGAGAAATGATTGTTGGGGGTGAGGTAACACCGGACGAATTTTTGGTATTTAAAAAGAATTTAGATCAGGAAAAATTATCACCAATTATTGATAAAACACTGGGTACTAAAGACCGCAAAATGATTTATGGAAAAGATCAGCCCACGGAAATTATTCCTACCACGCAGTTTGAAAGGACTAATTTTATTTTGACGGATGCGGAAATTTTACAACTGGCCAGATGGGCCACCACAGTGGAAGAACACTACAGTAACAAATACAAAAAATGGACGCCAATGGATTTGGAATGGGCGAAAGATGGTAATACTGATGAGCTCTATATTATCCAGGCTAGGCCAGAAACTGTGCAGTCTTTAAAAGATCACTCCATCATCAAAGAATACACTAGACAGCAGGATGGAGAGTTAATTACTAAAGGTGCCTCGGTGGGAAATTCCATTGCCACCGGCATTGCCAGAGTAATTGAGGATCCGGAAGATATTCACGAGTTTAAACCAGGGGAGATTTTGGTCACCAGGGTGACGGACCCGGACTGGGAGCCGATTATGAAAATAGCCTCAGCTATTATTACCGATCAAGGTGGTCGAACTTCTCATGCGGCAATTGTCGCCAGGGAACTGGGAATTCCAGCGATTGTGGGAGCAATTAATGCCACTGTCAAAATCAAAAACGGTCGGGAAATTACTGTTGATTGTTCTGGGCAGTCCGGTCTGGTCTATTCCGGAAAATTAAAGTTTAAAGTTACGGAACATAGCATTAAAAACTTGCCGGAAACTAAAACTCACATTATGGTTAATATTGCTACCCCGGAAACGGCTTTTGAAAAATCATTTTTACCAAACAAAGGAGTGGGGTTGGCTCGGGAAGAATTTATCATTACATCTAGTATTGGCATCCACCCATTGGCTTTAATTAACTATGATAAACAAGACTCAAAGATCAAAGAAAAAATTGATGCCAAAACCATAGGTTACAAAGATAAAAAACAGTTTTACATTGATAAATTAGCTTTCGGGATTGCCCGTATTTCTGCCAGCTTTCATCCTAATCCGGTAATTTTAAGGTTTTCTGATTTTAAAACTAATGAATATCGCAGTCTAATCGGTGGGGAAGCTTACGAACCAAAAGAGGAAAATCCGATGATTGGCTGGAGAGGAGCATCACGCTATTATCATCCGGAGTTTGCACCGGCTTTTATACTGGAAGTAGAAGCCATTAAAAAAGTAATTAATCAGATGGGTTTAACTAATACTTGTGTGATGGTGCCGTTTTGTAGGACACCGGAAGAAGGGAAGCAAGTGATTAAAATTATGGAGGAAAATGGTTTGTCTAAAAAAACCGTGCCGTCTTTAAAAATCTATGTAATGTGTGAGATTCCGGCTAATGTCATTTTGGCGGATCAATTTTTGGATGTGTTTGATGGCATGAGTATTGGTTCAAACGATCTGACTCAGCTAACTTTAGGGATTGACCGGGATGGTAATGAAAGAATTAGGGGAATTGCTAATGAAAATGACCAATCAGTTAAAGATTTAATTGCCCAGGTGATTAAAAAATGTAAGGCTCGCGGTAAATATATTGGGATTTGTGGTCAGGCACCGTCTGATTACCCGGATTTTACTAAGTTTTTGGTCAAAGAGGGTATTGAAAGTATTTCTTTAAACCCGGATACTGTGATCAAGATCATACCGGAAGTTTATAAAGCCGAGCATAATTAGCCCCGGAGGTGAGAAATAAATGGCAACAAAAAAAGAAGAATTTAGAATTAATGGTGAAGGATTGGTAGCCAAAATCAAGGAACTGATAAAAGAAGGTAATATCCGCAAAATCACCATCAAGGACAAAGAAGGCAAAGAGCTAATTACTTTTCCTTTAACCATTGGAGTGGTGGGAACAGTCTTAGCACCGGTGTTGGCAGCAATCGGGGCAATGGCAGCATTAATTGGGGAATGTACTATCTCTGTGGAAAGGGAACAATAAGGAAAGGAGGTTAAAATGAAACATCAAGGAGGCGGTAGCGCCATTTATGGTATCGGAATTTTAGGTGCTTTGGTATATTACCTGCAGCACGCCACAACTTTTTTAATGGGATTAATTGGCATTTTTAAGGCCATTTTCTGGCCAGGAGTAATTTTGTACAAAGTACTGGAAGTTTGGCACATGTAGGCTTATAATGTCAGCCGACATGGAACAAGAACCACTAAAGCCACATATTCCTTTTGAAAATGAAATTAATGCAGTACCTGATGAGATTAAAGATCAAATCAGATGTTTAATAAAGAAACCCTATAAGGTCTTTGAGGATAAAAAACATCCTGATGGCAGTCTGTTTTCGCTGGAGGAACAAATAGAGGCATCTGCAGAGCATTTATTTATTTTTGTCGGGGAAGAAATACTGGCGGGTAGTGATCCAAAAGAGGCTTTTGATTTGGTAAAACAAGTTCAGAAAAGGTTTTTGGATAGCCAAGAACCTGAAAAAGAAGTATAATATACTTATGATTGCCACAAATGTTGAAACAGGACCTGGGGTACAACAAGTTATAGCTGATAGAATCATTCGTCCAATTGACCCTTTTGGTGAAAGAAAAGGAACAATAGAAGAGCAAGTTACAGCTGATCAAGCCGAAATGACGAAGTTTGCTGTTGAGAGGTCACTAGAGCCAGCTTCAATTAATAGAATGGCCGATTTATTTGATAGAATTCGTGATATTGCTTCTGCAAAATAAGTTTTTATTACCTACTTTAAACTAGCAATTTCCTCCCAAAAGGCCTAGAATTTTTCTATGAACGCAGAAGATGTTTTGGAACTTTATAAATTATTTCAGGATCATGGAATAGAGATCTGGATTGATGGTGGATGGGGAATTGATTCACTATTAGGCCATCAGACAAGATGGCATAAGGATTTGGATATTGCCTTGGATGATAAATATAAACCAAAATTACTAAAACTGTTAGCTGAAAGAGGATACAAGGAAATCAATCTAGATACTAGACGTGACTGGAATTTTGTTATGAGTGATGGGCAAAGAGAAATTGATATTCACACCTTTATTTTTGATGAGCAGGGTAAAAATATCTATGGTACAGGTTATCCGAAGCCAGCATTATCAGGAACAGGAATAATTAATGGGGTTTCTATTAATTGTATTCCCCCTGAATGGGTGGTTAAACTGCATGCAATGGCCACTTATACTCCCAAAGAAAAAGACATCCAGGATGTAAATGCGGTCTGTGATAAATTTGGCCTAGAGCCTCCAGAGAATTATAAAAAGTAGTAAAATTTGGTTAAATGCTCGTATTTATTGATGACTCCGGTGATGCAGGTTTCAAGCTTCAAAAGGGATCAACCTTAATATTTGTAATTGGTTGTGTAATCTTTGATGATGAGTTGGAAGCAGAGAAAACAGCAATCGCCATTAAAGAATTAAAAAGAAAACTAAAATTTCCTGATGACGTGGAGTTCAAATTTAACAAATCTACTAAAAAAGTAAAAATGGAGTTTTTGGAAACGATAAAGTTGTTTAAGTTTAAAATCAGATGTTTGGTAGTTCAAAAGGATATGATACGGAGTGATGAGTTTAAGAAGAATAAAAATTCATTTTATGGGTATGCTATTAAGATGCTTCTAAAATATAGCGCGGGTTCAATCCTAAATGCCAAGATAAGAATAGATGGAGGTGGAGATAGAATATTTAGAAGAAATTTTATTTCTTATCTAAGAAAGCAGTTAAATTCTGATCAGAAAAGAATAATGGATGAGTGCAAATTATTGGATTCAAAACAAAATGTTTTGATACAGCTGGCTGATATGATAGCAGGTAGTATTTATAGAAGTTACCAGACAGAAAAAACAGATAGTCTAGTTTATAAGAAGATTATTCAAAGACATATTGAAGACGAGTGGAGGTTCAAATAACAAAAAATGGCTCCTTAAGGAGCCATTCCCAACCACGTTCCTATCCAAACGTTAGCTTGGAACGCGCACCGTCCGGTGACAATTCGGAATACAGGTTTCTGTAGTTAAAGTATAGCATATCTTATTAAGCTATGCAAAGATAACCCGAATTTCTAAGTTCAAAGTATACGGTTTGTTACAGTTGACAGATTTGTACCCACAAAAAATATGGTTTCACTGAAACAGATCAGCCCGTCGAAGGCATCTCGCTCGGCAACTCCAAACTAATCCCCAAAATCCTAATGGAAAGAACCTAGTCCGCTCCTGGCTCCATGCTGTCTGAGGTGGTAAAATCTGATAAGTAATCAAATGAATATTCTAAAGAAGCATTTAGGTTTAGTTATTTTAACTGTTGTTTTGGTTTTACTTGATATTTTGCACAAAGAATTATTTTTTACAGTTCTACTAATTTATGGTCTGTTGATCAAATTTTTATTGACTGAATCTATAAGTAAAAAACTTAGAAAGATTTTATCAGTAACAATATGGACTGCTGCCCTAATAATCACTTTTTTACTCTATTATTCAAATCACTATTTTCCTCGAGGCCCTATGATTGATACTGGAGATGTTCTATGCCAAAACGATGACCGCGGGCCATGTTCAGAGAAATTTATAGAAGATACCAGTAATCTAAATGTCCCAACATGGGTGAAGTTTTTTAAAGGTTCGGAAGGAGAATTACTATGGTTTGGATTATTGTTTGCTGGAATTGTAATAATTAGAGATAAACTATCTTCTAATTAAATTAATGCAAGCTGCGAGAGCTTTTTCCTTTTGATTGTCTCAAATTCCTCATCTGTTACAATGCCCTTGTTTCTAAGATCGTGAAGCCTTGTAAAAAAATCCAACTCATGAATGGCTGTAGTGGTTGGTGTCTCCAACTTATAAATTTTTTTGATTATTAATTTAATTTGTTCTGCTTCTTTTGGGGTATAAACTCTCCAAGCACCGCCAGTATTACTTACTGGAAAGGCATGCTTTTTTTCAAGGCGATAGAAAGTTACCCGGCCTAACGGTATTCCTTCTGATCTAAGTTCATTTAAAATTTTTCCAACTGTAATGTAAGGGAAAATCCTCATATTAACCCATAATATATCATACTAATCTATATTATGCAATATTATATCATTTTCCATCATATTTAACATGAATAAATTTGCAGGTTAAGTAAATTTTTAAAGCTAAATTTTGCCTCTTGCGTTTTGAAATATGTTCATGCTAGAATCTGGCTGTTTAATATGTATAAGGATACTTTTCTAACCTGTCCTGAGTAAAGTTTCTCAAAAAAATTAAGCAAATAAAAACCTTTTATTAAGGAGAATATGTCAAAAGGAAAAGACCAACACGTTGTTCCAGTAGGATCAGACTGGGGAATTAAAGGAGCCGGCAATAGCCGGTACACTGAGATTTTTGAAAATAAAGCCGACGCGCTTGAAGCCGGAAGAGAGATTGCAATCAACCAGCAATCAGAGCTGGTTATTCATGGCAGAAATGGTCGAATTCAGGATAAAGATAGCTTCGGAAATGATCCCAGCTCAATTAAGGACAGAGTGCATTAAAAAATTGAGAGGAGGTGAATGATTATGACAATAAACCAATTACTGGAAAAAGCAGTCGAAATTACTAAAGAGTATGCCAGCAGCGGAGGAGTTGTTCCATTAGATGCTGTATTAGAGCAAGTTTTTAGCAAGCTGAAGCAATTGAATCAAGAAAGCCAATAAAAACTGCTCTAATTACGCTTTATGTATACTTTTTACAAATATCTTAATCAAAAATATCTAAAAAGCTTTTTGGGTGGTCAAATTTTAATTAGACCACTTGCTGAATTTAGAAAGGCTGAAGAGTATGGTGCAGAAATAGGTGATTCAAATGAAGGGAAGGTTAAATTTCTAACAAAGGGGAAATCTTTCGATACAAGTGACCCCAATCATAATAAATCACTGGCCCATGCAATTTCGGGTACTATTCAGGCAGGACAAATAGTTATTGAAGCGAGCGAAACAATAAACATTGCAACTAATAATTGTTTCATTTTTTCCGTATCACAAGTTAAAGCAAGCGCGGTAGCAAATAAAATGAACAGAGATACCTGTGTGGAAATTGCTGAATTCGGGTCCTTTTTTAAAGATCTGACAGATTGTTTACTAAGAAAAGGCTATAAAGTAAAGCTAGATCAAGCGCTTGTGAAAGATTGTCTATATGTTGATCGGGTGTTTGATCTACAAGATGGGTTACCTGATGCACCAGCTTTTTTAAAAGAAAAAAAACATGAGTATCAAAAAGAGGTTAGGTGTGCGTGGATTATCGAGAATACAGTAGAAGGGGCTATTGTAGTAGAATGCCCTGAACTTAAGAAATATTTTAAGATAGTAAATCTTTAAATAATAAACAAAGGAGGTGAGCTATATTGGAAGAAAAACCGAAAAGTAGTGATAATGTAAACGTCAATTTTGATACAACACCTATTTTATATACTGATAATGTCAGTATGACTGTTAATGAAGATGGTGTTGTGCTGGATTTCACACAACGTTTATTAACAACAAATCAGGTAAAGATTGTTGCAAGAATAGGAATGAGTAGAGAACATGCGAAGAAATTTGTAGAAGCTTTAGAAACTGGGATCAAAAGTGCAGAAAGCGCCATGCAATCCGCTGCAAAAAAAGCTAAGTTGAATTGATATTCTTAGCGACTTAAGGGATTTGGAGATTTCGCTGTAGACACAGAATGTTGATGGATTTTGATTTCTGTGAGCCATAATATTAGAATGGCTTTATGACTGAAAGGAGAGCTGGGAATGATTTTTTGCAAAGAGTTTTTGAAACTCGTAAAGATAACCCAGCTGTTTTAAGGTTAATGGTTAGGAGAAGTATATGGATGATAGATAAGGCTGCCAGTGGGCTTAATCGATTTGGTGAGCCAATGCGAAAATCCGAACAGGATGCTTTAATTGCTGAAGGAATAGATGCTCTTCATGTTTGGTTAGAATATGCCGCGCATGCGCAAATTCCAATTGCTGCAGATTTAGTACTGCAAGCTGAAGATAGAGTGACGACATTTGGACCCCGTGTTGAAGAGCTTAAACAACTACAAAAAAGGACAATAACAAAAATTTAAAGATATCTAGATAGGGAGTTTTTGGTGGTATAATTTAAAGATGAGCGGGTATTTTTATCATCAATATAACCTGGGATCTTTTGTTTGGCTAATGCCTTTTATATTTCTTGAACTGATTTTAAAAGGGATCGCGCTTTGGAAAGCCGGTAGAAATAATCAAAAATATTGGTTTATTGCGCTTTTGATTATTAATTCCGTGGGACTGCTGCCAATAATCTATCTTTTGTTTTTTCAGGTTAAGCGTAAATGATCTTCACACTTTTGGCCGCAAAAGTGTGGCAAAACTCCTTGCTTGAAAGTCGGGCTACTCTTCAGATTTTGTCTAGCGGGGGTTTGCCCCCTCACAAATTCCTCCACTAAAGTGATAGTCAGTTTGTGTTTCCCCCTGCTGCCAAAATCCTCATCTTTTAACGCCCTTTGTTTCCATAGCAAGACCTTTTTGACAATGTAAAAGCGGATTGTTACAATTTTTGCAATGAACGCATATGAAAGATTAGTACAATCCAGAAAGTTAGAGCAGATGTATGGTCCGGAAAGAATTGCCCGAATGGTGGCTGACAGAGAGGCAACTGACCCGAGTATTACCCGGAAGAAACAAATTTACAAAGAGCAGGCAGTAGACATTGCTAATAAATTAGGTGCTATACCCTTAACCCCAATTCAAAGAGAAAGACTGCAGTGGCAATTGGATGTGCTTACTTACAGGGCAGAGCATGGACCAGTAATACATTCAGGATATTATGACTTTAACTTATTACCGGAAACTTTAGCTGCACGTAATCCCTTAACTGGCGGTAGGGGAATGGAAGGAATTAGTTAATTCTACTAGCGCGAAGAGCATTGATAATCACTGCTACATCAATGCCTTCCTGTAGGATGGCGCCATAAATTGGGGGGATTAGGCCAAAGGAGGCAAAGACCATGGCGATCACACTGACCCCAATTCCAGCTAAGATACTTTGAATAGCAATGCCCACAGTTTGTTTGGAAATATTGATGATGTCAGAAACTAACTGAAAATTTCCTCCCAGGAAAACGATATCCGCTGCTTCTGAGGCGGCTGTTTGTTCTTCATGAGAAAAAACTAGTCCGGCATCTGCCAAAGCCAAAGCTGGAGCATCATTTATACCATCTCCAATCATGGCAATGGCCTTGTTTTCCTGTTGCAGTTTACGGATGCCAATTTGTTTATCCTGTGGAGTGCAATTAGCCTGTAAACAAATTCGGGAGTCCAGCTGTTCAATGACCTTTTCCGCTGCTCCCAGCTTATCTCCCGTATAGATGAAGATTTCATAACCCTGCGAAAGCAAGTTTTTTATTACCGCCTGAGAGTCTTCCTTAATTTGATCTTCAAAGTAAAAATTGGCCAGTTGTTTTTGGTCTTTAAACAAAGCAATGGCCATACCAGTATCCAGTGGCAATTTACTAAGATGATAAACTGTGCCGGAAACTTTACCACTAATTCCTTTGCCCACCTCTTCTTTAATATCCTCAGCCGGCAGCTTCGGGGTTTTGTTTTGCGTAGCAAAGTCCACTACTGCCTTGGCCAAAGGATGCAAAGAATTTCTTTCAATGGCCTGGGCAATTTCCAGAACTTTTTTCTGAGAATAGTTTTTATCCAAGATTTCCAGTTTGGTAACTATTGGTAGACCCAGGGTTATGGTGCCGGTTTTATCAAAAATAATTGCTTTGACTTTAGATAAGGCCTCCAAGGAAGAGAGTCTTTTGACAATGATACTTTTTTTAGCAGAGGCATTGACGCCACCTAAAAGGGCTATCGGGGTAGCCAAAATTAACGGGCAAGGGGTGGCTACCACCAAAACTGCCAATACTGTCACAATATTATGACTATAAAACCAGGCAAACGTAGCAATAAAAATAGTCAGAATGGTAAAAATCGTGCTGTAGCGATTGGCCAAGCGGATTAAAGGAGCTTTTTCCTGCTGGGCCTGTTTGACCATTTCAATAATTTTATGATAAGTGGAGTTTAGTTCTGTTTTTGTAACCTCCAACACCATCGGGTCACCAACATTAACTGTTCCAGATCGTAAAAGATCGCCTTTAATTTTTTCCGAAGTATAAGGTTCTCCGGTTAAAGAGGATTCATCAGCTAAACCAGTGCGGGATTTTAAAATTCCATCCAAAGGAATCACTTCACCTCTTCGGATCACAATTTCCTGGCCGATTTTGATGTTTTCAATGTGAGCTTTTTCTGCGGGCTGATTATTTTGCCAAAGGGTGACAAGACTGGGAATGCGGTCTGCTAATTTGGTTAAATTACTTTTAGCCGAGTTGATACCGTATTCTTCTAAGGTCCTTCCGGAAGACAGCATTAAGGCAATAATTGAGGCTACTAAGTAATCTCCGGTAATAAAAGCCACTGAAATTGCTAACATTGCTACATAATCCAAGGCAAATTGTTTTCTTTGAATTTCCTGGTAACTATCTACTACCAGCTGGTAAGAGCCAAGCAAAATAGTAACAATGATTAAAGGCAGGGATAAGGAATTTAGCTTAAAGATGTTTAAAATCAAATAAACAATGATTCCGGAAAGCACTAGCAGAGGAATTTTAAAAGCTTTAATAAGGGAAAAAGAAATGAGCATAGGTAAATTGTAACTTTTAATTGAGTTTTAGACAATCTATGCTTAATATATAAGTATGCCCAAAAAGCTGACTGATTATATTAAAAGCTTTTTATTGATGCTGGGTTTGGCAGCAGCTTATTATTTTTCTGCCAAGCTGGGTTTGAAATTCGCATTTGTTAATGCCTCGACAACGGCGCTTTGGCCGCCCACCGGAATTACTTTGGCGGCTTTTTTAATTTTTGGTTTTAGAATATGGCCGGCTATCTTTTTGGGAGCTTTTTTAGCTAATTTAACCACTGCCGGAACTATTGTTACATCTTTAGGAATTGCGGTCGGTAATACTTTGGAAGGAGTGGTGGGAGCTTATTTGGTAAATAAATATGCCAATGGCAGATATGCCTTTGATGAAATGCTGGATATTTTTAAATTTACCCTGCTGGCAGCTTTTTTAAGTACTGCAGTAAGCGCCATTATTGGTGTAGCCACTTTGGCTTTGGGTGGATTTGTCAACTGGAATGAATTCGGTTCGGTCTGGTTAACCTGGTGGTTAGGGGATATGGGTGGAGATTTGGTAATTGCCCCTTTGATTTTGGTGTGGTGGAATAATCCGCGAGTAAGTTGGGATTATTTAAAACTGCTCAATCTGGGGCTGTCTTTTTTAACTTTTTTTGCCATTATCGGTATTGTTTTTAGCGGTATCCTGCCCTATGCCTATTTATGTTTGCCAATTGCCGTGTGGGTGGCTTTTTGGTTTGGTCAAAAAGGGGCCACTGTCTCCACTATTTTAGTGGCGGTCGTTGCAATACTGTTTACTCTGGCACACCTTGGGCCTTTTGCCAATGCTCCTGATCTTAACCATTCTTTGATTTTAGTGCAGCTTTTTTTGGGAATTTTTTCTTTAACCGGGGTGATTTTTGCCGGCGCGATCTTAAAAATTAAAAAAGGTGAAAGTGCCTTAAGTTCTCACGAAGAAAGGTTTAAGGCCTTAATTGAAAATAGTTTTGATGCTGTGGTATTAATTGATCCGGCAGCGAAAATTTTATATGCCAGCCCTTCAGTTAAACGAATTCTTGGTTACAGTCCGGAAGAAATTGAAGGTACCAATGGGTTTGAATTAGTATTTCCCGAGGACCGTGGAAGTACCATGAAAGAGTTGGCCAAGTTGCTCCTTAAGCCAGGTGGTAGTATTAGTATCGAGTATCGGACTATTCGTAAAGATCAGCAGGTAATTTGGGTAGAGGTGACCGGCACTAATCTGTTGCTGGAGCCTAATGTTGGAGCAGTGGTAGTTAATTTCCGTGATGTGACCAAGGAAAAACAAATTGACCAAGCTAAAACCGAATTTGTCTCTTTGGCTTCTCATCAGCTAAGAACACCTTTGACTACTGTTAAATGGTATGCCGAAATGCTTTTGGGGAACCAAATCGGTTCATTAACGCCTAAACAAAAAGAGTATTTAAATGAAGTATACGGTAGTAACCAGAGGATGATTAATCTGGTCAATGATTTGCTGGATGTGTCCCGAATTGATATGGGAACTTTTTTTGCTGAGTCGGAGCAGATTGATTTAAAAGAGCTGGTGGAAAATATTTTAAAAGACTACAAACCGCAAATTAGCAGTAAAAAATTAGAGATTAATAAAACTTTTGATGGGTCGAGTAAGATTAAAATTGATTCGCGAATGTGTCGGATCATTCTACAAAATCTACTATCTAATGCCATTAAATATACCCTTGCAGGAGGAAAAATAGATTTAAAGCTGAATACCAGCAGTAATAATTTATCTATTAAGATAACTGATAACGGTATGGGTATTCCAGCAGATGCCCAAGGTAAAATCTTTACAAAATTTTTTAGGGCTGCTAATGTTAAAGAAGTTGATACTAGAGGGACTGGCTTAGGACTTTATCTGGTCAAGTCACTAGTGGAAAAGGCAGGAGGAAAATTGGAATTTAGGTCAAAGGAAAACCAGGGTACTACTTTTGAGATCACTGTGCCTTTGAAATAATATGAAGAAAATATTAATCGTTGAAGATGAACTGCCTTTATTAAGTGTTTTAACAGACCGCTTTACCCAAGCCGAATTTTTGGTTTTACAAGCTAAAGACGGGGCAGAAGGATATAAACAAGCCATGGAGGCTCAGCCAGACCTCATCTTGCTGGATATATTGTTGCCTTTAATTGATGGTTTAGATGTACTAGAAAAAATTAGAAAAAATCCCAGCACTAAAGATATCCCGGTGATTATACTGACTAATATTAATGATCCTGCCACAGTTAATGCGGCCTTGAAAGCTGGGGTGTACGATTTTTTTGTTAAAAGTGATTCTAAGTTGGATGATTTAGTTAAAAAAGTTAAAGAAAAACTGGGATAAACTTTTATGGATCTGCCAAAAAAGACTGTCTTAATAGTAGAGGATGAGGAAGCCTTACTGCGGGTTTTAACTGATGGGTTAGAAGCTGCCGGGCTAAATATTTTAACAGCTAAAGATGGTCAGCAAGGACTTAGCGTTGCCTCAGAAGAATCTGTAGATTTAATTTTACTGGATATTGTAATGCCAAATATGGATGGTATGGAAATGTTAAGAAGATTAAAAAATACAGAAGCGACTAAAAAAATTCCGGTGATATTACTAACTAATATTGGTGATACTGATAAAATTCTCGAGGCCAAGGAGTTGGAGGCAGAGGATTATTTAATCAAATCCAATTTTAAAATTGATGAGGTCATAAAACTTATCAAAGAAAAGCTGGGCTTTTGATAAGTAGTATGTATAATTAATAAGGAGGTGATTTTTTAAAATGATGGGTTATCAATATTGGGGAGGACAGGGTGCTCCTGTGATGATGAATTCCGGTATGGGTGGATTTGGCGGAGCCTCTGGCTTAGGTACTATAATTGCCTTTGTGGTGTTAATTGATTTGGTGCTGCTGGCAATTTGGCTGGGACAACAAATTAAAAAATAGTGATAATGCATAGTCACGGTAATCACAAAATGTCCTGGTGGGATAAATTTAAGATGAGTATGACCATGACTATGGGTATGGATCATACGGGTTTGGCCGGACGTGAGATGGCCAGACTAATGGAAGAAGATATCCGTAATAAGTTTTTCTTTTCTTTAATTTTAACTCTGCCGATTTTAGCCTATACCATGGGGGAGGCGATTTTTGGCTGGATGTTGCCCAGCCCAATTCCTAAACCCTGGTTGCTGTTTTTATTAACCACTCCGGTATTTTTTTACGGCGGCTGGTTGTTTTTATACTCCGCCTTCTTTGAATTAAAAACCAGAAATTTAGGCATGTCGGTTTTGATTGCTGTGGGAATTTCTGCGGCCTATTTATTTAGTTTAGCGTTAACTTTTTTGGGCAGCCAGGAATCTTTTTATGAAGCCTCGGCGATGTTAATTACCTTTGTATTATTTGGCCATTGGATGGAGATGAAATCTCGTCGGGGAACTACTGATGCTTTGCAGGCTTTGTTTAATCTGGTGCCGCCTCAGGCTAGAGTAATCCGCAGTGGTAATGAACAAATTATTCCCACGGCAGATGTAAAAGTCGGGGATTTATTACTATTAAAACCCGGAGATAAAGTGCCGGTTGATGGGGAAATTATTAATGGTGAAACTGCCATTGACGAGTCGCTGGTAACCGGAGAATCAATTCCAGTGGTTAAAAAAATCGGTGATGCGGTGACTGGTGGATCAATTAATATCTCCGGCTCAGTAGAATTTAAAGCTACCAAAGTGGGCAAAGATACTGCACTGGCCCAAATTGTTAAAATGGTAGAAACTGCTCAGAACTCTAAGGCGCCTGGCCAAAAACTAGCAGATCGGTTTGCTAAATACCTGGTGATAGTGGCTGTAGGCGGAGGCTTGGTGACTTTTACGGTCTGGTTTTTTGTGCTGGGACAGCCTTTACTGTTTGCCTTAACCTTTGCCATTTCCGCCGTAGTAATTGCCTGTCCGGATGCTTTGGGTCTGGCCACTCCCACAGCAGTGGCAGTCGGAACCGGATTGGGAGCCAAGCATAATATTTTAATAAAAGACGCTCCAACCTTAGAACAGGTTTCCAAAATTCAGGTGGTGGTATTTGATAAAACCGGTACTTTAACCGAGGGTAAGCCAATAGTGACAGATATTGTGGCAGCAGCTGGTTATTCGGTAAACGAGGTCCTAAGACTGGTAGCAACTGTGGAGGCTAAATCATCGCATCCCTTAGCCGGTGCAGTGTTGGAAGAGCTGAAACGAAAAAGGCTGGTGATGGAAACTGGCCTGGAGCTGTTTGAGAATTTATCCGGGCTAGGAGTAAAAGCTGTGATTAATAAGCAAACAGTGCTAGTTGGTACCATGAAGTTAATGCAGCAAAATAAAATTGGGATTACTAATGCTTTGCAAACTAACATTAATAAATTTTTGGCAAATGGGGATACCATCATGATTCTAGCAGTAGATGGAGCAGCTATGGGAGTGATTGGGGCTGCTGATCCAATTAAACCAACAGCGGCAAAAGCAATGGAAAGGTTGAAACAACTGGAGATAGAAGTGGCGATGATTACCGGTGATAATCAGTCAACCGCAGAGAGTGTAGCAAAAAAACTTGGCATTCAAAGAGTATTTGCTGAAGTAATGCCAGGAGAAAAATCGCAGTATATAAAAAAGCTACAACAAGAAGGGCAGTTTGTGGCGATGGTGGGAGATGGGGTAAATGATGCTCCGGCTTTGGCTCAGGCAGATATTGGTATTGCAATTGGGGCGGGTACTGATGTGGCCATTGAAACAGCGAAAGTAGTGCTAATGAAATCTGATCCGGCTGATGTTTTACGGGCAATTAAACTTTCCAAAGCAACTGTGTTAAAGATGAAACAGAATTTATTTTGGGCCTCGATTTATAATTTACTGGCGATTCCGGTGGCGGCCGGTGTATTGTATCCAAATTTTGGTATTTTCCTGCGGCCGGAAATCTCAGCACTTTTGATGAGCTTATCCTCCATTATAGTGGCGGTAAATGCAGTGTCCCTGAAGCTAACTGAAAAGGATTTAGCCAAAATTTAACTCCTTGACAGCAACCATTAATATTTGTAATACTAAAAACAATGTCAAATTTAACTGATGATTTAAAAAATGCCTTGTCCTCTGTAGTTTCCGGAACCGGTGATGTGGTGGCAGTTACCAGAGATGTAGTTAAAGATAATGTGGTTAATACTCTTAAAGCCGGTGGAGAAGTTGCTAACTCATCTGTGGATATTATCGGCAGTGTTGTTTCAGAGGGAGTATCAGTGGCATCTGGTGCCGGAGTGTCTGCAACACAGGCAGTGACAGGCCTAGTAACAGGAGCAATTGAAGGAGTAAAAGAAGTGGGTGGAGATGTTGGCAAAACTGCTGAAGAGGCAGCGCGTAGTGCAGTTAAAGGGGCTGGAGAAGTTGGTACTGATGTAGGAGAGGCTGCAGTTTCAGCTGTAGAAGGAGCTATTCATGCTGCCGAGACTATTGGAGGAGATTCTGGTCAGTTAGCTAAAAATGCTGTTATGGGAACGCTTAAGGCGGCTGATGAAATTGGATCAGAAGCCGGGTCCCTGGTTAGAAAAGCCTTACTTAATGCAGTATCTTTGCCTCATGATATTATTGATACCCTTTTAACCGGCAATAGTTAAGGTTGGAGGATGCCGACAATGTTGCCTTCAGTGTCTTTAAAGGAAATATATTTACCAACATTTGGAATATCCATAATTTCGCCTTTAACTTCACCGCCAGCGGCTTTGACATCTTCAATACTTTTATTTAAATCTTCAACAGAAATTACTAAGTGAGGAGCGTTATATCCTTCTTCATCTTTGTATTCAAAAAATCCGCCATTAATGTTTCCGGGAGTTTTAACCATGCCCTCAGTATCAGTTTCTGTGGTTTGGGCCATTAAATAATCACCCATTTCCGGTCCCATTTGTTTCATACCCCAACCAAATACTTTGGAATAGAAATCGCTGGCGCGCTTTCTGTCTTTGGCAGGCATTTCAAAATGAACAACCGGATTTTGCATTAATCTTTTATACAATAGTTATGAATATTTTTCAAGTAGGGTTAAGACTTTGACTTCACTTTGGGAAAGTAATGGGATGGTTCTGGTAACTCTTTGAAAATGGGGGATCAGCAGGTTTTTGGAATAGGTGCTGATAATCGTTGGATGAATATAATATTTCTGGGCAACTGAAGGAGTATTGCGCAAATGTTTGGCCACTTCTTTGATAGTTTGTTTAATATACTGTTTTTCTTTTTCTGCCTCGGCTTTGCCTAAGGAATTTAAGTTGGAAGCTGCTAAAACTGTGGCGCCCCAGGTGCGAAATTCCTTGGCAGTGATTTCTTCACCGGAAAGCTCTTGCAAAAATGCATTAACATCCCCGGAATCAATAGTTTCTCTTTGGCCATCCGCATCAATACATTTAAATAATTCATAACCCGGTAGTTCAATGCATTGTTTAATGGTTTTGGCCACACTGGGATGGGAAATAGATACCAAATGATTAACTCCGGATTTACCAACAAATTCAAATTTAATCTGGCTGCCACGGACACTAACATGACGGTTACGGAGAGTGGTCAGGCCAAAAGACTGATTATCTTTGGCATATTCATCGTTGCCGATTCTAATAAAAGTATGTTCCAACAGCCAAACAATGGTGGAAAGCACTTTTTCCTTGGATAATTTGGCTTTTTTAAGATTCGACAAATTATTTTGACGGATTTTGGGCAGCAGTTTGCCAAAATCAACCAGTTTACTAAATTTATCTTCATTACATAAAGCCAACCAGTCAGGATGATATAAATATTGTTTGCGTCCTTTGTCATCTATTCCAGTGGCCTGCAAATGGGAATTTTCCAAAGGTGAAATCCAAACCTCTTTCCAGGCCGGGGGAATAACCAAAGCTTTAATTCTTTCCAAGACATTTTGGTTTGCCACCACATGTCCACTATGATCAAGATATTTAAATTCTCTTCCGTGTTTAACCCGTTTAATCCCCGGGCCAGCATCAGAAATATAGCGCAGGTGAATTTTTTTAGCCTGTTTAATTAAATCTTCATCAGCCAGCATAATATAACAATAGCATATTAACTTATCTTCTATTTTTCCAAAAAAAGACTAAACTTAAATAGTGATCAGGATCATTGAGTAACGTTAGTAAAGATGCTAATAATTAGCTATGAAAATATTAGTGGTTTACCAAAGCAAATATGGTAGCACCAGACAGTATGCCGAGTGGATTGCCCAAAAACTAAAAGCAGACCTGGTTCATTTAAATGATCTTGACCCTAAAACTTTGCCAAATTATGAAACAGTTATTTTTGGTACTTATTTGCATATTGGAAAACTGGTCGATGCCATATTTTTAATTCAAAACTGGGAGGTTTTAAAACATAAACAGCTGATTTTATTTACTGTTTCCGGAGCTAAACCAGGTCTTAGTGAATTAACTAAGTATTATGAAAATAGTGTGCCAGGTTACATTAGGGAAAAGATTAAGTATTTCCAGTTTTGGGGAAGAGTCAAAAATTTGGACTTCACAGATTCCCTGTTAATCCAGTTTCCTAAATTGGCATTTAAAATTGGGGCTATGAAAGGTAAAAAAGAGGATTTGGAAAGATTAAAAACATTCGATGTTGATCATGTCAGTCAGGATTTTATAACCCCGCTGATTAATTTTGTTAATCCGGCCTAATTTCCTGCAATATTCTTACAAAATATTTACTTTTAGTTAACTAGCAATTTGTATGGTGGATGAGTATAATTTTTAAAGGAGGTGAAGTAAATGTCAAATAATCAAGTTAAATTAACAGTTGAGAAGGGTAAACAGGAAACTTTTATTGAGCGGGAATTTGAGGCTCCCAGAGAGGTCTTATTTAAAGCTATGACTGATCCAGAATATGTGGCTCAGTGGTGGAATGATACATCTATTGAAAAGCTGGAAGCTAAATCCGGTGGCAGCTGGAGGTTTGTCTCTAAAATGAATGGACAGGAATTTGGGTTTCATGGAGTCTATCATGAGGTGCTGGTTCCGTCTCGAGTAATAGAGACTTTTGAGTATGAGGGTTTACCGGAAACCGGGCATGTTATTTTGCAAACTTCTAAATTTGAAGAGCTGCCAGGTGGTCGGTCTAAACTAACTATTCAACAGGTTTTTCAATCAGTGGCAGATCGTGATGGAATGATCCAAAGCGGCATGGAAAAGGGTATGAGTGAGTCATACGGACGTCTGGATAATCTTTTGGAAAAGTTAGCGAAAAAGGATTAGATGGTGGTACTTTTATCCTATTTCTGGGGCTCACAAGATTGACAAAATTTTTTCCAGGTATATAATTCTTCTAAACATGGCTGGAATTGAAGAAGGGATGATATTGGAAGAATTATTCATTCTAGGCCAGTTTAAACTTTAATACGGTTGACAAAGAGGTAAAAGATGTATATAAATAATAATATGTTATAAATTTATAACATGACTTTATGCCTAACATCACTACAAAAGAAACAACAGTAACTAGTGGTGGAGGGAAAGCAGCCCAATCACAGACTATTGCGTATATTGTTTATTTTCTCTTTGGTGTGATTGAAATATTACTTTTGTTCCGTTTAGTATTTAGACTCTCAGGGGCTAATCCGGGCAGCAGTTTTGTAAGTTTTATCTATTCACTGACCCAATTATTTATAATGCCTTTTTCAGGGATATTTCCTCAAGCCAGCACCCAAGGCGTAGTTACAACTGCAGTTTTGGAGCCGGCAACGCTAGTTGCGCTTGTTGTATATGCTGTTTTAGCATGGGGGATTACGCAGTTAGTGGTGATATTGTCGGGGAGGCAAAAGTGAAAAGTATGAAAATCTATTACCGCTCTCTACGGGGGGGGTAGGAAAATTTACAGCTTTTGTTTTAGCATTACTACTGGTTTTCATCACTGTCGGTTTTACAACTCCATCAAAAGTATTTGCTGCCACTTCACCCACACTAAGTGCGTTAAGTAATTACTCTGTTTTGGGTGGGGCAGCAGTAACCTGTACTGGTGCAACTACTACAACAGGTGCTGTGGGGGTTTCTCCCGGCACCTCCATTACCGGTTTTCCCAGTCCGTGTACTGCAGGGGGTGGGACACAGTCTAATAACGCGAGTGCAATAGCTGCCCAAGCCGAAGCCCTATCTACATTCGCTACTCTTAACCAAACCTGTGATCAGACTTTTGGGGCAGTGGATTTAACTGCTACCTTTCCCTCTGGTGTTGGCCCAGGCGTCTATTGTTCCACTAGCAGTTTCACTCTAACGGGAAATCTAAATCTGACCGGCTCAGGGGTTTGGATTTTTAAATCTGTATCCACAATTATTACCTCTCCAGGCTCTTCTGTGACCGGAGGGGATGCTTGCAACATCTGGTGGAGGGTGGGTAGCTCTGCTACTCTTGATACAACAACTTCATTTAAAGGAAATCTTTTTGCTCTTAATGGCACTACCGCCCTGAATGCAGGCGCAACCGTGGACGGTCGGATTGTCGGACTAGCTGCCAATACCGTGACTTTAAACGCCAACACGATTAGTGGACCTACCTGTGCTGCTGCTGCCTCTAGCTCGTCTTCAGCCTCCGGTTCCAACGGTTCCAGCAGTTCCAATGGGCCAACTGCTCCATTTTGTCCAACTCTTGCAAGCACAATAATTGCACCCAGTATAATAGAGTCAAGAAGAGTTAGCCCTACCAGTGTCTTTGTTAGCTGGGGTCCATACTCTGGAGTTAATACATTTAATGTGCAATATGGTCTGACCAACGGGAGCTGGTTGTATAACGTGGATGTTAGTGGATTCTCTACTACTATTAATAATCTTCCGGCAAACCAACCAATCTGGGTTAGAGTGGCAGCCAGAAGTGATTGTAGGGTAGGAACGTATGGAGAGTCAAAACTTGTTGGAGGACCAGGTTTGCCAAATACAGGGCTCGCTCCCCCACAGAGCAACATTCCCTGGTATATTCCAGCTGGTGTTTTGCTGCTTTTGTCCTCTTGTCTAATCGGTATCTATGGACGGACAAAATAAAGCAACTCATGGGTCCCAAGTTCAGAAAAACCTTTTCAATAGCAGTGTTTGTACTACTGTCTATAATCTCGTTTTCCTATCTAATCTTTATTTTAAACAAACAAAGCGCGGTGGTTTATGCAAGCAGCCCGCTTGTTTTTGAACCAATATTATCAGCCGAAGTTCAAAAAAGGAGCCAAATATTACCGGTCCGCCTTAGAATTCCCAGTATCAATGTTGATGCTGCTGTTGAAAATGTCGGTCTAACGCCTGCAGGCGCAATGGAAGTACCAAGTAATATACTTGATGTTGGATGGTATACGCTTGGATCCCTTCCTGGCGCAACAGGCAGCGCTGTTATTTCCGGACATTTTGACGGCAGTACTGGTGAATCAGGGGTGTTTAATAATTTGGATAAATTAAAGCCGGGAGATAAAATATATGTTGTAAATGATCAAGGAGCAACTATTGTTTTTGTGGTTCGGGAAAGTCGAACTTATAATCCGGGATATGCAGATGACGTTTTTTTCCCAAACGACAATGGCACACACCTCAATCTTATTACCTGTGATGGCGTGTGGGATGGAGCAAAAAAGAGTTATAGTAAACGTCTGGTAGTATTTTCAGATATTCTTTAAAAAAGGAGGTGAACAAAAATGGCAAAAAATGACAAGGGCATGAATCCAGTAGTAGCTGGAGCAATTGGAGTTGCAGCTGGTGTAGTAGCCGGTGCTGCGACTGTAGCATTAGCTAATGAGAAGAATCGTGAAATGATAGGTGACAAGTTGGAGGAGATTAAAGAAGAGGTACAGGATAAGGTTGAAGATGTTAAGCAGGATATTGAAGAAAAGGCTCAAAAGTAGGAATTGAAGTTTCATAATCGTAGCAGGAAACCCTGCTTTCTTAAAGTAGGGTTGAATGCAAGATTACAGTCTTCCGCGGACACGGAAATGCTGCTACTTCTTGTAAACTTAGGAAGACCGCGGACTTTCAGTCCGCGGAAGTTTATAAACGCCTCAGCTAACGTCGCAAGACCAGCTGAGGTTTTTTTGATATAATCTTCCCATGGGGTAAAAAGTAATGCTTGACTATTATATCAATATTGATATATAATAATTATGGATTTTAATATTATCTATTACCAAGAAACCTCAGGAAAGTATCCTGTGGAAGAGTTTCTAATAGAGCTTAAAAGAACAAATAGTATTCTTGCTGGGCAAGCTTTTAAAGGAATTGAGAAGCTAAGGAATAGAGCTTACCATAAAGAACCTTTATCAAAACATTTAGAACCAGGATTATGGGAACTGAGAATTAAAACTGGAACGGATATATTAAGGATAATTTATACTTTTGAAAGGGGACAAATAATAATTTTATTACATAGTTTTGTAAAAAAAGATCAAAAAACACCGGTAAGCGAACTTGAAATGGCCAGGAGAAGATTAAAAGAGATAAAAACAAGAAAGGAGAAATAATATGAACAGACCAAAAGATGATTTAGATAGAACAATAGAACAAATTCTCAAGGAAGATCCTTCCTTTCAACAGGAATTGGATAAGGCCGATCGTGCGTGGGATATTGCTTTCCAAATTCGTGATCTGAGGGAAAAAGCGGGTTTAACCCAAAAGCGATTGGCGGAACTTGTGGGGACTAAGCAATCCAATATTGCCAGGATTGAAGATGCTGATTATACCAGCTACACCTTAACTACCTTAGAAAAAGTTACTAAAGCCCTTAAAGCTAAATTGGAAATCAGAATTGTTTCTACTAAATATAGAAATCACGCACATAAAGAATCCTACCCGGCCGTTTCCCACAGAATTTCCAAATAACCCCGTTTCCTTTTAGCCACAAAAAGAGTAAAATTTCTCCATATGGAAAATATTATCTCAACAGAACAAGAATCTCCTACACAAGAAGTCAGAAAAATAGCTGAAGATTATTTGGATGAAAATTACAAATTCATAACTGGGTTAAGAGCCAGAATGCAATTTTTTATGGCTGGAAATTTGGCATTTCAAGAAATAGGAGCAGAGCTGGTTAGGATGGGGTATCCAGAGGACTCTTGGCCCAAAGCATTCCTTTGTGAAATTTCGGATACTGAGACTGCTCATGAACATAATATTCATGACTTTAATCCCAAAACTCATGCCAAAGGTTTTTATCTTAATAATACTTTTGCCACTCCAGGAGATGAATTAAGATCAAGAGTAGTAAGTATCTCATTTATTGAGTTAGATGCAGGTCTCTCCAGAAAGTTTTACGATGATAAGACGGGTCAAGAAAAAAAAGAATTTCTAGCTAAAATTTTGGAAAGACCAATTGTTCAAACACCAGGTGACGATAAAGCAACAACGTATCCACCTCATGCAGTTGTGCTGATGTCTGATAAAGCCGGGAAATACCAAATTGAGGATTTAGCAGTATCTGATAAATGGTTAGCAAATGCCCCAAATAGCAAAGGTCAATAAATGAGTCTTAAAGTTGGAATTGTGGGGTTGCCGAATGTTGGGAAGTCTACTTTATTTAATGCGCTTTTGAAAAAAAGAGTTGCGCTTTCTGCAAATTATCCTTTTGCGACAGTAGAACCTAATGTTGGAGTGGTGGCTGTACCAGATGACAGATTAAATAAGCTGGCAGAACTGGTAAAAGCAGAGGAAAAGATGGCGAATTTGCCACCTTTAGTTCCGGCAGTTGTGGAATTTGTCGATATTGCGGGACTGGTTAAAGGAGCTTCTACCGGAGCTGGTTTAGGGAATAAATTTTTGTCCCATATTAGGGAAGTAGATGCCATTATTCATGTGCTGCGGGATTTTACAGATCCTAATATTGTTAGAGAAGGTAGTGAAAGCCCGGATGCGGATCGGTTAACCATTGAAACAGAACTGGGGCTGGCGGATTTACAGGTTCTGGAAAAGCTCGTGTTAGACAAAACTTTAGAAAAAGAACAGTTGGATATTTTAAACAGAATTTCTGAAGAGTTAAATGCCGGGCATATTTTAGGCCATTTTGAAGTGGGGGAAAAACTGAAACCGTGGTTTGAGAAGCTGCCGTTGCTAGCCATAAAGCCGGTGCTTTATGTATATAACGTGGCTGAGGAGGATTTAAGATTTAAGATTAAAGATTTAAGAAATGACAACGAGATCGTCATATCAGCCAAGGTAGAGGAAGAGTTGGTGGATTTAACAGAACCTGAGCGGCTGGAATATCTCAAGGAAATGGGAGCTGAAGAAACAGGTTTAGAAAAATTAATTAAAGCAGCTTACAAGCTGTTGGGACTGGCTTCATATTTAACAGCCGGAAAAAAAGAAGTCCGGGCCTGGACCATTAAAAAAGGCATGAAAGCTCCACAGGCAGCGGGTGTGATCCACACTGATTTTGAAAAAGCATTTATTAGAGCACAAGTAGTTGAATATCAAAAACTAATCGAAGCCGGAACTATGTCCGCTGCTAAATCCAAAGGTTGGGTGCGTACAGAGGGTAAAGATTATGAAGTCAAAGACGGAGACGTTATTGAATTCCTAATTGGTAGCTAAACTTCTTACTGCTTGTTGTCGGCGGTTTTGTAAATCAAGGATATATTCCAAATGCCGACCATACTGGTTGCCAAGCATTGCAATGTCGTGTAATTCTCCAAAAGCAGGTATTCTTAAATAATCACGACCCTCTAATGATAATAGACTTTCATAAATATATTGCCCACTACTTTTCAAGGATCTTTCCCAGTCATTAAGCCGTCCTGTCAGATCAATCTGTGATCGAGACAGGTCTGCTTTTAATTCGCCATCATAACGGGTTTTAGAAATACAATCCACTACCGCGGCTGTAAAGTAAAAAGAGAATATTTGGAAGGGGAGTAACGGGCCCTGTTTATCTGTTTGGCCACGGGTTAAGGGATCAAGAGCTGCTATTTTATCTTCCAAATTTGGTAATGGGTAACGTCTTTGAAAAGTTTCAAATCCCAGCAGATTAAGTTCACCCGTTAGTACTTGAGCTGCTCTTTGGACCATGCGTTTCTTAGCATATGGCCCGATATTAGCAAATAGTTCTTTTGTGGAACGGCGTACTGCATATTCATCTAAGCGTTCGCCACTTAAAAGACGGACATAAATACAGGCAACGTCGCCATTTTCCTTAACTTTTTCTAAATTACTTAAGGCATTATAGCGTTTTTCATCATCTGCAGTTAATCCTAAGCCCTCATACCATTTTTTAAACTCTTGATGGTCTATTACTAAAATTGCCAACCCGCGTGAAGTCCGGCCAGCTAAAGCAGCTACTTCGTTGCTAATATCCATATCCATTTGAGCATGTCTCACTCCGAAAAAACCAAGAGGATCATGGCTTGGTTCACCATGAAAATTCGTGGCCCGAAATGACATTCCCGGACCTTTTGCATTTACTTGATTGAAACAATCTGCCCATTCATCAATCAGACGAGTATGAAATGATAAATTAACGCCTCGATGCATCGTAGGAGCTTGAGTAAAATTTATCCGCAGACTGTTTCTACCAACAGCAAAATACCCGGCTCTTTTAATTATTTCATCTTCATTAAATAATCTAGTTAGTTTCGGATCAGTCACTCCGGCCATCATTTCCGGGTTAAAATGCACGCTTGCAATCACCTGTCGGGGCAGGGGTTCCCAATAGCCGCCACAAGACAATTCGTTTCTATGGACAGTAGTCATTTCAGGATTTATATTCATAGCCGATAATATTACCTAATTTGAGCAGATATTTCCACAAGTTAAGTTGATCTTTACTATAGGGTCTAGTATAATTGTCATGTATGATGGAATTGGAAATTGAAAATACGTATGCCAGGATTTTCCATGGTGACTTTGACCAACCTGAAGTTAACGGTACAGTATTACCAACTTTTAACCGTGTGGCAATTATTGGAGCAGGGGGAAAAGTAGGCAGTTTAATTACTGAAAACTTATCTCAGGTTCCAGGATTATCAGTGGATCCAGTTTTTCGAGGCGGAATTGCCACCGAAATGGCTAAGCATCCGGATTTGGTTATCCTGGCTACACCTAATCCAGCAGATCAACCACTTGAAGAATTAGCTGCTGCCTCCCAGGAGCCTTATATCTTGGTATTGATGCAAAATGGTATTGGAGTTGCGTCTGTAGCAGAAAGAAAGTTTAAGCTGGCTAAATCTAGAGGGAATGTGAGGATAGCCAGAGTTCTTTTACGTACTACTTTAGCTGAGGATGAGGAAGGCCATTTAATCTATGATCCTAAACAAAAGAAAATTGCATTATCACCCGTATATCATAAAGATGAACCTGATGCTGAAACTGATTTAGCTGTTGAGCAAACCTCCAGACTATTTGCCGCCACTGGATTTGAAGTAACACCGGTTAATAATTTCCGTACAGCAGAATTAGGGAAAAATGTGCTTAACTCTTTGGGACTCCTAGCCGCTGTTTTGCCGGGTTATGAAACTTGGCAAGACATTGCTTCGGATCGAAAGTTATTTGGTATAGCGCATGAGGCTATTTGCGAAAGTATTGATGTTCCAACTGCCGCAGGTAAAAAACCTGCTGAAATCTGGGAAGTAGGTAAGCTTAAGATGCTGGCTCGGGTACCAGCACGAGTAATTAATGATCAAGGGGTGTTAGGAAATCAAGTTAGAGAGACTCTTGGTAATAAATTAGCCAAAGCTAGAAATAACCTTTTGCCAGCAACGGCCGTAGCCATAAAAAATGGTGCCAAAGAAGTAGAAGCAACTGAAAGTGTACTGGCACCAATAATCCATTTAGCCAGTGGAAACGGTTTGGAAGCACCAGTACACAGGGCAATTTATCAATTATTGAAAAGACACGCAAGCTCACGTAATAGTTTTTCCTTAACTGATTTAACACAGGAGGAACAAAGGCAAGAATTGTTGGACATTGTGGAGTTGGAAAAAGACCCGGTGTTTGTTGAGCAAGCTCAGGTGCGAGGAATTCCATATAAAAAGATACTTCTAGAGGCTCTTTTTAATCACTATGCCGATACAGTCACTATTACTGGGGAGGAAAATTTAGCACCGATTACAGAAACTTTAGAGCAAGGTCTAAGTTTTTTGCTACTGTCAAATCACCGGGGGCATGCTGACCATGCTTTGCATATGATTGCACTCAGGAAAAGCCTACCAGCATCAGTTCGGCATGTTCCAGTTTATATTGTGGCCAATCGAATTTTTGATATAGAAGATATTTCTAATTGGTTTAGTGCCGCTTATGCTCACCCAATTGTTAGTACTTTAAATCGTGATGATAATGAAGAGACCGAGTGGCGTGCGCAAATTTTTAATGACCGCGCTCTTAAAAAGATGAGAATTGTGTTAAAAGAACCAGCTATTGTTCTGGTCTATCCAGAAGGAACCAGGAATCGTCATCCGGATGATGGTTTGAATCCTCCTGCTTTTCATAGTTCCGACTGGCTTTTTAATGCTAATTTTGGTCGGGTTGGAACCGCGGCAGTGTCAGGTACGGAAAAAATGTTGACCCCGGGTGCAGGGTGGCCGCAACATGCGGATTTAACAATCCATTATAATGAGACAGAAGATCCTGCAAGCTTAAGAAAAGAGAGAATATTTATTCCTAGAGATAAACGGGATGAATATTTCATGGGCCGGTTTATGAAACAAATTGAAGCAGCCTTGGTAGCCTAAAGAAGATTATTGGCTAGAAGGAGTGTTATTGTTTCTCCCTAGAAACTTAGATGCGAGGTAAGTTAGATCAGAGGTTTCAGCTATTGCTGCGGTAGCAAAAAGAAGTCTCATTCCATGATTAAGTGTTTCTCCTGGGTTGCTGTCACCAACCCCCTTTAAGAATTGCATTGATTCTGGAGCAATAAAGCCACCAGCTATGCTGCCAATAATAACAGCCCCGGTAGCGACACTGGCGATAACAGCTGTTCTTCTTGATATTGGTGTTGCTGATTCGATAGGATAGGTATAGCCGGCGGCTCTCAGTTTTTGAATAGCTTCCTCGCGACCTAGCAGCTTTTTAGCAGGCGCATTTGCTGGTAGAGAAGGAAAGTTCTCGCTATTAGCCGCTTCCAAAGCTTCTTCTGGGCCTAGCTCTGTTTCAGTTCTGATCATAAGTTACTCATTCTATCAGAACTATTGAATTTATTCTAGGTTCACTGTACAATAGCCCCTGTGAACGATTATTTACTGACTTTAGTTTTAAAACCAGACCTGGATGAAAAGGCTCGCAAAGAGCTGTTGGATGATGTGGAGAAAAGATTAAAATCCGAAGGTGGAAAATTCAAGGCTGATATGTGGGGAGAAAGAGAACTGGCTTATCCAATCAAAAAGCAAAATAAAGGCTATTTTGTGCACTTGGAAGTGACCACTGAGCCACAAGTGGCCCGTGCTATTGACAAAGATTTGAAAGTAGAAGACAATCTGCTCAGATATTTATTGGTAAGGAGATAGGAATTTCAAATAAGTACCAATAAACCAATATCAAATGTTTGAATGGATTCCATTTCTTTCATTTGAAATTTGGCATTTGAAATTGGACATTCATATATGGCATCAAGATCTTGGAATAGAGTAGAACTAATTGGAAATCTGACCCGCGACCCCGAACTTCGGTTTACCCCTAATGGCGCTGCTGTTTGTACTTTTGGACTAGCCACTAACCGCACTTATGTTTCTGAAGGTGAGAAAAAAGAAGAAGTCGATTTTCATCGTTTAGTAGCCTGGAATAAGCTGGCAGAACTGTGTAATCAACTGCTTAAAAAAGGCACTAAAGCTTTTATTTCCGGCAGATTACAAACCCGTTCCTGGGAAGCTCAGGATGGTCAAACCCGTAATGTAACTGAGATTGTAATAGAAGATATGATTGTCTTAACTCCCAAAGCCGGTGGTAGTGATTATACTGCAGCTGCAACTGAGGCTTTTGGATTGGATGAAATGCCGGTTGTGGAATCTGTAGAGAAAAAGCATGTTGTTGAGGCACCAAAAGAGGCAGAGCCATCCGCCTCCGCTACTAAAGTAGCTTCGGCGGACAAGGAAAAAGCTGTAGAAGAAAAACCAGAAACCGCACCTCAAGAGGAAATAAAAGACGATCTACCATTCTAACCTTGCTTTGAGACTCAATTTAAGATACAATTCCTAAAAGATTATGCCAGAAAAAAAGATTACTAGAAAAATAATTACCAAAAGAGCCTCGACTAAAAAAGAGGTGGCTGCTCCTGCAGAACTTGCTCCTGAAGTAGTGGAAGAAAAAGCTGAAGTTAAATCAGCTCCCCGTGATGAGGTCAGAAAACGCTTCTGTCATTTTTGTAAAACCAATACAGTTCCATCATATACTGATATTGCTAATTTAAAACGATACCTGACAGAACGTGCCAAAATTCAACCAAAGCAAAGAAGCGGCGCTTGTGCTAAGCATCAGCGTGGTATTGCCAAGCAGATTAAATATGCTCGTCATTTAGGCCTCCTACCATTTGTCCCCAAAGTCTAAAAGCTGTACACTAGATACATATGTCTGTTCAACTGCCTGGTCTGTTTGACAGTTTTGATCACTTAGACCTAATTGATATTAATAACCTGTCGGCCTGGCTTAAGCCCTCTCCTCAAGCAATTCGTTTAGAAAACTATTTAGCCAACCGAATCTTATATCCCCAAATTTTACCGCTAACAGCTGAGGATATGAAAATTGATTTGGCGATTTTAAGAGAAGCTTTGCGCTTAAATCGACCACAGCCGACTGATGCATCTAATGGGATGTTAGGGGACAACCCTTTTTTAAATACCGCTCTTCGAAAGATTATTATTCCATCTCATTTGCTGCGTTTTGTGCCAGATCTTGGTCAGCTGGCCTGGGCTTTTGTTGATGGATTACTAACTAATCGCAAAAAGAAGGATTATTTTGAAGATCTTTGGACAGTGGTGTTGGCTGATCAAACTGATGAGATTATTGGATCGGTAATAACTCCGGAGTTTAAAGATAAAGCGGATTATGTTGACATGAATATTTTAGGCCAAAACTTAAGGATTAAAGCTGGTACTTTAACCGTAATTCCCTGTAACAAAGATCGCTGTGAGATTGCCTACAAATTTTTAAATGGTCAGCTGCTTGGTAAAAAAGAATCAGCTTTACAAATTTATGGGGGAAGACTCGGTTTTATTGTTGATGGAAGGGGGATTTAAATGAGTTTATTTGCACCGCGCAGGCTTAGAATTGAAAAAGAGATTATTGTTCGTTTAACCAGAAGTTTAAAAGGTAGTGGCAAAATCATTGTTTCAGTGGGTCAGGAAGTAACACCAGCGGATATTTTGGGAACTGCTTTTGTTTCGGCTGGTTTTCGCAATATTAATCTGGCGCAACTTTTGGAAGTAGGACCAGATACAGTTACAAAATACCTTAAACGCACAGTGGGCCAGCGAATTTATAAAGGTGAGCTGCTGGCTGAAAAAAGTGGTTTTCTACAAGGCAAAAGGCAGGTATTGGCACCAACAGATGGAATACTAGATTACCTGGATCCAAAAAGCGGTGAGCTCCATCTGAAATTTTTACCAAAAAAAGAAGAATTACCTTCTGGGGTATTTGGTATTGTGGAGGCGGTAGATCCAAATCGGGGACAAGTCTTAATCCGGACCCAAGTTAGTTTGGTCTATGGCATGTTTGGCACTGGCAGAATTAGAGATGGGGTACTGCATCTAATTACCAAGCGGGATGATTTTTTACAAAAAAAAGCCATTTCTGCGGAATCGGCAGACCATATTTTGGTGGCTGGCAGTTTAATTTTTAAAGAGGTAATTAGTAGTGCAATTTCTGCCGGAGTCAGTGGAATTATCACCGGCGGGATTAATGCCAAAGATTATCAAGGCATGTCTGGTGGCAGGATTAAGTTTCCTAAAAAAACCGAAAATGATGTGGGTATTTCTATTGTAGTTTGTGAAGGCTTTGGCTCGATTCCAATCGGTTCTGATATTTATGAAACGCTCAGCGTTTTTAATGACCGTTTTATTTCGATTGATGGCAATAAAGGCTTAATCTATTTGCCGGCTTATCAGTCGCAAAGTCTAATTAAAATAAGAGCTACTCATCTTCCGCCAATACAGGAAACCACCAACATCCGTTATGTGGAAGATACTAACCTGGAGGATATAAATCTAGGTCAAATGGTGAGGATTATTGGTAATTCCTATCCAGGTGATCAGGGGAAAATTATTGCTATCGACCAGGCAGAAACACTGCTTCCTTCTGGTTTGAGGGCCTTTTTGGCAACAGTGGAGACTAAACGGTCTAGACTGAAAGTTCCAGTTGCCAATTTGGAAATAATAATGTAATGTTAGTCATTAAATGAATGAATTCTTCAAAAAAGTGGACATCCGGTTAGTACTGGTTGCTACACTAACTTTTTTCCTGGGTTGGCAGCTTGGCCAAAAAAATCTGCAAAATCAGGCCATTATTAACAGTCAAGTTCCAGCCGGAATTAATGTTAATTTTAAATTGTTTTGGGACACCTGGAATCTGCTTTCTACAACCTATTATGATAAATCTAAATTAGATCCACAAAAAATGTTTTACGGGGCAATTTCCGGAATGGTAGCCTCAATTGGCGATCCATACACAGTCTTTTTGCCACCGCAACAACAGAAAGCCACACAAGAAGAATTAAGCGGCAGTTTTGAAGGAGTTGGTCTGGAGCTTGGTTTTAATGAAGCAACTGGCTCATCAGAACCAAGAGGCTTGGCTGTAATTTCACCTTTATCCGGAACTCCGGCAGAAAAAGCTGGTATTAAACCACAAGATTTAATTGTTAAAATTAATGACAAAGACGCCATTAATTTAAGCTTACCGGATGCGGTTAATTTAATCCGTGGACCAAAAGGCACGGCTGTTAGTTTAACCATTCTTCGACCAGGTGAAACTGATACCAGAGTTTTTAAATTGACCAGAGAAACCATTATTGTCAAAAGTGTGGAAGTGTCATATCGTCAAACTGATAATGGTAAAAATATTGCTTTAATTAAATTGTCCAGATTTGGTGAGAGAACTGAAGATGAATGGAAACAAGCGGTTGATGATATTGTCACCAAAAACCCGGATGGCATAATTTTAGATGTTAGAAATAATCCGGGTGGATATTTGGAAGCAGCAGTGTTTATTGGTTCAGAGTTTTTGGACGGCGGAAATGTGGTATTGCAACAAGATAATAAAGGTAATAAGACCCCGTTTAAAGTAAGCAGAGTAGGCAGAATATTAAAAACTCCGCTGGTGGTTTTAATTAATAAAGGTTCTGCATCAGCCTCAGAAATTGTAGCAGGAGCTTTGCAAGATCGCGGCAGAGCTAAACTAGTAGGTGAACAATCCTTTGGTAAAGGAACCATTCAGGAAGCGGAAGATTTAAGTTACGGCACTGGAATTCATATTACAGTGGCTAAATGGTTAACCCCTAACGGACATTGGGTTAATGCCACACATGGTTTAACTCCGGATGTAGCGGTAGCTGCTGGTGAAAATGCTCAGGATAAAACAGATGACCCGCAGTTAAACAAAGCTTTAGAGCTTTTGCAATAATTTTAGAATTTGATTATTAGTATTCGTGGTAAGTGGGCTAAATCTTTTTTCACTTCTACTTTTGCCTTAGGGAAATATTTTTTGGCTTCATTTAATGCAATTTTTTCCTGGGATTCGTCAATTTCTCCCACAAATAATTTAGGGATTAAATTCTTTTCTATCATCTGGGCAAATAGTTTTCGGTATAAATCAAATCCATCCGGGCCGCCATCCAATGCAATTAATGGTTCAAAGTCCCGGACCGATGGATCAAGAAAAGAAATCCTACTGGAGGGAATATAGGGTAAATTAGTGACAATGATATCAGGGGCTGTTGCAAATTTTTCCAGTAAGTCACTGTTAACAAAGAAAATGCGGTTTTCAACATGATTTTTTTTGGCATTTTCTCTGGCAATATTTAAGGCTGCTGTAGAAATGTCTGCGGCGAATAATCTGGCTTTGGGGGCATTTTTGGCTATTGATATGGAAATACAGCCGCTTCCTGTTCCAAGATCCAGGATAGTAAGAGATTGTTTCGCTGCGCTCGCAATGACGTAGTCTACCAGTAACTCTGTTTCCGGCCGGGGAATTAAGACATCAGGAGTAACTTTGAATTTTAATTTGTAAAATTCGACCCAGCCTTGGATGTATTGATAAGGTGTATTTTCCGGAAATTCCTCACCCGGTCCTATTCTAATAACCGGACCATTTCTCATTCGGCAAAGGCATCCACAATTGACTCTATGTTGCCTTCTAAGATTTTTTCTAAGTTATGCCAGGATTTTTGTAATCTATGATCAGTGATTCTATTTTGTGGGAAATTGTAGGTGCGGATTTTTTCTGAGCGGTCTCCCATACCAACTTGTGCGGCTCTGGTATCAGAAATATTACCCACAGTTCTTTGCTGCTCGGCTTCCCAAAGTTTGGCCCGAAGCATTGACATGGCATTTTCCCGGTTTTGCAACTGTGAGCGTTCAGTTTGCATGGTGACCACAATTCCTGAAGGAATATGTTTAAGTCTTACCGCAGTTGAAACTTTATTCACATTTTGGCCTCCTGCACCGCCAGATCTAAAAGCTTCAAAGGTAATGTCAGCAGGATTGATGACAAATTCTTTTTCAGTGACCTGGGGTAACACTGCCACTGTGGCAGTGGAAGTATGAATTCTGCCAGAGGACTCGGTTACTGGTACTCTTTGGACCCTGTGGACTCCGGATTCATGAGACAAAGCAGTGTATGCACCTTTTCCGGTTATCTTTATTACCACCTGTTTAATCTGGCCAATACCGCCCTCAGAGCGATCCAGTTCTTCTATTTTCCATTTATTTTTTTCAGCAAACCTGGTGTACATTCTAAACAAATCTCCGGCAAATAACCCGGCTTCATCACCACCGGCAGCGCTTCTGACTTCTAAAATAGCGACGTTAGGATTGATGCCTCCTGGGAGTCCATTGGACTCCCGTCCTTCGGACCCATCCGAGGTGCTAGCTTGCATGGGAGTGGCGGCCGAGTTTTCCAAATCAGCTTTTTCCTGTTCCAGTCTTTGAATTTCAGCCATGGCTAAACCTTCCATTTCTGGATCAGAAAGTAGGGTTTTGTTTTCTTCGATCTTACGATCAATTTCTGCTATTTGCTGCTGTAAGTAATTATTATCCATAAGTAAATTATAGCTTGTCGTAGTGACAAAGGGGAGTATCTAAGAAACGTTTTTGCGGGCTTGCATTAGCAAGTCTTTTAAAGAAGGACGTTCTTTTTTGCGTTCGTCCATTTTGGCTTTTTTATTAGCCATAATTCTTTGCTGTTCAGCTTGTTTGGATTTGGAAATTTCCATTTTCTTAACAAAACGGTCTACCTGGCCTAAAGTATCAACAAATTTCTGGGTTCCAGTATAAAACGGGTGACAAGCGCTGCAGATTTCCACTTTAATAGCCGGTATAGTAGAACCAGTAGTAAAAGTGGTTCCACAAGCACAGCTTACTTTAGCTTCGGCAAACCACTCAGGATGTATACTTGCTTTCATGATTTAGCTATTATACCAGGCTTGAAGCTGGTTAACAAGTCGTCAGACGCGGTGGGCTTTATGATGCCGACGGTGAATTACTTTGGTTAAGGTGCCTAGGAATACTCCAATGATTATTAAAAATGTGCCTAGTAAAAAAGATGTGGAAATAATTTCACCTAAAACTAATACAGCCAAAAAACTGGCAACAAACGGTTCCACATATTGAAATAAATCAGCTGAGGCAATGGTGCTTCTGGCCAGTCCCCATTCAAATAAGAAGTAAGCAGAAATAGAAGAAAGCAGTGTCATATAAGTCAGTCCTAGCAAGCCTAAAATAGTAATCTGGCTGGCCCAGCCGGGATTATTTAAATATTCAATGCCAGCCGGGATCAACATAGCAATTGTGCCTACCATAAAAGCAATGGCAGTTACTGTTAAAGAAGGATATTTACCCAACAGTTTCTTGGAAATCACCGCCCCCACTACCCAGGCAATAGAGGACAGTACTATCAAAATATTTCCCAGTAGAATCTGCGGGGAAATCGTGCCGGTAAAAAACTGTGGCAAACCAATTAAAACAGCAGCCCCTAGAAAACTGGCGATCACACCGATGATATTAACCAGATAAATCTTTTCCTTAAAATAAATCCAGCCAATTAACACTGAAATAATCGGGATGATTAAAGTGAGAACCGAGGCATCAATGGCCGTGGTACGTTTAATTCCTTCAAAGAAAAAAGCAATGTTTAAAGTAATAATAAATACTCCAACAGCAACCAGGGAAGGTAAGTCCTTTTTGTCAATCTTTACACTTTTAGTTTGAGCTAGGAAAAAGGGGGATAAGAACAAAGAGGCTAGAGCAAAACGGAGCAAAGCCAAACTCATTGGAGGAAATTCCTGTAAAGTCACCTTAGCCACCACAAAATTAGCTCCCCATATGACATGAGCCAAAATTAGCGCAATATAAGGCCAGGGCTTTTTCCAAATCTGTGACGCCACATAATAATTGTAGAATATTAACTAACTGAAGTCGAGGAGGGGGCAAGAGCTTTTCCTGCAAAGCTGGAACGAGAAGCGTCTAGTAATCCGGAAGAGGCGGGAAAAGAATCCTTCCAATCAACAGCAAAACGATGAGCAGTTCTACGACCAGCAAGATAATCTGCAAAATCCCATTCAGGTAAGCTGACTCGCAAGCGAGTAGAATCATCAACATGTCTAAACGCCGATCGAATCTCAATTACAAAAGGTTTATGTTGATCTGTTTTCCTAAATGTAAATTTGATATTGCTGTCTGATCCGATACGATTAAATTCGATTAAACTTTCATCATTAACTGAGTCAGGTTGTATTTGAGGACCATAAGTGCGACGTAATATATCATAAACCTCCATGTCTAGTCGTCCGGTGGTGTAGAGAGTAATTTTTTTAGCAGAACGTTTTGGGGTTTCATCCATGGTTCCAACAAGAGTATAGCCTTTATAGTCAGGTGTTTTATTGGTTGTTATGGTTGCAAGGGCGGTTCTTAATTCATCAACCTTACTTCTAGTATAAGGACTTATTTGCTCTACTTGATCCATAAATTGAGATCGATTATCCTGCAATGAGGCAGCCCAATTACTTCTTGCCTCTTCCAAATCCTTGGCAGTTGTTTCCATTATGGCAGCAAAGACCCTCTGCCTGGTAAAACCAGCAGCACTTGTAACATAATGAGGTAGTTCAGTTCTCAGAAAGCCTTGGTATAAAATAAATCTATCTACATTGAGCGTATCTTGGGTGCATACCGCATCTATTCCCGTTTTTCTATTCACCTGATCTTGGTCCTGACCTAAGGTATACATGTCGTAAGTTCCTGTCACAGAGTCGCGGTAGGAAATTGGTTGATCACTATTAGGAAAAGCTAGGATAACAAGCTCGGTTAAGGCTAGACGAGCAGTACTGCCAAAAGTAGCTGCTAGATTATCTCGCAGGCTGGCAGAAGCAAAAGTTTCCAGCTCTTGTGGTCTAAGCTGATTAATTTTTTTCACTGCTGCCACAGCCTCTGTGTCTACAGCAGGTGCTACCTCTTTAGCAGATGGCCTTCCAGTTAATGATTCCCATACACCCATATAGTTTGAGCAGGACTTTTTAATTATACTTATCCTAATTGCAAATGCAACAATTAATCATTGGGGATGATTTATCGAATAAAGAAAAGAGGATAAAATGGTTCATCTCTTTGTTTATAGTAGGCTTTTGCCTCCTTTTTAAAACCCATATCAATGGCTGCAATCATAGCAGCGTTTATATGACAGATTGATTCATTATCTAATACGGGTTTAAACCTGCGCTCATCCCATCCATGTCTGGCCAGTTCTACCTTCATGGAGTTATAGCGATGCAAATTGTTCAGTAATTTTTCTGGAGCCTCACAGGCCACAGTGCTGCAGAGTGTTGCAAACAATGCCAGTCCAAATAAGGGAGAATCAGTATGCCCGGTTGCTGCAAGAGCAATAGGAGTAGAAGAAATAATTAAATTAGGTAGATGTAATTGTGCGGAGACCCGAAAATAATTTACTGTATTTTCTAATGCCTGAGAAAATCTCTGTCCAAAATTTGATTGCTTAACCCTTTCAGCCATAAGCGGTATTCTAGCAGACCTATAATATTAATTCAAATTAAGGGGTAGAGAATTTCAAGCATGCGGTCCAGTCCAAAGGAAAAGCCTACAGCTGGTAAGTCTTTTTTGGCAAACATGCCGATTAGGTTATCGTATCTGCCACCACCACCCACTGATAAACTAGCTGGATCTTTGTCTAATTTAAGCTCAAAAATGGCTCCAGTATAATAATCTAAACCTCTGGCTAAAGATGGATCAAACATAAAATCTTTTCCTTCTTCCAGTTTGTATTCTTCTTTTAGAATTCGAAATACTTCTGCCAAATTTGGGGTAGGCTTTTGATTTTTAATTTTCTCGACAGATTCCTTAGCTTCTGCCTCTGAAAATCCGGCATCCATTAATTCTTTTACAACACCTTCTTCACCTATTTTATTTATTTTATCAATGGCCCGGATTACCTCTACTTTAAAATCTGCAAAGTTAGCGCGGTCATTAATTAACATGATGGCGTTGTCCAGTTTCAGTGCGCGCATGGATTTAATAGCCACTGCCACTACCTTGGCATCTTCTGAAGGATCAGTAGTGCCAACTGTATCAATATCAAACTGAGTAAATTCCCGAAATCTTCCTTTTTGAGGGTTTTCTCCGCGAAACACCTGGCCGATTTGGTATCTTCTAAATGGCAAAGGGGGATTGTAGGTAGCAACATACCTGGCAAATGGTACGGTTAAGTCATACCGTAAAGCCAGTTTTCTGCCACCGCGATCCTCAAACTCATAAATTAGCTTTTCATCCTCACCGTATTTGCCTTTAAGAGTTTCTGCAAACTCAACAGTGGGAGTTTCAATTGGTACAAACTCAAACTCTTCCAAAATTGGAGCAATTTTGTTAATTAATTCACGACGCCGTTTGGCCATTTCCGGCCCAATATCACGAAACCCTTTTGGTGTTGGTGGTGCGCTATTCATGTAAATTCTTTTTTATTATACCTCATAATTCTTGGCAGGGTAGGGGTGCACTCCCTTAACCTGCCATCTTACTACTGCTCTGGTGCTGGATCAAAGCAGGATATTGCCCCGGTGTGGCAAGCCGGGCCATTACGTTTAACCCAGGCCACAATCGTGTCATTATCACAATCAGGTAGCCATCTTTGTATCACCAGGCTATTACCTGATGTTTCACCTTTGGTCCATAAACCTTGTCTGGTTCTAGTCCAAAAAGTGGCTAGTCCGGTTTCACGAGACTTGTCTAAGGCCTCCTGGTTCATAAAAGCCACCATTAATGGTTTACCATCTTCTACGTCCAAGATCACTGCCGGAATTACACCCATACCGTTGCTATCAGTAAGTTTAGTGTAATCTAGCCGTAAATCTGGTAAGTTACCACCCATATTTTCTATATTCATTTTTCTCACCCCCTTTCTGTAAGTTTTTTACTTAC
>CAZFYQ010000001.1:107579-189250 GCA_964523905.1 uncultured Gammaproteobacteria bacterium
CCCATATTTTCTATATTCATTTTTCTCACCCCCTTTCTGTAAGTTTTTTACTTACTCTTTTCTGCATGTCGTAAGGTTAGCTCCTGCCTTATTCTGGCAAAAGGAATACCAAGATCGGCCATAAGTACCAAACTGTGGAAGTAAAGATCAGAGATTTCTCCAACCAATTGTTCTTCACCTTCGCCAGTAATACCCATTCTGGTTGCTGCAATTGCTACCTCCACACCTTCTTCGCCCACTTTCTGGGCGATCCGGTCAGTCCCTGCTATAAATAAATTCGCAGTGTAAGATTTTTCCGGCATATTTTCTTTGCGATCTAGAATAATTCCTTCTAAATCCTCAAGAGACATAAAATTTTCTTGACTCATATTTCTCACCTCCTTTCAAAGGTCATAAGCATTAACCCTTTTTTATTACACCCTCAACTTGACTGAGCTCGGCTCCAATTCTGCTACCTTTGGGATAACCAAGCTGGTTTTTAATTGTCTGGAAACTAATACCATCACCAGTTCTATCAAAAGCAAAATCCTTTTTTCCAATTCCTGGTAAGAAGGCCTCCAGAATTCTAGCTCTTCGCATGCGAGGAGATAATCTTGAGATATTTAACTCAACTATTTGACCATCGCCCACGTTATATACATCAGTTCTTAATGGAAATACTCCTAGAGATTCCCGCATTGGTCTACCATCTGGTCCTTTTTTCTCAATAAAAAAGCTCACAGTTGGCCCGCTCTCAGTAAGAGCATTTTTTGCACTGTATTGTATTAATGTTTCAACCATATTTATCACCTCCTTTCAAAAGTGTTTTCCACAAAAAAACCTCCCGTTCATTGCCCACCACGTTTATAGTGATGAACAAGGAACGGAAGGCCATTAAAAAAGGACCCCCCGCGGTCCCATCCTTTGTTCTTGAAAGTATTACTCTTTCAAGCTCTTAGGCCAGCTCCGCTAGGCGACACTGACTGCTTATCTTTTTACGGCTTAAGACATTCCGTAGAGCATTTTGGCTCTCTGCTTGGGAATCGTGACTTCCCTTAAACGCTTTCCAATATTAAGTTGTACTGACCAGTATATCACTAAATTTTTTTGCTGTCAAATTTACTATCGGTTATGATAGAATTAGATAAATGTTAAAATTAAATAGTAGACAAATTGAAAAAATATCCAATTTGTTTATGGATATAGCAAAGGGTTTATTTTTGGTAGCTTTCACCATACAATTTATACAAAGAGCAGACTTAATATCTTTTCTGCGGTATGTAATCGGTGGTATAATATTTGTGTACTTTTCATTAAGATTTACCAAGGAGATTAAAATATGACACAAACTGATGTCTTGAATATAATTCCTACTATAGCAGTTTTCTTCGGTTTGATTGTCTCATTACTAATTTTGGGTATACCAGGAGTGAAACTAAGGAGAAAAAAATGAATATTATTCATATTCTTTCTAGTTTTCCGGTTTTCATTGCCCTGTGTATAGTGGCGGTTGTGTTAATGACTGTACTACCCAGACGAAAAACATCCGTTAGATCAGTAAAATCTTCTAAAAAATAATCCATTTTGTGTCTGGGCTGCTCTTATGGGATAATGGCTGGATGGAAATAGCGCATTGGGAAATAGGTAAACGATTCAGAGAATTAGTTGATCATATAGCAGTAGACTCTTTTCGGAAAGAGTCAGTTTGGCAACGACGATTACCAAATATGGAAGCCTTAGGTAAAGAGATTACTGGAATTCTTACTGAGAATGAACAAAAGGGGACTTTCAGATCTTTAGTCAATATACTACCGAAGGGTGGACAAAGATTTGTAGAGAAATTGCTATCTTTTGTCAAACATGATCGAAACCCATAATATCAATATTATCCTTCAACGACAAAAATAAATGTGGTAATATTATTTTCATGATAACAAGCGCCATTATTTTAGCTGGAGGGAAAGGAGAGCGGCTTCGGCCTTTTACCAATGACCGGCCTAAGGTAATGGTAGAACTCTCTGGAAAACCGATTTTACTTTGGCAAATTGAATGGTTAAAATCGTTTGGAATTACTAAATTTGTGATCACCGCCAGCTACAAGCATGAGGTGATTGAGCAGTTCCTGGGAGACGGGTCTAAATTTGGCATTGAGATTGAATATTCGATAGAAGAAACTCCTTTAGGTCGTGGTGGGGCAATTAAAAAAGCTTTTAAAGCCAAAATCATAAACGGCGAAACTGATGTAATAGTAACCAACGGCGACATTATTACCAAATTAGATTTAAGTAAGATGATGGAACTTCATACAAAAGAGCAGGCAATGGTGACCATGCTACTAGAGCCTTATATTTCCCGGTGGGGATTGGTGAAAACAGAGGATGATCATGTGATTGGTTTTGATGAAAAGCCCAAACTACCTTATTGGATCAATGGAGGAATTTATATTTTTAATCGCGAAATTGAGCCAATGCTGCCGGAGTTAGGTGATCATGAAACGGAAACTTTTCCTAAAATTGCCAAAGAAAAATTTCTGGCTTTTAAAGACGAAGGATTTTGGAGAGCAGTGGATGTTGTAAAAGATAAATCTGAAGCGGAACAGTTTTTAGCTACTTCTTCTTAGGAGCCACTGTGGCAGTTGGACTGGCCACTTTCGCAGAGGGTGAAGCAATCTTTTTCGGTAATAAAATTCCTCCTTGTGGTATAACATGAACAAATTCCGCTTCAAAAATCTGGTTTTTGTTAATAGTGCCGGTTAAAATTACAAAATCATTAGTTTTAACTGCTGCTCCATCTGGTAAAGATACTGCCACGGTTTTTGAATCTTTATCTTTTAGAGTAGCTAATTGATCAGAGATAGAGACCACCTGTCCCCATAAATATGTTTTGAGATCAGAGGGGGGAGTTGTAAGTAAAATAATTTGTCTGGCGGTTAAAACTCCGGTTTCATCAACATCTCCCAAAGCTGCCAGATAATCATCCTGACTTAACGATTTTAAAGTAGGCGCAGCAATTTTTTTACCCTTGGCTGTTTTGGCTTGACTATCAAAAACCGTGTCCTGGTTTATATTAACAATCTTTGGTCCGTTTTTTGTGGCAATGGTTAAACCAGTATCAGATTTAGTGGTTAGCTTGCCCACATAAGCTTTGTTTTGTAGTTTTTTGTTTACTAAATTTTTCAAAGCAGCAGCCTTAGAGGCGATTTCTTTTTTAAGCTCTGCCAGCTGGCCCTGTATTCCGGCTGAAGGAGTGGAATCCGCAGCCGAAACAGGCCACAGGCCACAGGTTGCAGGCAGTAGTAAAAAAAATATTAAACTGTAAACTGTTGCCTGAAGCCTGACGCCTTTCATTAGATTTGCTCCTTTGAATAATAAACTGTCCGCTGTAGATTTTTAGACTCTCCGTTATTATCAAATACTGCCACAGTAATATTATTAACTCCCACATCCAGGTTTAAAACCGTGGAAAATGAGCCATCAGATTTAGAACTGATTACGACATTTTGAGTATCAGTATAAATTAATACATCTTTATGAGGAGCCGTTTGTCCAGATATGACCACTGAACTATCAAAACTTAAATTATCATCATCAGGTTGATCTAAAGTTAACACTAAAGTTTTTGGTAAAGTGGTGACTGGTCCATTGGCAAAAGGGTCAGTTAACTGAGTCTGATATTGTACATTTAAGACATAATAGATCCCACCCAAAAAAGCCAAGCCAATTAGTAAAATTAAAATCTGTGAGAGGACAAAAGACTTGGTGGGAATTTTTTTAGTCAAAATCATGGGTTGAAATATTTTAGCATACTTGCTACTATGCAACCTCATGGATATCTACTGGGGTGGACAGGCTTTATTTAAAATTAAAGGTAAAAATGCCTCAGTGATTTTTGATCCATATGACCCGGAAATGGTTGGTTTAAAACTTCCCAAAGACCTGACCGCAGACGTTGTTTTATCTTCACATGAACATCAAGACCACAATAATACTAAAGTGGTGACCTCTCCAACTGGTGAAAAACCACCAATGTTTGACCAACCTGGTGAATATGAAATTGCCGGAGCCGTGATTACTGGAGTGCGCAGTTTTCATGATGATAAAGAAGGCGCGGAAAGAGGCAGTAATGTAATTTTTAGCATTTTGCTAGATGGTTTAAATATCGCTCATTTAGGAGATTTAGGTCAGACCAAGCTAACAGAAGAACAGTTAACGCAGATTGGAGCAGTGGATATTTTGCTAATTCCAGTGGGCTCAGTTTATACCATTGATGCCAAAGCAGCTTTGGAAATTATTTCACAGCTGGAACCAAGAATCATTATCCCAATGCACTACAAGATCGAAGGCTTAAAATTTGAACTTGATCCGGTTGAACCTTTCTTAAAAGAAATGGGAGCAGAAAATGTGGTGCCTTTGCCAAAACTTTCTATTACTAAAGACAAAATGCCAGAAGAAACACAGGTAGTCCTGCTTAGCAAAAGTTAATTTTTAATGGCCAATCCAATCGGTAAGTTACCACCTCAGAATATTGAAGCTGAACAGTCCCTTTTGGGATCACTGTTAATTGATAAAGAATCAATTGTGCGGATTTCAGAAATCCTTCATCCTTCCAATTTTTACCGCACTGAACAACATGCCCCGATTTTTGAAGCAGTGCAGTCTTTATTTGAAAGAAGAGAACCAATTGATTTGGTAACAGTTACTGAGCAGCTTAAAAAAAGCGGCTCATATGACAAGATTGGGGGCTCCGCATACTTAACCACGCTGGTTAATGTGGTTCCAACATCAGCTCATATTGAACAATATGCCCGGATTATTAAAGAACATGCTGTTAGGCGTAGTTTAATAGCCCAAGCCACCCGTTTAATTGAAAGGTCCTATGATGAAAGTCAGGGCGTTGATGAATTGTTGGAATTGGCAGAACAGGGTATTTTTTCTATTTCTCAGGAAAATTTAAAGCGGGATTTTTTGCAAATTAAAGATGCTTTAACCCAAAGTTTTGACAGGTTGGATGAACTGCAAAAATCTTCCGGAAAACTGCGGGGAGTGCCAACCGGGTTTAGGGATCTGGATAATAAACTGGCTGGTATGCAAGATTCTAATTTAATTATCTTAGCTTCCCGGCCTGGTCAGGGTAAAACCTCAATGGCTTTAAACATTGCCCAACATGTGGCTGTTACTGCCGGCATGCCAGTGGGAATTTTTTCTTTGGAAATGAGCCAAGAAGAATTGGTTGATCGCTTATTGGTTGGGCAAGCGGATATTGATGCCTGGAAATTAAAAACAGGCAGATTGGATGAGAAGGATTTTGACAGGTTATCTTTGGCCATGGGAGAGTTGGCTGAGGCCCCGATTTTTATTGATGATACTCCAGGCGCTTCTATCTCAGAGATGAGAACTAAAGCCAGGAGACTACAAGTTGAGCACGGTTTAAAACTACTGATTGTCGATTATTTACAGTTGATTCATGGCCGCAACCAGGAAAACCGGGTGCAAGAAGTCTCGGAAATTTCCCAAAACTTAAAGAATTTAGCCAGGGAACTTAAAATTCCGGTCTTAGCAATTTCTCAGCTTAATCGGTCAGTGGAAGCTCGCGGTACTAAAAAACCACAACTGGCAGACCTTCGTGAATCAGGTGCCATTGAACAAGATGCTGATGTAGTGATGTTTATTTACCGGGAAGATGCGGAGCGGCCAGAAGCAGTTACATTGGATATTCAAAAACACCGTAACGGTTCAGTTGGGGAAATTCAAATGATGTTTCGGGCAGATCGCACCAAGTTCTACGGTTTGGAAAAAGCCCACAAATCTGCTACACCAGCTACTTAGATTTTTATCAAAGCCGCAATTTGATCTTCCATTTTAAAGAACCCCTCTGATCTTAATTGTCTTGGCCGCGAGAGAGTATTTTCTACTACTGCATCCAATTTACCCGGACGTGAGGTCAAAACTGCAATCCGATCTGCCAACTCCAAAGCCTCGGGAATTAAATGAGTGACCATGACTATCGTGGTCTTCAAATGGCTCCAGATATCCAACACTTCTTTTCTTAAAACCGCAGCAGTAAAGGAATCCAAGGCTGAAAAAGGCTCATCCATGAAAATAACTTTTGGTTTAGTAACTAAGGCCCTGGCGATACCAACCCGTTGCTTCATTCCTCCGGAAAGTTCCCTGGGCATTGATTTGGCAAATTTTTCCAGTCCTAATTTTTCCAGCTCAGTCATTACCAGCAAGTGGCGCTGATTTGGTTTTACCTTCCTGGTTAACAGTCCCAGTTCGACGTTTTGATAAACGCTCATCCAAGGGAGGAGTGCAAATTGTTGAAAAATAAAACTAAAATCTGTTTGAGTAATACCTTTTTCCAGTTTAAGTGAGCCGCTGAATTGTTTTTCCAGTCCACTCATAATCCGAAGCAGTGTAGATTTGCCGGATCCGGAAGGACCCAGGACAATAAAAAATTCTCCCTCCTTAATTTCTAAGTCAATTCCTTCCAAAACAGTGAGAACTTTCTGATCTTCCTGAAAGCTTTTAGATATATTTTTTAAAGTAATAATATTCATTTCATTCTTCCATTTGACGATGACTATAGTCTAACAAAGGAATCCAGATTAGTTTATTGATACTAAAAATTAACACGAGCAGTCCTAAAATTCCAAAACTGGTTACTGTCGGATCTTTGGAAAAGGTACTAAAGAAGTTTCCTAAACCTGATTTAACCCCAATAATAATTTCGGTTGCCACTAAAGCTTCCCAGCCTTCACCTAAACCAATAATTGAGCCGGTAATTAAACCGGTAATACTAACTGGCCAAAGGAATCGAAAAATATAATTCCAGCCTTTGAGACTGGAAATTTCTACAGTTTCTTCCCAGTCTTTTTGGATTAACTTAAGTGAGGAAATAACAGAAAAAAAGATCGGCCAGATAATAGTAATTACCAAAAAGATCACCACAGTTAAATTAGAGGAGCCCAGAAAATATGTAGCTAGGGGTAAAGCAGCAAATGTCGGAAAACTTTGTAACACATCAAAAATAGGCAAAGCCACAATGGCTCTTTTGCCGCGGTAAAAAGAAACTGCAAAAACCCATCCCAAAATAACGGCAATAAAATAGGCAATTGCCAGTCTTAAAACAGAATCAAAAATGTCTGTAAAAAGAAGGGAAGTAGCAATGTGAGCTAGACTGGTAAATAACAGAAAAAAAAGAAATGGCAGTATTAAAAAAAGTAGAGTAATTGTCAGGTGAATTCTGGATTCATAAATTCTAAATCTCTTTCTCTGCGCAGCCATAATCTTAGTATATCATTTGTAGCCAGGGGTTGAAGGTACAAATTACCTTCAACGGGATAACAACAACCAAGTCCGCGAAGCGGACAATTTAAAATAGTCAGTTATCCCTGGGAGACGTAAAATGTGCCGAGAGAGGGAGTCGAACCCTCATGGCCTTGCGACCAATAGTTTTTGAGACTATCCTGTATACCATTCCAGCACCTCGGCGTATGGATATTTTAGCACAAATACGGTAAACTCCAATTTATGCGAGCAAGTACTAGATTGCCCTCCCATGTTAAACCACAAAGATATCAAATTAATCTTCGCCCGGATTTAGAAAACTTTACCTTTGAAGGTGAAGAAACTATTTTTGTCATCCTTGCAAAACCGCTTAAAGAAATTACTTTACATTCGGCAGAACTGGAAATATTTAGTGATGAGGCAAAAGTAACTTATCAGCAAAAAAATGAAACAGCCACTTTAACTTATCCCAAACAAATTCCCGCCGGGAAACACGAAATTAAATTAAAATTTACCGGAGTTTTAAATGACAAAATGCGCGGTTTTTATAGAAGCCGCTATGATATTGAGCAAAAGGTTAAATATCTGGCCATTACCCAGTTTGAATCCACTGATGCCAGGCGGGCTTTTCCCTGTTTTGATGAGCCCTCACAAAAAGCCATCTTTGATGTGACTTTAATGATTCCCGGTGGGACTACTGCTATTTCTAATACTGTAGTTACAGACATTAAAGAACATGAATCCGGTTATCAGATTGTCAATTTTGCCCCCACCCCTAAGATGTCTACCTATCTTTTGGCCTTCATTGTCGGGGAATTTGAAAGTATTGAAGGCAAAACCAAAGATGGGATATTGGTTAGGGTTTTCACTACCCCTGGCAAAAAACATCAGGCTAAGTTTTCTCTGGATGTGGCTATTAAATGTTTGGAATTTTATCAGGACTATTTTAAATTCCCTTATCCATTACCAGTAATGGATTTAATTGCCATTCCGGATTTTGCTGCTGGAGCCATGGAAAATTGGGGAGCAGTCACTTACCGCGAGTCTACTTTATTAGTTGATGAAACCTCCACCTCCACCGGAAATAAACAATGGGTGGCAATGGTGATTGCCCATGAGTTGGCTCATCAATGGTTTGGTAATTTGGTGACCATGCAGTGGTGGACTCATTTGTGGCTAAATGAAGGTTTTGCCACTTTTATTGAATATCTGGCCATTAACCATATTTTCCCAGAGTGGGATACTTGGACACAGTTTGTATCTCATGAAGCTGGAATTGCCTATAGTCTAGATGCTTTGGAAAATACTCACCCAATTCAGGTGGAAGTGCATCACACTGCAGAAATTTCGGAGATTTTTGATACAGTTTCTTATGCCAAAGGAGCATCGGTGCTTAGAATGTTAATGTCGTACCTAGGGGAAAAATCATTTCAGAAAGGTTTGCAACAATATCTAAAAAAACATGCTTATGGAAATGCTAAAACTGAAGATCTTTGGCAGGCTTTGGAAAAAGCTTCTGGCAAACCAGTTGGTAAAGTCATGCAAAACTGGGTTGGTAAGGCTGGACATCCAATAATTAGGGTACAGGGTATAGGGTCTAGGGTACAGTTAACACAGAGTCGGTTTTTCTCAAGTGCTATTTCTAAAAAAGCTTCTAAAGATAATACCATCTGGTCAATTCCGCTAAATGGTCAATTAATGGATAAAGAAACCATAAGTATGAATTTACAAGGTAAATTAAATTTAGGTGAGACCAGCTTTGTGCAGATTAATTATCCAACTAATTATCTGGCTAAATTATCCATTTCCAAGTTATCTGCCGTGGATAGATTGGGACTGATCAGGGATAGTTTTAGTCTGAGTCAGCCAGGTGAGTCTTCTACAGTAGAATTTCTGGAACTGGCCCAAAGCTATAAAGATGAGGAAGACTATACGGTGTGGATAGAGCTGACCGGTTATATTGGCCAACTAGAGGGGCTACTGGCGTATGAGGCTTTTTATCCGCAGATTAAAGAATATGGCCGCAGTCTTTATCAAGAAATTGCCCAGAAATTAGGCTGGGATAAAAAGCCCGGTGAAAAACACACTGATCCGCTGCTTCGCAGCATTGCTTTATATAAACTTGGCAGCTATGGTGATCAAGCTACTATTAAAAAAGCTCAAGAGCTATTTCGCTCGTCATTGCGAGCGAAGCGAAGCAATCTCGAACCAGACCTTCGTGCAGTTGTCTATAACTTGGTCGCTGAAAACGGAGGAATAACGGAGTTCAATCAACTGGTTGATATGTATAAACATGAAGATAACCATCAGGAAAAAGATCGTCTGGGTCGGGCTTTGGGTTTATTCCCTGATAAAGATATCCTTAAAAAAGCCCTGGATTTTGCTTTAAGTGAAGATGTTAGGTACCAAAGTAGCCTAGGAATTATTGCCTCAGTTTGGAGAAACCCGGAAGGCCGATATTTGGCCTGGGAATATGTGAAATCAAACTGGAAATTGTTAAAAGATCGTTATGCCGGAGGTCATTATTACACCCGGCTATTTGGGCCTTGTGGTGATTTTACTAAAATCTCCGATGCCAAAGATATTGAAAATTTTGTCCGCAAAAATCCCGCCCCAGAAGCCCAAAGAACCATTGCCCAGGCCTTGGAGCAAATCTATTCCAATGCAGATTGGCTAAAAAGAGACGGCAAAAAGATAGAAAAATTTCTGTCATCATGGTAGAATCCTTAAATTATGGCACTTAATGTTACAGAGCTCCGCAATGGAGCTGTTTTTAAAGAAGATGGTAATTTATATTCAGTGATTACTTATGAGCACAATAAAACAGGCAGAGGTTCTGGCACCATCCGTTTAAAAGTCAAAAACCTAAAAACAGGATCTGTTACAGAAAAATCCTTTATAACCGGAGCCCGGGTAGAGGATGCTAATGTAGAAAAGAAAAAAGTGCAGTTTCTCTATCGTGACGGCGAAAACCTAAACTTTATGGACCCGGTATCTTTTGAGCAATTTGCTTTGCCAGTATCTGTAGCAGGGGATCAAGCTAAATATTTAAAAGACGGTTTGGATTTAATCCTAATTACTGCTGGTGAAGAAGCCTTGGGAATGGAGCTGCCTTTAAGCTTAACTTATGAAATAACTGAAACCGGCCCTGGAGAAAAAGGCAATACAGTTTCCAATGTTTTCAAAGAAGCTACCATGGATAATGGATTGATCGTGAAAGTCCCAATGTTCATGGATGTTGGAGAAAAAGTTAAAGTTGATACCCGTTCTGGTCAATACGTCGAACGAGTTAAGTAGTTGTGGTAGTATTATTTTATGGCAAAAAAGATCACTAAAGCTTTAATTCCTGCAGCTGGATTTGGAACTAGGTTTTTACCCCAAACCAAGGCCATGCCTAAGGAGATGCTGCCAATTGTAGACAAGCCCGTTATCCAGTATGTAGTAGAAGAAGTTGTAGCCTCAGGAATAGATAATATTATCATTGTGACTGGTTCCACCAAGCGTGCTATTGAAGACCATTTTGATGAACCAAATGAAGACTTGGTGCAAAACTTAGTCAGTGGTAAAAAAACCCAGGCTTTAGATCAAATTAACCACATTTCCAACATGGCTAATTTTATTTACATCCGCCAAAAAGGCCCATATGGTAACGGGACCCCTGTGCTAGCTGGAGAATCTGTGATCGAAGATGAACCATTTGCCGTGCTGTGGGGAGATGAATTTATTCTATCTACGCCACCCCGCTTAAAGCAGATGATTGATGTTTACGAAAAATATGGTGGAGTAGTGATGTCTGGTGTCAAAATTGATAATAAAGAGGATTTAAAGCGTTATGGGGTGGCTGATGTCGAGCTGGTGGAAGGCAATCTTTATAAAGTGAAAGCAATTGTTGAAAAACCAGAACCAGATGAGGCGCCGTCAAATATCGCCATTATTGGAGCTTATATTCTGCCCCCGGAGATTTTTGCAGCTTTAAAAAAAGTTGAACCAGGAAAAGGCGGAGAAATTTGGCTAGTAGAGGCAATTAACATTTTGCAAAATGAAGGTGTGCCTTTATATGCTGTGGTTGTAGAAAATGGTAAGTATTATGACACAGGGAATAAATTAGAATACATGAAAACAGTAGTGGATTTAGCTAGAAATCATCCGGAAATTGGTGAGGATTTTGAAAAATACTTAAAAGAGCTAGTGGACCAATCTTAAGGCCAAAGCAACTCCGGTTACTGAGAAAATCTGAGAAATAATTCCCCAAGGTGCGGCCAGTTTGGCATGTTCCTGAATTTTGTGTTGTAGATTATATGAGGTAGAAAAAGGGGGGAATTTCCATCCAAACAAAAGATAAGGCATCATTAAAATATCAAAGCTTTCTGCAAAGGCGATACAAGCCAATAAGTAAAAAGGATTAACATTTCTGCCAAAGATTAGAAAAGCGGCCAATATTCCAACGGTTAAATCTAACATTGACTCCGCAAATAGAACGACTTTATTTTTCTTTTTCCAGTTTAAACCAACATCCCAATGTGGCACCATGTCCAGAATTAAGTGAGATGCAACAGCCAAAGGTAAGGCAATTTCCGGTTGGGGGATGGCAGCGGCAATAGCTCCTCCGATTAATGCGTGTGCGGTTGCAGTCATTAGTATCTATCAGTATAACAGTCTCTGTCAATTTGATTCAACCAAAGGACTGTGGTAGCCTATCAGGATATGTTTCCGGTAATTTTCTCCATTGGCAAATTTAGTGTTTATTCTTACGGAATTTTGCTCTCGTTTGGCTTTTTACTAGCCATATTTTTGGTTTGGCGACTGTCTAGAGCCTGGGACATGGATGAAGAAAAGGTCTTGGATCTAAGTTTTCTAAGCTTACTTGGAGGTCTGATTATTTCTCGGCTGATTTTTGTAGCCGAGCACTTCTCAGTTTTTCTGCAACACAGTCCTTTAAACGTCATAATGATTAATCGTACTCCTGGTTTTTCTTTTTGGGGAGGGATAGTGGGGGGGACTACGCTTTTATATCTATTAACTGGTCGTAAAAAAGATGCGTTTTTTCAAGCTTTGGATATTGCTTCAGTTGGTTTAATTGGCGGATTAATTTTTGCCAGCTTAGGTTGTTTTTTTGGAGGTTGTGATGTGGGAATTCAAAGCCACATCTTGGCTTTGCCAATGGCTGGGGCAATCGGCAGTAGGTTTCCTGTACAAATCCTGGAAGCTCTCCTGCTGATTTGGGCTTTGTCTCGTATTTGGGGTGTGGCCACACATTTTCATCAGCGTGGTAAGATTTTTTCTTTGAGCTTAATTTATATTGGTCTAATTCAATCCGCAGTGACTCCTTTAAAGCAAAATGCTGGTAAAGGCCTTTGGTTAGCCCTGTTTTTTCTACTGCTCGGGATTTATCTGTTCTATAAAGTGACTAAAAGAAAATTGTTTTCGGATTTGAAACTGTTTTTTACCCTGGATACCTGGAAGAAATATTGGTATAATCAGGTCTCGGCTTTTAGCTGGAACTTAAGAAACAGCAAAAAGTTCGTAAGGAGGTTAAATGTTAGGCTTTCCTACAAAAACAATAAACAATCTTAAAAATTTATTACTTCGTCAGCAAGAAGAAGTAGAAAAAAACCTCAAAGAAGTAGAGGATGATGATCCGGCCACCGATCAAGGATTACCGGAAAGCTCGGAACCTGGTACAGATTCCTATATTGCTGATACTCATACGAAAACTGTGATTCTGGAAAAACAGTTAACCGACACCAAAACCTCTATTGCCAAAGCCCTTTCCAAGATCAGCAAGGGTTCATATGGCAAGTGCGAAAAATGTGGTAAGCAAATTGAACTCGGCCGATTACTGGCAGTTCCTACAGCTCAATATTGCATAGTTGACTCCAAAGTTTGACTATTAACCCATAGTTTGTTAGAATAATCTTATAATTCCTACTATTTGTGTTTTGAAAACAGTTAGTAGTAATATTTTATTATGGATATTTCAGTTGTTACAGGTTCGGGTACAGGTAAAACTATTCTTTCCGCCTTTGACGCTGCTTTAAAAGCGGCCGGAGTTTATAATTATAATTTAATAGCTTTATCCTCAATTATTCCTCCTGGATCTAAAATTACCAAAATTGATCAATATCAAACCCCTGATGATGAATATGGGCATCGGCTCTATGTTATTAAAGCTGAGATGAGAAGTGATCAAACAGGTAAGTATTTAGCAGCTGGTTTAGGCTGGTATCAGCTGGAAGATGGTAGGGGGATGTTTGTGGAACATGAAATTATTGGTGAAACCAAAGTAGCTGTGGAATCAGAAATTAAACTACGTATTAAAAACTCATTAAAAGACTTATGTAGCTTTAGAAAAGTTAAATTCAGCGATAAAAAGGCTCGTTCTGCAATCGTGGTTACTCAAGTTAAAGGCCGACCCACCAGCGTATTAGCCTTAGCTGTATATAAAGCTGAGGGTTGGAAATAACCCCCAGGTATGGGTGCCATCTTTGCTATTTTATCAGCAGCAATCTTTGCACTAACTAATTACATTGATAAGTTTCTTCTAGAAAAGCACAATATTAGTCCTACGGTAATTACTATTTATAGCGGAGGTTTTGCTTTTGCTGTTGGACTACTTATTTTGTTAGTGACTGGATTTTATCCAATAGACTTAAAGTCATTACTAATTATTTTAGCTTCCGGATTTTTAACTTGTATTTATATACTGCCTTACTATAAAGCCCTGGCTCTTGATGAAACATCAATCATTGTACCTCTTTTACAAACTTACCCATTTTTTGTGTTAATTTTAAGCCTTTTTCTGTTAGGTGAAACTTTATCTTCACGCCAATACATTGGTTCATTTTTGCTTATTGCGGCAGGAATTATTTTGTCACTTAAAAAAAATAAAAACATCTTTAAGCTGCGTAAATCCTTTTTCTACATTATGCTGTCTAGCTTTTTATTTGCCTGTGCTCAGGTGCTTTATAAATTTGGAGTAACAAAGGTTCCTTTTTGGCAAACCTTGCCGTATGAGGGCCTTGGTATTGCTCTGGGAGCCTTAACAGTGTTGTTATACAAAAATAATTGGCAGAATTTTAAAAAACAAACTAAGAAGTTCAAAAGTAGTGTCTATTTGCTAATGGGAATTAACGAATCAGCCTATGTTTTAGCCCGGTATGCAGGATACTTTGCTATCTCTTTAATTTCTGTTAGTTTAGTAAGTGTTTTGGCAGAGACTCAACCGTTGTTTGTTTTATTATTTGGAATCGGCCTGTCGCTATTTTTTCCGCATATTATAAAAGAAGTGCTTAGCAAACAAACTTTGGGTCTTAAATTTTTATCCGTAGTGTTAATTATTGTAGGATCTTATTTCATCTTTTTCTAAAGAGAACGTTAGTTCATTTTCTTTTAATAGTATATTTTTTTAGAAAGAAATTAGGTCCATAAGACATTTTTGATTGTCTTAAGCCCTCAATGCCCAGATCCTGCTCATGACTTAAATATTTACAACCCTTCTCATGGAGATAAACTGCGGTGATATGTCTTAAATAGGGGTAGATGCCCTGAAAAGCAGTATCACCTTTCTCAAATAAGTTCATGGCATAACCATTTTTTAATACTTCATTTACTGAAAAACCGATTAATTTTCCTTCATGATAAATTCCAATACAGAGCATGTCTAAGTGCTCGGCAAACTTAAATAACTTTTTTATAGCTGACAATTCATTTTCTACTTCTGATTGATCTTTACTCTTTAATTTCATCCAGGTCTCAAATAGATTGACCATCTCGTTTTGTACGACAATCTCTCTAATATCTATTATTTGGCTTGTAGTTTTGTAAAGTTTTTTAAATCTATTCACAAAATTTCTTTTGCCGCGGTGTTTTTTTCCCTGAAAAGTTAATGCCTCTTCTATCAGATAAATGTAATCAAAATTATCCCGGTCTTCTAAAACATCAAAATGGTTTAATAAGTCCGGATCAGCTTTTAAAGCTACTTCAGGAATTAATTTTAATCTTAGCTGAACACCGTCCTTATCAGACTGTTCCAATAGAGTTTTAATAGTATCTTTAACCTTGTTAATTCCGATGAAGGTATAAAACGGTTCGCTGGTAATATAATCTCTAAATTTAATAACTAGGTTACCATCTAAGGTTGAAATGTAGGTTTCTTCATCACCCCAACTCCAAAGGGAAGTGAAGTTAAAATCTGAATATGGTGGAAATTCAGAAATATATTCTTCGATATGATTTTTATCTTCTATAGAAAGTTTTTTAAACTCTGGAAAGGTAGGTAGCATAATTAGTTATTATATACTTTAAGTTGACTTTAAAATCCAATAGTGTTTTACTGAAGGTATGCATGTAGATACTATTAAAAAAGATTGGGCGGCTAGGGTAGTCGCCATTTTTTTCCTGTTACAAACTATTTGGTGGATAAGCATTTTTGTTTCAGGGCTTAAAGAAACTTCACAAAATTATCTATTTGCCGCTACTTATGGGTTGATTTGTATTTGGGGAGCAGGATGGGGATTTATTATCTCCAAAAAATGGGGGGGTTTTTCCTCGGTTTTGGGTAGATCACTGATCTTTTTATCTTTAGGTCTGCTAGCCCAGGAGTTTGGGCAATTAGTTTTCAGTTATTATAATGTTTTTCTTCATGTTGAAGTACCTTATCCCTCAGTAGCAGACATTGGTTTTTTTGGAACAATTCCTTTTTACATCTATGGGATTTGGTTAATGGCTAGAGCATCGGGGGCTAGATTTTCTTTAAAAAGTTTAGGAAATCAAATTCAGGCATTCTTAATTCCGGCTGTGATATTAACTGCTTCTTACTTATTCTTTCTTAAAGATTATACCTTTGACTATAGTCATCCTTTACAGATCTTTTTAGATTTTGGATACCCCCTGGGAGAAGCTTTTTATGTATCTCTGGCGATATTAACTTATACACTATCAAGAAATTTGTTAGGTGGGATCATGAAAAGTAAAGTTCTATTTATTGTAGCTGCCTTTGCAGCTCAATATACTGCTGAGTTTAATTTTCTTTATCAAAATAGTAAAGGTACCTGGATTAATGGGGGATATGGAGACTATTTATACTTTTTATCATATACAATTATGGTACTGGGAATTATCCAGTTTGGTCATGTTGAAACTCAGCTAAGATCTGAGTAATTAAAATTATGGATCCTTATGTAGAGGCGGTTAGCCGAATAATTAAGGAACAGCAGTCAATTATTGGTCCGATCGCAGTTGATCAGGCTAATAAGGTGACTGGACTTTCGGTTGGAGCAGGAAATGACGTTAAAATTTCCGGTGATAAAAAAACCGTTTTAACTAATTTGGTCAATCAATACGCCAAGTTGTTTGGCCAGGCTTCAATTGAAGTATGTAAGGAAGCTATCGAACCATTCAGAGATAAAATCGCAGTCACTGATATTCCCGATATTCTTAAAAACTGACCAAGTCAAACTGTGATATATTTATCTAATGATATCCGAGGATAAGATCCAAAGTTATTTAAAACTGCAGCAGTTGGTGCTAGATACTGAAGATAGTACCAAATTGCTGGAACAGTTTCTTCCAGCAGTATTAGGGGATTTAAATTTAGTGGGTTTTTCTGATATTTTTCTCTCAGCAATTTTTATTAATTCCGCAGGTGGTCTTAAAGAGAGTTTTTTTACTGATCTGGCTAATACCCAAATGGCTCAGGTAACCAATCCGGACAGTTTCTTTCAAAAAGGTAGTGAATGGGAAATGAAAGTCATGTACGGAGAAGCAGCGGTCATAGCTGATACAACTACTTTTATTAACCCGGCTTATCCGGAAATCTCTAAAATTCATTCCTTGCTGGTGTTACCAATCCAACACGCTAAAAAACTTTCCGGCATTTTAATTTTAGCTAGCACAAAAAATGCCGATCGAATTACTGCTGAAGAAATTGAGTATGGTCAAATGATTACCCGTTTGGTGAATATTTCATTTCGGCTTCAGGATACAGAGTCATCTTTAACCAAGATTACCCAACAAGTATATGAAATGAATGCAAAGTTATATGAATTAGACAAGCTAAAAGATGATTTTGTCTCGGTTGCCTCTCATGAACTGCGGACCCCCATGACTGCAATCCGCTCTTATGTCTGGATGGCTTTGCACCGTTCAGATGTGCCGGTTTCCCAAAAAATGGAAAGATACTTATATCGGACCATGGTTTCCACAGAAAGGCTAATTAATTTGGTTAATGATATGTTAAATGTTTCGCGTATTGAATCAGGACATATTGAAATAACTCCCAAAGCTTTTGATATTGTGGCATTAGTGAAAGATGTGATGGAGGAAGTTAAAGTTAAAGCAGATGAAAAAAGATTGGGACTAGTGGTATTTGAGCACCGCTTACCTTTGGTATTTGCTGATCCGGATAAAGTACATCAGGTGCTGCTTAATTTAATCGGTAATTCTCTAAAATTTGCCTATCCCGGAGGTAGTATTACAATTGATTTTTTTAGTGACGGAAAAATGATTGAAGTGGCGGTTAAAGATAACGGGGTGGGGATTTCCAAAGAGGATTTGGCAAAATTATTTCATAAATTCGGCAGACTGGATAATTCATATGTATCAATTTCCACCTCTGGTGGAACTGGTCTGGGGCTTTATATTTCTCGAAGCCTAGTAGATTTGATGAAGGGTAAAACTTGGGCTAGTTCTGAGGGTCGCGATAAAGGTTCTACTTTTACCTTTTCCTTGCCTATTGCCAGCGAGCAGGTGTTACAACATTCTGACAGTTTTAAAGTAGCAGCTAATGGTTCGGCTAAAACTCTAGAACCGGTTGCAATTTGAGGCTAAATATCCTATAATTGTAACAATAAAATGAATGCACAGGATCTGGAATTTGAGGGTACCGCGAAAAATAGCACTCTTCAGGAGTGTTCCGATGGTTGGAAACCAATTGCCGGAATCGCTTCTGCTTTTCAACAAACTCAAGTACTGGGAGTAGCAGTTAATCGAGGAATATTCACTGAAATTTCTAGATTTGGCAGAACTGATGCTGAAGCTCTTAGCCATTCTTTAGATCTGGCTGTTAGACCGGTGTCAGCAGTCCTCACTTGTTTAACCAGTATGGGGTTAACTCAAAAAGAAGGGGATTTATATGTTAATTCGCCAGCAGCTGATGAATTTTTAGTAAAGCAAAGACCCTATTATTTGGGTGGGTATATTAGTTTTGTGATTGATCGTTTATGGGATAAGTGGGGCAGACTTGATCAGGAATTAGAAAAAAGCGGCCAATTTGATCCAGTAAATATGTATGAAGAATTTGATAATGATCCGGTTAAAAAAAGAACTTTTTTTGAAGGAATGCATGCTCGGGGTTTATTAACTGGTCAAGTTTTGGTTAGGGCTTTAAACTTTGGAGATATACTAACACTAAGGAGTGCTCCTTTACTGGATTTAGGAGGTGGCACAGGTGCAGTTAGCCTGCAAATAGCCAGAAGCAATCCTGATCTAAATGTGATTGTTTTAGATCGCCCGTCTACCTTGGAGATTACCGAGGAAAAAATTGCTGAGGCTGGTTTAGTAAATCGGGTTTCTGCTAAAGCCGGTGATCTTTTTGAAGGTCCATTGCCAGAAAATGGTGCCACTATTATTTCCCGGGTGGTCTGTGATTGTACAGAGCAAGAAAGTTTAAGCATCCTGGAAAGAGTTAACAAGGCATTGCCACCAGGGGGTATCTGCGTCATTAGCGAGTTAACTTTAAATGATGATAGAACAGGACCGGCCTCTTCCGCATTTGCAGCTTTAAACATGCTACTAGAAACCCGAGGAGAGGGGACTACTGGTGAAGAATATGTAGACAGACTGAAGTTTGCTGGTTTTACTGATATCAGAAGAATTCCAGTTGATTCTTTGGGGGTTAATGAGTTGATTATTGGACAAAAAGCTGCTTGACAAAGTCTTAGGAAAAGAACTACATTAAATTTAATGCTGCCCTTTATTAAAAAAAACCTGCAAAAAGGTGTTTCGCCAATCTTCATAGTTGTAATACTGGCAGTGGTGGCAATTGCCGGATTTGTTGGCTATAACCAAATTCAGCAAAATTCAAAACCAAAAGTTTTACCAGTAGTACCTTTAATAACCACCAATAGTACGGGTACTGGTTTAGAAGCCAAAATTATTGAAAAATATGGTTTGGATAAAAAGAATGGTTTTGTTCTTGATTCCAAGCATTATTTTCCTGGAGATTTAGAAAGAAGAATCGGTGACCGGGAAACTGATATTGGAGATTTTGGACTAATTGCCCTAGGTGCACCTTTGCAAGGTAAAAAACCTTTGAAAGTATTACTGGCTACCTATCATGCCAATCATTTGATTGTAGTTCCTAATAATTCACCAATTAAAACAGTGGCTGATTTAAAAGGGAAAACCATTGCCATGCAGCCTAAAGGCGCTGCCGGCTATGTTACTTTTGCCGTAACAATGCGTGAATATGGCATTAATATTGATAAAGACGATAAACTGCTTTTTGGTAGTAACCCAGAAATTGTCGACTTTTTAGTTAAAGGTGACGCGGATGCTGCGATCATGTCCCATCCATCAATTACCGCCACATTATTAACCGGTAAATACCGGGTGATTGGTAAAATGGAAGACCTCTGGAAAGCTAAAACCGGTCGTTCTCAACCGTTTGTGGTACTGGTAGCTTATGATGATTGGATTACCCAACATAAAGATTTAGCTAAGAGTGTAATCGCGGCCTATACAGAAGCAGCTCAATTGATTAAACAACGTCCTGAAGTCTTGACTGAAGACACTGACTTTTTAGCTGCCATGGGTGTTAAATCTGATGCAGCCAAAAAGATGATTCAGGACAATTTACAGTCAGATTATTACACGGAGTGGAATGATCAGGTAGCAGGTGATGTTAAATTCTTATTACAAAAATCAATTGATGCCGGTCTTTTCCCTAAAGATATTAATTTAGACGATGTTATTGCTAAACTATAAAATGATTTCATGTTTGATTCAGAAAAACAGCGTATTTTCCCGCTAGCTTCAAATCCGATCTGGCTAAATCTGGTTGTTGTAATAGCAACCAGTATTTTTTTGGCATCCGTTGGCTACTTTTTATTGTTACCGGCGATTGATCAGGCTCAAAAAAACGCCATTGATTTCCAGCATGCCTATGCAGTTCATACTAAAGATTTAATCGATCTATATGCAAAAAATAAATTAGAAAGTATGAAATTTTTAGGTAGCCAGATTTTAGTTAATCAAAAAGATCCCTCCAGTGTGGATAAATTAGTACAACTGTTTTTTAACAGCCGGACCGATTTTTTAACAGTAGAAGTATATGATTTAAAGGGTACTCCAATTGTGAATTTAACTAGAGATTCATCTGCTTCTGGTTTCGCAAATGTGGTTGCTGTCGACTCAATTTTCTTTTCCAAGGCTTTAAGTGATGATATTTACTTTAGCCCGGTTTATCATACTGATAAAGGGCCGGTAATTAAAGTTTCGGCACCTTTACAGCAAAATGGACAAACAGAGGCGGTGATGATTAGTGAGATTAATTTAAGTTTGCTGCAGCAAATTGCTAATACTCCGGTAATTGAAAATGGTAAAGTTTATATTACTGATCAAAACGGCACTTTAATTGCTGACCCTGATCCTCAAAGAGCCTCTTCCGGTATTGATCTTAAATATCGAGAGATTGTGCAAAGGTTAGTTAGTGGTGAAGAAGTCATTCCTCAAAGCAGTTACAAAAATGAAAATGGTATAAAAACACTCGCTTCCGGATTAAAGGTACCGGTTACTGATTGGAATGTGGTGGTAGAACAATCGGAGCAAGAGGCGTTTTCGCAAAAAAATCAGACAATTCTGGCTACTGGGGCTTTTACTTTAGGTAGTTTTGTTTTGATAGCACTTCTTTTAATAGGAGCAATTAGGTTAAATAGTACTTTAATTAGTTTACGCCATGAAGAAAAAAAGTTATTAGGGGAAAAGGATAAGCTTTCCCTGACTCTTTCTGCAATTACAGATGGTGTAATTGCTGTTGATTTAAGTAGAAATATTATCATTTTTAATCGGGCAGCAGAGAAATTAACCGGCTACCATGTAGGTGAGGTTTTAGGAAAAAATATTGATGATGTTATCAAAGTGTTTGACCGTGGGGAAGGTCAAATACCCAGCTCGGTTTATTGTCCCATTTCGCTAAATACTACAGAAGAAGGGATTATTTATTCAAGAAATGATCTTAAAATAATTACTAATACCAAAGAAGCATTTGTTAATATGCTATCCGGTCAAATTAAAGAAAGTACTGAATCTAATTTAGGTTCTATTTTGACCTTACATAATGTGTCACAAGAAAGACAACTCGAAGAAATGAAACTGGATTTTGTTTCCATGGCTGCCCATGAGCTGAGAACGCCGTTAACTGCTATTAAAGGTTATGTTTATATTTTTATAAAAGATTACATGAAGCAAATGAATGAAAAACAAGCGACCATGTTACAAAGGTTAAGTATTTCTGCGCAAAAATTGTCTACTTTGGTAGAAAATTTACTGAGTATTTCCCGGATTGAAAGCGGATCTTTAACTGTTAATTTACAGCCTACTGATTGGATTGAAAGTGTAAAAAGTACCATCCTGGAAGTAGAACCGCAAATTAAAGATAAAAAATTAGAATTCACAGCTGATCTGCCACAGTTTTTACCTAAGGTGTATGTTGATCCGCTTAGAATTGAAGAGGTTTTATCAAACCTGTTAACCAATGCTGTAAGCTACACGGCACCGGGCGGTAAAGTTAGGGTTTGGGTAGAACAACAAGGTCAGGAGATTATTACTCATGTTTCAGATACTGGTGAAGGAATACCCGAAGAAGCTTTGCCGCATATTTTTACTAAATTTTTTAGGGTATCAGGTTCTTTGGAACAGGGATCTAAGGGTACTGGTTTAGGTCTGTATATTGCAAAGTCAATTATTAACATGCATCATGGAAGAGTGTGGGTGCAGTCAGAGTTTGGAAAGGGATCTACCTTCAGTTTTGCTTTACCCGTTTTCAAGCAAGGATAATGATGAAGAAGATTTTGCTAGTGGAAGATGAATTTTTCATGGCTGATTTGTATAAAAGAATTTTGGAAAAGGGTGGCTTTGAAGTCACTGTAGCAATTAATGGCCTTCAGGGATTTGAATTGGCAAACCAGGGATTTGACTTAATTTTATTAGATATTATGTTACCGAAATTAAACGGCTTACAGCTTTTAAAAAAATTAAAAACAGAGCAGCCACTTAACAAAACTCCTGTGGTTTTACTTAGTAATTTAGGTCAGGCTAATATAATTAAAGAAGCTTATGAACTGGGAGCTCAGGGATATTTTCTAAAGGTTAGTTTAAAGCCCCAGGAGTTAATTAAACAGGTTAATTTGTTTTTACAAGACCCGCAGTATAAGATGGATTTTCACAAATTGGCATTTGACTAAAAAAGTCTTTTCCGCTACGCTATCACTGCTACATAAAATATTAATATGGATAACAAAAAAAGAATTTTAGTCATTGAAGACGATCAATTTTTAAGAGAATTTTATCAGGAATTATTACAAGGTGAGGGTTATGTGGTGGAAGTTGCTCCTGATGGGGAAATTGGTTTACAACTTTTGCAAAATAACCATTATGATCTTAAGTTGTTAGATATTATGCTTCCCAAAAAAGACGGGCTACAGGTGTTAAGAGATTTAAAAATTAACCCGGGTAAGTCCAAAGAATCTCCCATTGTAGTGTTAACCAATTTAGGCCAGGATACAATTATTAAACAGGCCTTTGCACTTGGCGCCTCTGGTTATTTAATTAAATCTGCTCTTAGCCCTGATCAAGTACTTAAAGAAATAGCCAGCTATTTACAAAAAACTGCTCAATGACGGATATATCAGTTATCTTCGAAGATAACTCACTTTTAGTTATCAACAAACCTGCCGGACTGGTGGTAGATAAATCCGAGACCCAATCAGAAAACACTTTAGAAAATTGGCTGGAAGAGCACGGCAATAATCAGCTAGAACGAGCGGGGATAGTACACCGGTTAGATAAAGAAACCTCAGGAGTGATCTTGGTTGCTAAAACTCAAGCTGCTTTGGAAAATCTACAAGCTCAATTTAAAGAGCGTACTACTAAAAAAGAATACATAACATTAGTCCATGGTGCAGTAGAGGAGTCAGGAGTGGTGGAGGGAAATATCGGCAGGAATCCTGGTAATCGGGAGAAATTTACGGTACTTAATCAAGGAGATGGGAAGGAAGCTGTAACAGAATACGAGCCAATTGAGCGTTTAGCGTTTAGTGAACAGCGTATAGAAGAAATTTTTCCTGATTTTAATAAAATCCAAATGCGCAAACTATACGCTCAACGCTATTTTAACTATACGCTTGTGCGGGCTTTGCCCCGCACTGGACGGACTCATCAAATTAGGGTACATTTAAAACATATTGGTCATCCTGTGGTATCTGATGAAAAGTATGTGGGTAGAAAAATTTATCGCTTGGATAAAAGATGGTGCCCGAGACTTTTTTTGCATGCCCAAAAGCTGGGTTTTAAACACCCAGTAAGCGGGGAGTGGATGGAGATGGAAGCTAAGTTACCGGAAGACCTAGAAAAAGCATTATCGTCATTGCGAGGAGCGTAGCGACGAAGCAATCTTATGAACTCAATCTTTATACAACTGGCCGTTATTTTAACCTTGATCTGCGCCCTGGGCTTTATTACCTATCGCTTAAAACTACCACTTTTGATAGCTTATGTCCTGGCCGGACTGTTCCTGGCAGCCATTGCCACTTTTGATATTAGTAAGTCTTATGTGTTTACTTTTTTGCCGGATATTGGCATTGCCTTTGTGCTTTTTTTAGTGGGAATGGAACTAGATCTTCGTGAGCTAAAAAGCCTTGGTAAACAAATTATCACTGCTGGAATTTTACAAGTAATTATTTCAGCCACACTGGGCACTTTTATTGCCCAAAGTTTTGGTTTCCAAATTCCGGAGGCAATCTATTTAGGACTTGGTTTATCCTTTTCCTCAACTTTGGTAGTGGTTAAATTATTACTAGATCGTAAAGATCTCACTTCTTTGTATGGCAAGCTCTCAATCGGCGTATTATTACTAGAGGATTTATTGGCAGTACTAGTGCTATTGATTATGACTTCCGCAAATATTGCCAATTTTTCCACCACCTCGATCCTACTACTACTGAAAATAATCACTTTATTTGGAGTGGCTGCCATTATCACTAAATATATTTTACCAACTGTTTTCAAAGCAGTGGCATCATCTGGAGAATTATTATTACTGACTGCCTTGGCCTGGTGTTTTGGGTTTATTACTTTATCCGGCAGCTTAGGCTTTTCAGTGTTAATCGGCGCTTTTTTGGCAGGAGTTGCTTTGGCTTCTTCGCCATATCATTATCATATTGAGGGAAAAGTCACGCCAATGAGGGATTTTTTCCTGGCTCTTTTTTTTGTTTACTTAGGGACTAAGGTTAATTTTAACCAGATTGGAACTCTTTGGCCTTTAATCTTAATTTTTGCCTCATACGCGGTGTTAATTAAACCACTAATATTCCTGCTATTGTTTGGCATTTTTGGTTTTAGAAAACATACCATGTTTAAAACAGCCTTAAATTTATCTCAAGTTTCTGAATTTTCTTTGATCATTATGCTAATTGGTTTTAACCTTAAAATTATCTCAGAAACAGCTTTGACAGTGGTGGCACTGTCATCAGTGATTTCTTTTATTGCTTCATCTTTAATGATTTCTCAGTCTAATAAGATTTATAAATCTGTTTCTTCTATGATTACTTTTTTTGAAAGAAAAAAAACCACTGAAAAATCCCTTAATGAGGATTTGGAATTATCAGATCATACTGTGGTTATTGGGGCGCATCGGGTAGGAGGAGAAATCGTACGATTTCTAAAAAAGGAAAATCAGCCGCTGGTGGTGCTTGATTTTAATCCGGAACAGGTAGAAGCATTGCTGGCTCAGGATATCCCAGTAATTTATGGGGACATGGGCGACCCAGAAGTACTTGATATCCTATCACTTGAGAGTGCCAGGTTGATTATTTCTACCTCACCTGATTTGACTGATAATAAAACCTTGCTGGAGGATTTAAAGCTTCGACATATTGCTGTGCCAACTATTGTCAGAGCAGAAACAGTTAGGGATGCAAAGTCTTTATATAAACGGGGAGCGGATTTTGTGGTGATTCCGGATATCTTAGCAGGTGAAGTATTATTGAATATTTTAAAAGATCATTTGCATGATAAGAGCTTTTTTAAGGATCGTCCGCGAATTGAGCTGGATAAATTATCGCATAAAATACTCGCTTGGAAGTAGAATTTTCCCTTGAAAAAAGGGTTATGGCGAGTTAACTCTAATTTCCATAACCCTTTAATCTAATTAAACAGTTCCACCATTACCACCCATTTCCGGAGCAGGAGTAGTTGGTTGTTCAGCTGGTTGTTCTGTAGCTGGTTCTCCACCCATTTCTGGGGCTGGAGCACTTGGTTCAGCAGTAGGTTGTTCCCAACCACCGGCAGCTGGTGCTGGAGGAGTTTGAGCGTTAGGATCAGCTACTGGTGCTTGTGCACCTGGATCATTTTGTTGATTGTCCATAATTGTTAAATTCACCCCCTTTCTTAATATTTTTTTAGTGTAGCCTTAAAGCACTTGCGCGGTCAAGGGGGAATTGTCTAAACTAATACTATATGCCCAAAAAAACTGGATGGAAAGCTCAACAGTCTCGTCAGCAAGTGGCCAGAAAAACAAAACTTGCTTTAATTGCTTTGGCAGTTATTCTAGGTGTTATACTTTTAGCTCAGGCAGTTAGATTTACCCACAGTCTGTTTAGTCCTTGGAAACTGTCCAGCAGTAAGCAATTTCTATGGAATGATCAATATAATTTAAACTTTATAGTAAAGACTAAAGGTATTGCTTTGGTGTCATTTGATCCCTCACAAGACAAAATCACCATTATTGATTTACCCGCCTCAACTTTTATCGATACAGCGCACGGGTTTGGTCAGTGGCAGTTAGGCTCGGTTTATGATTTAGGTCAAAGTAGCGCATTGTCCGGCAGTCGATTACTGGAACTTAGTTTAACCAATTTTTTTGGCTTACCAATTGAAGGAATGATGGATTTTTCCGGAAAACCAGCAGAACTTACCTCCCAAGGTATAGTTGATATGCTTAGAAAAAATCCCTTATCAGTTCTAGATTTACTGCCCAATGTTAAATCAGATTTTACACCGTTTGAATTACTACGCATTAAAATGGCCTTAGCCGGGGTCAGATACGACGGCATTAGTGAAATTGATCTCAGTCAAACCGGCGCGCTAGACATGTCAAAATTAGCAGATGGCACTACGGTATATGTTGCTGATCCCCAAAAAATGGATTCTTTGCTAAGTGTATTAGCAGATCCTAAAATTAAAAATGAACATCAAACCATTGCAGTGTTTAATGCGACAGACCATTCGCAGCTGGGTAGTAAAGTCGCCCGTTTGATTAATAATTTAGGGGGTAATGTGATTATTGTGGCCAATTTTGATAGTAAAATCAAACAGACCATCGTAACCGGCAATAAGTCACAAACCTTGGATCGATTGAAGCAAATCTTTGGCAAAAATGATAATATAGCTTTAACTTTGAATGATCAAATCCTAGCGCGGGCTCAAATCAATGTGTTTTTAGGGGAAGATTATTTTCAAAATCAATAAATGATTGTTTGGCTGTTTATTTTTCTGGTGCTGGTAGCCATTTCCTATTTGTTGGCGCTTCGCTCAATGCGGGATTTTCAGGAGGTGCCGGGTGAAGACGAAAATTACAGTCTTTATTTAATCCGTCAACCGCAGGCCCTTACAGCAGACACTTTAAACTTACTGTCTGATCATTTTTTAAAATCCAATCAGGTGATCAGTTTTGAAAGACTGTTTAAAGGTCATCAATCAGCTTTAGCTGTATTTGCCCCAACTAGAATCACTCAGGTATTAAAAAATCTGGATTTACTAGAACTGGAAGATTACAGTTTAACTTCGCATTTACACTTTTCTGCTTGGGAAATGGAATTAAAGCATAAAGGTCCGCCAAGTAAGATATTTGCCAATTTTCCGATCTTGTCTCCTACTGAGCAGTTATGGTGGCAAGTGGTGCTTTCTACTAGCTTTAAACCCCAAATTCGGGCTGTTTTAGTGTCTTCCGATCATCATAAAAAAGAATCCATCAGTAAACTAATTGAAAAATCATCGGAGCATCATTTAACTCGGGTGCCCAAAGGATTTTCAAATCACCAGTTATTAAAATTTTACCAGCAACGCTCTTATCAAAACAGAAAAGGAAATTTAAGCTTAAGCATGGATGAAGCTTTGCACTTGGTTAAACTCTAAACCACGGTTTCTTCTTCAGATTCATCCTGGTCATCAACCGCATCTTCACCAAGCGATGTAAAAATTTCGGTCGTTACAGAAACTTCGGAATTTTCCAGGAAAGAAGGTTGGTTTTTAAAGCGCTTACTGCGATAAACCTCTTTTATCAGTACTGCCAAGCCATTAACCTTAATGGATTTAATGTAAATTTCATATTTGTTACCGCCCTTAATTAGTTTTAATAAATGAAAGCTAATATCATCAGGAAGTACCCCCAAATAGTTTAAGTGCCCGTCAATAATGGTAATTTTGTGATTTTTTACCACCATGCTAACTGGCATACCACAATAAGCTTGGGATAATTTCTGAGGTTCAGCCACTTTCAAAAGTGATACCACCTTAGTTTTGCCCGGTTCTTGTAAGAATAAAGAAGGGGACAAACGAATATGGTTGGTTAAAGGCACATGGTTTTCCCCGTTAGTAAATTTAAAAGCCTTAATAATCTTTAAGTTTTTAATGGCAATTGGATTATAAGGGTCCAGTTTTACCACTTGGCCATAATATTTCTTGGCTAGGTTACCTTTACCCATTTCCATATATACCCGGGCTTGTCTGTTTAAGGCATCAATATTAGCCGGGTCATCTTTGATAATTCTTTTATTGAGTTTTAATGCCTCTGGCCATTTGGCGTCTAGTGCTGCATCAATTGCCTGTTGGGCTAAGTTAAAGGAAGGGGAGATATCCATCTAAGAAAGAGAGTATAGAGGTATGCCCAAGTACTTGTCAACCCGAATGAATATCGAAGTAGGCGACTTCCTCATATTGAAAATCTGATGTTTTTAAGTTACCATCTAACATCATGTCAGGACATTCCAAGTGGTCAACTATTAAACGCGCCAAAGGGGCCAATGATGTTAAAAGGGGTTTAACTTTTACTAAGCTTGCTAACGCTATCACTATTGCTGCAAAAGTTGGTGGCTCAGGGGATCCTGATGCAAATCCTCGTCTTCGTATGGTAATGGAAGAGGCAAGATCTGTTAATATGCCCAAGGAAAATATGCAGCGGGCCATTGATCGGGGTCTGGGAAAATTACCGGGACAGATTTTGGAAGAAGTGGTTTACGAAGGGTTTGGTCCTGGTAAAGCCGCTTTTTATTTGGAAGGAGTTACGGACAATAAGTTAAGAACTCTGCAGGTTATAAAAAATTTGTTTGATCGAGCAGGGGGTAACTTAGGTGGATCTGGTAGTACGGCCTATATGTTTTTACCAAAAGGAGAAATTAAGGTGGTGTCAAAAGGTGGCAATAGTGAAGATGAGCAGCTGGAGTTAATTGATTTGGGGGCAGAGGATGTTGAGGAATATTTAGATGAAAACAAACGAATGTACTTAGTATATACACAAGGCTCAGAACTAAATACTATGGGTACAAAAATTACTCAGGCAGGATTTGTGGTGCAAGCGCAAAATTTCGTTATGAAACCAACTGTTTTACAGCAAATTACGGATGGGGAAATAGCCAAAAAGGTGATTGAATTTACTGAAAAACTAGAGGAGATTGATGACATCCAAAAGATCTATAGTAACTTTGATATTAATGAGAGTTTGCTGGAAAATCTATGATAATACTTGGAATTGACCCGGGAACCGCTACCACCGGATATGGAATAATTAAAGTGCCGGATGATATTTTAGGCCGGGAATTCAATTATGATATTGAACTAATTACCTATGGCAATATCAGTACTCCTAAAGATCGTTTAATGGAGGATCGGCTAGTGATGATTCACAGCGAGTTGACTTCAGTGATAGAAAAGTACAAGCCAGAACAAATGGCCTGTGAGATGTTATTTTTTGGCGCCAATACCAGAACCGCAATTATGGTTGGTCAGGCCAGGGGAGTGATCATGCTAACAGCCGCCCAGCATCATTTACCATTTACTGATTACTCAGGTTTATCTGTCAAATTAATGGTGGCAGGATCTGGTAGGGCAGATAAAAATCAAGTGCATGAAGGAGTTAGAAAATTTTTGGGAACACCTGGCAAAAGAAGAAATAAACTGAAAGTAACATGGAAAGGTGGCCACTTAGATGATGCCACTGATGCTCTGGCCATTGCCATTTGTCATGTCTTAAAACTGGCTGCCAAATAAAATGAATTTATTATTTCTCAATAAACGGCAAAAGATTATTATTACAGCAGCCATCTTGACCTTAGGTTTATTGTCTACACAACTTGTTGATTTTACCCTGCGCTTTAAGTTTATTGCTGGTTTATCAGTTCTGGCATATTTTTTGTCTTTGTGGGCTTTATGGGAAGGCATTAACTTTACCAAAGCCATTGTCTTATTAATTTTGCCAGTGTTTTTTACCGCCACAGTGGCCAGTTTCTATTTCTTATTGCCGGTGAGATGGCTAACTCGTTTGCCTGTAGCTTTGGCATTTGGTTTGATGTTTTATTTGTTGTTACTGGCGCAAAATGTTTTCAATGTAGCAGCCATGAGAACTATTCCTTTGTTTAGAGCAGCCTCCACCGCTGCTTTTCTATTTACGCTTTTATCAGCCTTCTTTATTTATAATGTTATCTTTGCTTTTAACTTATTATTTATCTGGAATGGGGTAGTGGTGTTTTTAATATCTTTTCCTTTAATCCTGCAAGTGCTTTGGTCAATTACCATGGAAGATCGAATTAGTGCGGAAGTTTTAATCCAAAGTCTGGTATTAAGTTTTATGTTAGGGGAGTTGGCCATTGGTTTCTCCTTTTGGCCGATGAGAACTACTATTTGGTCCTTAGCACTGTCTTCTTCAATGTATGTATCCTTGGGACTAGCTACCAATTTCCTGCGGGGTAAAGGCAATAGGAGAGTAGTGTGGGAATATCTGGGGATCGGGTTAGTGGTGCTGGTAGTTAGCTTTCTTACAACTTCCTGGGGCGGGTAGCGTGAAAAAAACTACAGGATATCGTGAAAAGAAACTGTGATGTAGTATGATATATTTGCTAGGCACGGATGTGGAAAACTATAGGGCTTATTGTGCCTGCTTATAGCGCCCCTTGCATACTATTGCTAACTCGTTCGTGCGTAATGAGTAAATAATACCCGAAGGCCTCTTAGAGAAGAGAGGTGCCTATATCTATATTTTAGTGCGGACGAACTTTGAAGAATGAACCTAATTGCCGCATTATCAGGTACAAATCTATAGTAGCTCTCTATTCGTTAGTAGCTTCAAATTCCCTGTTATATTTCGATGTCGCACAATATAGATATTAAGATTTGCCGGAGAAGTGGTCTGGGGTCTATAAAACAGGATAGGTAAAAATATGTAAAGAAAATAGATAGATTTTTAAGTGCCAAATTTAGCCTTAAAACTTGTTGTCGCCGACTAACATTAATAACCATAATTTTGTAGATTTATTAAAATACCCATTGATAGGATTAGTTTGCCACAAAGCCCTAAACTACGGATGACTAACTAGTGCTCCTATCCCCTTAGCAGCCGTTTTTGAGGCATTGTAGGGCCTCGTGCCTAAATAGGCTCAGAGTACCTAATAAGAGTATTTATATCAAAGAATCCTTTTAAAGTGGCGTAGTTACAAAGTATAAAAGCATATAGAAGATTTTATGTGCAACTCTACTTCATAAAATCTTCCCTAAGTAAGACTAGATCTAGTATTTAATGTCCGGGATTATTCTAGTCGAACGATGCTTTTTACTGTAACAAGCCACACTTGACAGATCCTTTTAGCCTTGGTATTATTCTTGTAATCAGCATTACACGAAGTAACCTTTATGCTCAACCCTGACCCGGAAAAATTAAAAAGTTCTACTACTCCTGTTAAGACTGCAGTGTTATTTTCTAACATGGATATGATTGATGACTTCTTTCTATTCCTTCAAACCAATAACTATTCCCCCCAAACCCTTTATCATTATAAAAATGATTTAGCGATATTCGATAACTTTTTAAAATCCCGCAATTTAAAAATTAAAGACTTAGACAAACGCGCCATCTTTGAATTTAAAGCCTACCTAACATCTGACAGCAGAGAAACTGCCACCACTCACCAAGAAGACGCCTTAAAATTGTCATCTGCCAGCATTAATCGTTGCCTTTCTGCAATCAGAGCTTATATCAGGTTTTTAATTGACCAAGACTATGCCACCCCAGTAACACCGGATCATTTTAAGATGGTTAAAAGGGAACATCCACATCCCAATGTGGCCGAGCTAAATGAATTGATCTCTTTGATAGAATCTCCTAGCAAGTTGGAAGAAGAGCCTATAATTGCTGCACGCAATCGGGCGATTCTGGAACTGCTTTTTGCTACTGGAATGCGTATTAGTGAGTTGACCTCTATTAATAGAAGAGACTTAAATGAAGAGGGTAAGATCTTTATTACTGGAAAAGGCAGAAAACAAAGATTTGTTTATCTAACAGAGCGGGCTAAACAATATGTTGACCAATATCTAGAACTGAGAGACGATAATCAGCAAGCCTTATTTATTCCCACTAAAACCAGAAGTAAAGATAAACTAAATTCGCGGCTCACTCCTCGCTATGTCCAAGAAAGATTAAAAACGTACCGTGAAAAATTAAGAATTAATTTACCAACTACTCCCCATTCATTCCGCCATGGTTTTGCCACTTACCTTGCAGAAGAGGGTGCCTCCCCTGCTGCCATACAAATATTATTAGGTCACGAATCCTTAAATACCACTACTCGTTATGTTAACGCTAGTGATAGGTTTGCTCAGGAATCACACCGTAAATTTCATCCGCTATCCGGGGTTGACAAAGGATGAATTTATGGTGCATTATGAAATAAATACTCATCAATGAACGAGATCCTAAAGGATAAGAAAAACCTGATTAATATTTTAGTGCTGGCAGTCCTCATATTGGCTGTGCCAATTGGAATTGCGCTAATACAAAGACAGCAGACTTTAAGATCTCAAGCTGTGCAGGCAACGACCGTGACCTTTTCCGGCCCCAATGTTTCTGTAAATAACGGCACCACTATTTTGAAATTACAGGATAATGGAAATGGTGGCTTGCAAGGCAAAGCTAACCTGGTAATTACAGCACCTAATCCCCCTGCACAATAATCTATGAAAATAAAACTACCATATATTAAATTAGGACAAAAAGGCATTGCCGAATGGATTGTGTTATTACTTTTAGCCATAGCTATCCCAGCCACTTTATATCTAGCCCAAACAACTCAGATTTTCAGACCAAAGGCGATTGGTTTAGATACTTCAGGTAGGGCTCCTACAGCTTCTTTCCAACCCCCTACTCCGTCTGGTGGTTCTAATATTGAAGCAGGCGTGCCAGTAACTTTACATGCTCATGCAGCGATAGGTTCATCATTTCAGTACCCACTTAATAATATATACCTTACTTTACTTCCTATTGGAGCAAATCCTTCGGATCCTAGTCAGTGGCAAACCATTGGTCAGTTTGGTTGTGGCGGTCAAACATCTTGTGATGCTAATTTTACTATTACGCCGGGTAATAATTTTATTGGACAGAGTTATGAATTAGCCTTGGTAGTTGATACTCGTGATCAACCCCCGGATCCGAATGGTGTTACTCATTTTAGCTGTTCTGGTAATAACGAAGATAATGCAATTAGACCATATCAGCAAGGTGACACCATAGTATGGTTTGCTTGTGGTGGTGGTAGTAATGTGGTATACAACATAGTTCCTCCAGGCGGCGGTGGACAACAGTGTCCTAATCCAGCTGGTTGTTATGCACCAATTGCCGGTTGTGCTCCGGCTACAGGATGTGCTGCTCCGACTACCCCACCTGCTCCAACTACTCCTCCGGCTGGTGGAACGTTTTTTTACTGTAATGCCTCACAACAATGTACTTCTACTAATAATACTAATGATTGTCCTTTGGTTGGTACATCCCATTTCTGTTACGCAACTAGCTCCTGTGGCAGTGGCTGTGCTGCTCCTACCAGTGCTACTGGTCAGTTTTATACCTGTCAAGGTACTCCAGGATCAGGACAATGTATTGGTCCGGTTGATAGTTGTCCTGCTGGTCAGAGTTGCTATAGTCTGGGTAATCACGCTAGTTGTATTAGTTATTGTGAAGGTAGTACTCCTAGCGCTCCTGCTGCACCTACTTTGTCTGGAACTGCTGGATGTGGAGTTGATCACCTTTCCTGGACAGCACCAACTGGGGCAGCAACTTACCTTCTGGGAAGTATAAATGACGGTAGGCATATTACACTTAGTGGAAATAGTTTTGATGATACTACTGCTGGTGGACTTGTTGATGGCACTACCTATCAATATCAAGTGGTTGCATATAATAGTAGTGGTACTCCTAGCCCGTTATCAAATACAGTTACACTTACTCCTCAATGTGGTACAACACCAACTAACACACCTATCCCAACCAATACGCCGGTTCCTACTACGCCTCCAAACCAGCCGACCAACACTCCAATTCCTACTAACACACCTATCCCAACCAATACGCCGGTTCCTACTAGTGGTCCTGGCCAAGTTCATGCGACTTGTTCTGGAGGTCCAAGTTCAGTTTCAGTTGGTCAAACTGTGACCTGGATAGCTTCTGCTTCAGGAGGCAGTGGCAATTATACCTATACTTGGGTATTACCAGGTGAAAATTCAACTCTACCGCAAACGCAATCTTTTAGTTGGATTTATTCGACAAGTGGGATTAAAAGTGCCCAAGTAATTGTAGTAGATAATGCAACAAATGGATTTACTACTGGTTTTGTAAATTGTTCCAACTCAATATCTGTTACTGGTGGAAGTGGGCCAGTTGCTACAAACACCCCTGCTCCCACTGTAGCAGCTACTAATACTCCAACCCCTACTACTGGAGTAACGGGTTGTTCAAGCTTAACTCTTAATGGTAGTACTAGCTTGCCTGTTTCTTCTGCGGGCACTAGTGTTAATATCGGTATTGCTTTTTCTCCTAAAAATGCCAGTGTTGATTTCTTTAATCCTTCTGGCCCATCTTTACTGCCTGGTCAACCAACAGTAGTTAACAATGATCCAAATGATCCAACAGCCGGGCGTCGTTGGACACTGACAGTTCCTTCAAATAGTACAACTTCTCCAATCACCTATACTCTAAATGCCAATATTAATGGTACTTTCTCTTGTACCCCGGTGACTATTCAGGTGGCTGCAGCTGCTCCTAATACTGCTTGTCCAGCTAGTATTACCTCTACTCAAGTTAAATTTAGAGCTGGAAATAACACTGGCACATGGGTAGCAACTAAGACTGTCAGCATTGGAGATAGTGTTAGTGTGGCTGGTTTCCACAACAATACCACTGATGTTCCTGCCTCAGATACCTCTATAACCATCTCTGGTCCAAATGGTTTTTCTAATACTATAAGTGGAGGTGGCGCAGTGTTTTCTCCCACCAGTGATGTTGGTCCCGGAATATATACCTTTAACGCTACCACTACTGGTTTACAAGGTGCTGCTTGTACTGGCACAGGTATTTTATCCGTCAATCCTGTTCCAACAGCAGTTCCAACTGCAACTCCGGTGCCTACTGCAACCACAATTCCTACTGCAACTCCGGTTATACTGGCTCCGACCACTACTTTTGTTAGAATTGCCGAATCCCCAACCGGTGTAGATGATGTCACTCAATATATTCGGGTACCATATACCAATGAAGCCCTTAATGTGCCTTATACTTTCAAAGATATTACTCCCGGAGTACACCAGATTTACGTTAAGTTTGAAGGTACTGGAACACACATCGGTGAAACTACCTTGTCTACTCTGCAAGGACCATATAACATCACTATTGTTAATCCAGACCCCACCTTTGATGTGCCAGGTGGAGGTATTTCCTGTGACATTGGAGTTGATGGTAATGTCAACTTTATCCTAACTGGTAAATACTTTGCCGCTGCTCAGGGTAAGGGCACAGTCAAAGATGGTCAATTCCCGCTCAAGATTTCTACCTGGGCAGATGGATCTGTCACCGGTACTTTGGAGCAAAATGGAGCAACAACTGGTCAGGACTTCCCGATTATTCTAACTCGTGATGATGGCGCAGCCACTATTCCCACTGTTTGTTCAGTGGCAACTTCTGCCCTGCAACTTAATCCTAACTTCTTCTGTCATCAGACTTTAACTCAAACACTGTCTAATGTCACTTTGACCGTGGCAGAGGGTAAAAATGGTGGTAATAAAGCTGATCAGACAGTGACCATTGGTACTAATGGCTTGATATCCGGTTTAACCACTAAACTTCAGCAAGGTAAACCTTACCGAATTAGTATTAAGGCCCCTGGTACTTTGCGACACACTCAAGAATTTATTGCCAATAAAGGTACTACTAACTTGGGGGCATTCAATCTGCCAGTGGGAGACATTTTCCCGGTTAACGCTGGTGGAGATGGAAAAATTAACAGTGGTGATTATGCTGAGTTAATCAGAGAATGGTCCTTAAATGCCATTACCGGTCAACGTAATGGTGATTTAAACCTTGATGGTCGGGTTAATTCAGTTGACTGGGCTTGCATGAGAATCTACTTTAATAGCAGTGATGATCCTGCAGCAGAAGCCGGTCCATTAACTACCATTAATGTTTCCCCAACTCCTGCCGCTACTACGCCCTCTCCTACCCAGACTGTCTCAACTACACCCACACCAACGCCTTAGTAGTGGAGACTTTACTAATTAGTTAAGAGATATTATGCTAAATAAACTATGACAGATAACAATAAAGGTAAATTAAACGTTAAAATAATTTTTATTATACTAGGAGTAATCTTAGTAATTGAACTGATCCTAGGAATCCGCTCAATAATGACGAATCAATCTACTGGCTCTTCACAGTCAGTAGTTAGAAAAGTACCCTTAAAAGGGACGATTACACTTACTGCAGATAAAACTGAGGTAAATGTTGGTGATAAAGTTACGCTTACCATAATAGTCACCTCCCCTGTAGCAGTTGATGGCGTAGATTTGGTAGCTAAATATGACCCGAAGATTTTATCAGCTAGTGATAACAGTATTCATACTGGTACAATTTTTCCACAATATCCACTTAGTAAAATAGACTCTGCCGGTTTCCTTAGAATTTCCGGAATTTCTAATCCTAACACGGCTAGATTTGCTGGGAAAGGAGTCTTTGCAACAGTTGATTTTAAAGCTGTAAAATCAGGTAAAGCGGAAATATCAGTAGTGTTTACCCAAGGCTCAACAACTGATTCAAATATTATCGGTGCTGCCAATGAGAAACCATTGCTGGAGGAGGCAGGAAAACTGGAGGTTACGGTTAAGTGAAGTTTTTTAAAAAAACTATCCTTGCAATTGTCACATCAATTGTAATGATAATATCTCCCTCAGCTGTATTTGCTTCCACACTGGCTCTTTCGCCTTCAACAGGTACATTTAATCAATCCTGTGCTTTTTCGGTTGTGATTAATCTTGATACTCAAAGTGCTCAGACTGACGGCACTGATGTGGTATTATTTTACGATCCTACCCGTTTTAATGCCACCTCAATTTTAAATGGTACTATTTATAATGATTATCCTAACTCCAATATAGACTCTGTTAACGGAAAAATCCAAATCTCCGGTATTGCTTCTTCCTCCTCTCCTTTTAACGGCAAGGGAATTTTCGCCACAGTTAACTTCTCTGTTTTACCGGCTGCTCCAACTGGCGCCACAGCCATGACATTTGATTTTGATCCTAATGATAAGGCCAAAACCACTGATTCAAATGTGATTGAACACGCTACTTTAGCTGATACCTTAGCTAATGTGGTTAATGGTAGTTATGTGGTGGGAAGTACCGGATCTTGCGCAGCCGTTACTCCCACGATCACAATTAAACCAACTGGTGCCCCTCCGGTGGTTTATTTACCACAAGGACAAGTTTCAACCGGTACTCCCTCAGCTTCTCCTGCTAGAACTACTCTTGATCAATTTGTTGATAAAAATGGTAAAGGCCCGGGAATCTCCTCTGAAGCTACTTTTACCTTAGCAATAGTAGGTTCAGTTTTAACTGTCCTGGGGGTAGTAGGTTTGGCAGTTTTGTAGAGTATGAGTTTGTCGGCCTTAATTGCAGATTTCCTGGAAAATTTAGAAGTATCCAACACTTCGCAATTTACTATTCGTGATTATGATCATTATTTAAAAAGATTCATGGAATTTACAGGAGATATTCCCTTAACTGATATTAACCTGGCTTTAATAAACAAATACAAACAGCATCTATCTCAACTTGAACTTAAAAAAATCACTCAAAATTATTATTTAATTGCCATTAGGGCACTTCTTCGCTACCTAACAGAGCAAAATATCCAAACTCTTCCTTCAGATTCGGTGGAACTGATAAAACAAGAGCGCAGTGAGACCAAAGAATTAGATGAGGATCAGTTAAAGATGCTTCTGGAAAGCCCGGTGGTAAGCCTTAAAGCCGGCGCCAGGGATAAAGCGATCTTAGAGACTCTGTTGTCCACTGGATATAAAGTATCTAAACTGGTGGCTTTAAATCGGGGGGAAGTTAGATCAAACTGGGTTGATCAGTATTTGTCCCAAAGACAAGACAGCTTTAAACCATTATTCATCAGATTTCAGGGAAGAAAAGATACTACCCTGGATGGAGAATCAATGAGGTTAACCCCCCGCTCCATCCAAAGGATAGTAGAAAAATACGTTAAAATAACCGGACTGGCAGTTAAGGCAACGCCACAGACTATTCGAGCAGCTGCTCAGAAAAAATCTCCAGTTTAGATTATTTTTTGCCTAATTTACCTAAGTCTTTTAACAAAGCGTTTAAGATTGTAGCAACAATTGATAAGACAATTGCTCCTAAAATGGCGGCGATCCAACCATTAATCATTAAACCAGGAACAAAATAAGACACGATAAATAAGACCACTGCATCAACCACAAAAGTAAACAGACCTAAAGTCAAAATAGTCAAAGGTGCTGTTACAAAAGATAATGCCGGTTTGATGAAAGTATTGACTACTCCCAAAACAATGGCAGCGAGAATTGCAGTAGTGTAATTATCCACTTTAAAGCCTGGTACAACATAAGCAGTTGCCAGCAAGGCTAAAGCATTTAAAACTAAAGCTAGAAGAATTTGCATTTAATTCACCCCCTTTCTGTATATATTAATAGTCTAATAAAACACAGTGTCTGTCAAGCATATTTGACAGATAGCCTCATTTTTAGTACTATAGTCCCAAAGTTATGGCTAGAATAGATTTATCAATCCCCTCTTTGGGAAACAAGTTTGTTGATATTAGGGATACCATCCCTGGAGATTCCTTTAATTGGAGTTGGGTAAGGCCGTTGTTTCAGGTCAAATACCTGGCTATTCATCACAGCGCCTCACCAGATAATCAAACACCGGTCGAAATAGCTAACTATCATATTAATAACAATGGTTGGGGTGGTATTGGTTACCATTTTGTAATTGCTAAAGATGGAACAGTTTATTATGTTGGTGATATCTCAACAGCCAGGGCTAATGTGGCCAATTTAAATGAGCAAGTGATCGGCATTTGTCTGGTTGGTAATTTTACCTCTGGTCAAGTTCCCTCTCAAGAACAGTTAGATTCAGCGCATCAGTTATGTGATTTTTTTATCAATCATTTTTCTGATTTGTCTAATGTCAGTTCCTGGGACGCGGTCAAAGGTCACAAAGAACTACCAGGTCAAGCTACCACTTGTCCTGGTGACAACTGGCCGGCTTGGAAAATGCAGATTGTGGATAATGGTCCGGTTGACGTTTCGAATCCGCCTATTAATCAACCAACTGAAGACCGCGGCGCGCAAATTAGCAATCTTTACCGTGAAGTTTTAGGGAGAGATCCGGACATGGGTGGATTGCAAACATATACCAATAGTCCAATGACCATTGATGAGATTATGCTGGCAATGGTCACCTCAGAAGAACATCAAGCTTTGATTCGTCAGTCTCAGCAAGCCAATTCATTACAAGATCAAGTCAATAACTTGCAAGCTTCACTATCCTCTGTTAATCAGCAGATCATGAATTTGCAACAAACTATTCAGGAAAAAGATCAGCAAATCAGCGATTTGCAAAACCAGTTACAAAATGTTGCAACTACCCCTACTGCGCAACCAACCTCCACCCCTGTTCCCGTGCCTGCTCCTAGTGAAAATGTGGACACTACTTTGACTATTATCGGAGCCTTGATTAATCTGTATAAGTTTATTTTTATGCCTGGAAAGGTGACTAATTAATGGATCACGCCGCTTTACCAGCTTGGACTATTATTTTTGCCTTTACCACACTTAATGAATCTATTATTGAATATATGTTTGGTAGCGTAAAAGCTCTACATCCATATCTACCTTTGTTATCTTTAGCAACTGGTATTTTCCTTTGTTTTGCTTATCAAATCAGTTTTTTTAGCTTAATGGGTATAAATAGTGGTAATCCTGGTTTGGATTTTTTGCTATCCGGGTTTATTATTTCTCGAGGTTCAAACTTCGTTAATGATTTTGCTCAAAAGATTTTGGGTAGTAAGTAGTTTAAATTGGTTTGCCTGCTAATCCAAAAGCCCAAAGGTCTTTCACAAATCCAATTGCCTGAAAAGGCCAGGTTAAAATAACTGCATAAAATCCCGGTGATAAAAATGATAAAGGTGACCAACGATAGTAAAGTGCAAATAAAATAGCAAAAACAAAACCAGCCACAAAGTAGATGACTGTGATATTAGAGATCAATTTGCTTCTGGACATGTTATCAATTACTCGGCTTTTTCAGCTGATGAAACAACTGTTGCTGCTGCGACTGTTTCACCAGGGCGAACTCTCATTAATATTACTCCCTGGGTTTGCCTTTGTAAGGTGGGAACTTGTTTTAGATCCATTTTGATCAGCTGTCCTTTATTAGAGGTTAATACCAAAGTATCAGTTGATTTATCAATTGCCTGGGCGGTCACAATCAAACCGGTTTTACTGGTCACTTGTGCTGCTTTAACTCCCTGTCCTCCTCTACCCTGCCTGCTCCAGCCGGAAAACTTAGTTTTTTTGCCCAAACCATTTTCCATGATAATTAATAATTCGTCCTCGTTGTTTTTGATATTATTTAAAGATACTACTTCATCGTCACTACCAAGTCTAATGCCTCGAACGCCGGACGTGTCACGATGAGTTGGTTTAACTTGAGTTTCTGAGATACGAATAGATTTACCGGCTTTGGAAACAATGATTAAATCATCAGCACCAGAAGTTGGTGCCACCCATCCTAACTCATCACCGCTATCAAGCTTAATAGCCACTAACCCATTTTTACGAATATTGGCATATTCGGCGATGGAGGTTTTCTTAACTGTGCCTTTTTTAGTACACATGAAGAAGAATTTGGCGGTCTCATCTTTAAGTCTGGTGGTTAAAACAGCAGTAATTTTTTCTCCTTGTTCAACATTGATTAAATTAACCACCGCTTGTCCTTTGGCCACTCTTTGGGTTTCCGGAATTTCCCAGACTTTCACCTGAAATACCCGGCCTTTATCTGTAAAGAATAGAATATTGTCATGGGTTTGAGTGTAGAAAATATGAGACACTGCATCGGTTTCTTTAGTGGAAATTCCCATCACGCCTTTTCCACCACGCTGTTGGGTTCTAAACGAATGTGGTGCCTGTCGTTTAATATAACCACCAGCAGTAATGGTAGCAATGGTAGTTTCATTTGGCACTAAATCTTCTTCAGAAAACTCGCCGATTTTTTGTTTATAAACCCTGGTTCTTCTATCATCACCGTATTTTTCTTTGATTTTTTCCAGCTCATCTTTAATTACTTTTAAGATTTTTTCCGGATGAGCCAGGAGATCTTCCAAGAAAGCAATAGTTTCTCTAACCATTTTCAGTTCATCTTCGATCTTTTGTCTTTCTAAAGCTGCCAATCTTCGAAGTTGCATGTCCAAAATTGCCACTGACTGAATTTCAGTGAGCTTAAATTTGGTCATTAAGTTAGTTTTAGCCTCGTCCGAATCTTTACTTTTTCTAATGGTAGCAATTACCTCATCAATATTATCAACGGCAATTTTTAGTCCTTCTAAAATATGTTCTCTGGCTTTAGCCTCAGCTAAATCAAATTCAGTCCGTTTTCTAACAATAGTTTGGCGATGATAAATAAATTCTTCTAAGATTCTTTTTAAGGTCAGTAAATGAGGTACTCCATCAGATAAAGCTACTAAATTAACATTAAACACTGATTGCATGGCAGTATGTTTGTAAAGATTATTTAACAAAGACTGTGGTTTGGCATCCCGTTTTAGATCAAACACAATCCGAACCATCTGTTTTCTATCAGATTCATCTCTTAAATCAGCAATGCCTTCTAGTTTTTTGTCTTTAACCATATCCGCAATTCGAGCGATCAAAGTAGCTTTATTTACTTGGTATGGTAGCTCGGAAACTACAATTTGCATCTTGCCGCTGGGAGTTTCTTCAATTTCTGCTTTGGCGCGCATAATAATTCGACCTTTGCCAGTGGCATAAGCTGCTAAAATTTCGGTTTGATCATAAATTGAGGCACCGGTTGGAAAATCCGGACCTTTAATAAATTCCAGTAAATCTTCCACATTAGCCTCAGAAGAAAAAGCTCCTGAAATATTAGTTTCTTCAGTTGGTTCAGTTGCGATCTCACTGGTGGCGGGTTCTTTGGCCTCAGTTTTAGTCACAGGTTTGGCAGGATGCTCAATCATATACATTAAAGCATCACAAACCTCACCCAAATTATGAGGAGGAATTTGGGTAGCCATACCAACCGCAATACCAGAAGCTCCATTTAATAATAAATTAGGAATCACTGAAGGAAGTAATACTGGCTCCTGCACTGTTCCGGAATAGTTATCAATAAAATCAACAGTATTTTTATTAATATCTCTAAGTAGCTCATCAGCAATGGCTGATAATCTGGCTTCGGTGTACCGCATGGCAGCTGGGGAATCACCGTCAATTGAACCAAAGTTTCCTTGTCCATCTACCAGCATGTATCGCATGGAGAAATTTTGGGCCATTCTAACCATGGCTTCATAAATTGGTGCATCGCCATGAGGATGCAGATTCTTCATTACTTCTCCCACCACTGCAGCAGATTTCTGATAACGTGAAGTGTGGTGTAAGCCTTGTTCATGCATGGCAAAGATAATTCTTCGTTGCACTGGTTTTAATCCATCTCGAACATCAGGTAAAGCACGAGCTACGATCACTGACATTGCATAGTCTAAGTAGGATTTTTGCATCTCCTCAACAATGGGAGCCAGCTGTATTTTACCGATGTTATCTGCCATATTTGGAGCTTTAAAAATGGCCGTATGGCCACTAAATTATTATACCTGGTTTAACAAGTCTAAACAAGATCGAGTTAGACTCGGCGACCCTTTTTCCTAGCCATCTCAATTAGCCAATTAATTCGATAGGCTATTTTGCTTAAACTTAAGTCTCTGGCATGTAAATATTCAATATCATCTCCACCAAAACCTCTTTTAAAGATTGATACTCCGTAGAAACGATGGTTAGTTTCACCCTCAGGAGCTACCCCCCAGAGATTATATTTTTTTAACCCTCTTTTTTTGGCTTCTAACATGGCATGCCACTGGATCAAATATGCACCGGGAAATTTTCTACCCTCCTGCGTGCTGGCACCATAGTGATAATCTGCCTCATTGCCATAGAAAATAATAAAAGCTTGAGCTAATTTCTTTTTTCCTAAATATGCAGTGTATAAAACCGCTTGGTTTTCGCGAGCAAAAATCTCAAATTGCTCTTTTAAGAATTTTTTATTAAATGCTACAAATTTTTGTCTTTTGGCTGTTTCAATTTGTAATGCGTAAAACTCATCAATATCGGAAGTGTCTTGACTTTCTTTAATTGTAATATTTTCCTTAAGTGCTTGTTTTACTTCGTAACGGGTATTTTTTCGCATGCTAGACATCAGTTCCTCCTCAGATTTGCTAAGATCAATCTGACTGGTTAACTCGGCGTGTAAATGCATAGGAGCACTTGTAAAACCCAGTCCTTCAAATAATCTGGCATTATTTTCATTTTCTAAAATCTGGGGTCTACATCTTACAAAACTACATTTATTTTCTTTGCCAATTTTGATAATTATCTCTCTAAAGGTTTCAATAGTATTGGCATCTTCAAAGTTGATTAAGGGGCCGCCGGGAATAGTTAAATAGGTGGCTCGTTTGGCTTTTTCAACAATTGCCAGCATCACTCCGGTCAGCTTTTCACCTTGATAAAAACCAACCCTTCTAATAACTTTTCCTAAATTTTGATGAAACTGCCCCCAATTATAGCTTTGCAAAAAATTAGCATTAGGAAAGATAAGGACAAAGTCCTCCCAAATCTTTTTGTCAGTGACTTCTTCTACTGTGATTTTAGCCATTGGTTAACTAGGTTAGAAATATTTCTTGCATCATTTTCATTAACATTTATATGAGTTGGTAAATTTAATATTTGGCTGGACACAATTTCTGCATTGGGGCACTGATTGGTATAGTCAGTTTGATTAAGATATTTTTTAGGTGCGATAGGCGCATCATACCAAATATCAGAAATAAATATTTGTTTTTGGCTTAAGAATTTAATTAAATCAGCTCTTTTTTCTACAAATATCGGAAAGCGTAAGTTTGAGGAAAATTCTATTTGTTTGACTATCTTGGAGGATAGAATTTTTGGATTAATTAATTTTGCATAGGTTTGTGCAATTGTTTTACGGTGACTTAAATTCTGGTCTAATTTTTTAAATTCTTCATATACTAAATCAGCGCTTAACATTTGTCCCTGACTATTCATAGGATTTGATAAAAGTCTTAAATTCTTTAAGACAAAGTGCATGAATTTACCTAATCCAATTGGGTAAGTATTTCTGATCAAATAAGTAAATAAGGGATATAGTCTATCGTTCAATTAAAGCACCTCCTGTTACAGTATCAATCATTTTGTCCTGGCTAAATGATAACACTACAAAATCACCTACAGTTCCTGCTTCTTGCCGATTACTATATCTGGTACCGACTGAATGAGCCAAATCCTCAATTAGTATGACTTTTTTCTTTTTACAGAGTTGAGAAATTCTTTCGATATCACAAGGATAACCCAAAGTATTTTGAATTATTACCACTTTAATTTTTTGATTTTTTTCCAGATGTTTTTCAAGAGTCTTTGCTGAGAAATTTAAATCATCTTTTGCAATATCTAAATATTCAACATCCAGTCCGGCTTTTTTAATCGCCTCGTATACGGCAAAACAGGTAAATCCATTAATTGCTACTGTTCCTTCTGATAAATTAGTTTTTTTAAGAGCCAGCTCAATTGCCTGACGGCCTTTACATAATAGTGTAGCTTTACCCTGGTATTTTTCTTCCAGAAAAGCTTTTAATTTCTTATCATTATTACTGGCAAATAATGCTCTTATAGCGAATCCAAAATTATAATTAGAACCTAAAGAATTAAAGATACTCATTGATTATTTTTACTACCTCCTTTGGATGGGTAAATTGGGGTGAATGTCTGGCGTCTTTAATAATACTTAATTTAGAGTTTTTAATTAAAGAATGCATTAATTTTCCGTCAACCAGTGGTGTAACTTTGTCTTCTTGTCCCCAAATAATTAAGGTAGGAACTTTAATTTTTTCCAGTAGATGAGCAATATCTGAAGTGATTAAATTTACCATGGTTTTTTTAACTATTGATGAAGCTTCATAATAATCTCTTTCTCTGGTAAATTTGTAAAGTATTTTTTTTAATCTCTCAGAGCTGGTGAGATTTTTTCCTATTTTTGCAACCCCTTTAAAAAATAATCTTTTTAATCTAATTGGTAATTCATTATGATAAATGCCCGCACTATCTATCAAAACTAATTTAGAAACTTTATCAGGATATTTATTGACAAAGGCTAAAGAGATTCTTCCCCCATTTGAATGTCCGATTAATACAACCTTGCCTTTTTGCCCAACTACTTTTTTATTTAACCACTCAACATAATTATCCAGCTGCCAGATTTCTTTTAACTCTTCGGTTAGACCAGGAATTTTCAAAAATTCCACATCATTTTTCTCTTTTAATAAATCAATAAAATTTGACCATTTCTCCGTTGAATAGGTCCAGCCGTGTAATACTAAAATTTTCATAGTCCCCATTTCTTTCTTCTTTTTTGCCAGACTTTTTCCCTGCGACAAAGTTTATGGATATCATTTTTATCTTTTAATAAGTGTTCGATCACTCCTTCTAAAAATCTGGCTCCTTTAAAAAATAATATCTCTCCCCCACTAATATTTTGCTGCAAGTAGTGCAATACCTCATCTGGTCTTTCAAAACTAACAATATTTAATTTTGGTGCCAGTTCTTTAAGTTTAGGTAAAGTATATTTAATCATTCTTGGGCCCATTAGAATGATCCTGCTCAGGTGTGCGTCAGCAATCAACTTAGCTAAATTTTGATGCTCAATCTCTTCTTCTTTTCCCAGCTCTACCATATCGGATAAAATTGCCCATTTTTTAGCACCAGGATAAACCTTATACAAATCTAAACTTGCCATCATTGAAGCTGGTGTCGCATTATAACTACCGTCTATAATAATAGTGTTTTTAATGCCTTTAAAAACAGAACTACGTCCAGGAGGTAAAATGAAATTCTTAAAATTGCTATTAAAATTAAAGTTTAAATAATCCATTAACATTTTAGAAGCACTAATAGAATAAAAATTTTCTTCGGGAAGCAAAAACTTAAATAAGTATTGATTGCCATCTATTCTAAATCGTGAAGCATTATGAGTAATAGTATAATTTTCTAAATGATTTTGTTGGTGAATCGGCTTGACAGTAGCTTTGGTATTTGAGATTTGCTGGATAATTAAATCACTATCGCCGTTTATTATTGCCAAATTAGAAGTGTACTTTAAAAAGTTCCCGAACTCTTTAGCAATGGCGTCAAGATTTTTAAAGTTCATGCTATGTGTATAAGATACCGTTAGCCAAATAGTTACCTCTGGTTTAAGTAAAGAGCCGAGGAATTTTCCCTCGTTTGGGCGGTCACAATCTGCTTCAACAATATAAATATTTTCCTTGGGCGGAGATTTAAATGCTTTAAATGGAGCCTTTAAAAAAAGTACTGGCCATTCCATGATTTTTAATTCTTTTCTATCGATCCCTAAAATATTAAAAGGAATTCCAAAACTGCTGTTGGCATGATGAGAATATTTGGCCCGATTATTTAGTTGAGATTCAATTAAATGCAGTAAAGTGGTTTTACCATTTGAACCGGTAATTACAATTATCCGCGGTTTCCAAAGTTGTAGTTGTATCTTGGCAAAAAATCTAAAATACCAGGCTACGGGAAAATAAAAAGTCTTTTTTAAAGCGCGTAGCATTTTATTTAAAAATCCTTTCCACCGCTTGATTAAATTTACTGCCTCTATCAAATTCATTCTGAAATAAATTAAATGAGGTGGCTGCCGGAGAAAACAAAATAATATCGCCTGTTTTGGCAACTGTTTTAATATCAGTTAATAATTTTTCTAAATTATCATAGGTTCCGGCAATTTTATCAGCCGGTACTGCTTTTTTGATTTCTTCGGTGACATCCCCCGCAAGAAAGAATACAGTTTTGGCTTTAGTTGCTAGCTGTTTTGCATATTCTTTATAGTCCAAGTTTTTATTCATTCCCCCTGCTATTAGTATAGAATTGGGAAATGCATCAAGGGCTGAAATACCGGAGGTAGGATTAGTTGAAGCAGTGTCGTTAATTATTTGGATACCCTGCCAAGTTTTAATCAGCTGTAACCTAAATTCTACGCCTTTGAAATTTTTAATTGCCTCTTCGGCATCCTTCAAAGGGATTTTCAAGCTTTGTAGCAGAGCTAATGCAGCGGCGAAGTTGCTTAAGTTGTGATTGCCTTTTAAAACGGGATTAAAATCACTAGGTAGATCAGTTTTGCTATAAAAAATTACTTGAGCAGATAAACCATCTGTAAATTTTGGGTTGTTTAAAATACTATCTTCTCTGTTGAGAAGTAAAAAATCATCTTCAGTCTGGAATTGAGTTATTAACCTTTTTGCTGCAATGTATTCATACATTCCTGAATAGTAATTTAAATGATCTGGGTGGATATTGGTGATGACGGCATATTTGGGAGAAATTTTATGAGGAATTAATCCCTCTAACTGAAAAGAAGAAATTTCCAGTACGACTAAAGTGTTTTTTTTGATAAGGGGAATGGTTTCTAGAACACTTGTACCAATGTTTCCGACCAATACAGCATCTTTCCCGTTTTGCCTTAACCCTTCATAAATTAAAGCAGCGACTGTAGATTTACCTTTGCTGCCAGTAATACCAATTATTTGTGAGCGGTCAACTACTTTAAAGAAAATGCCTAAGTCCGTTTCAATTGTTTTATTTTTTTTGCGAGCGTATTCTAAATATTCATTTTCCCGTTTCACTGCCGGGTTTTTAATAATTAAATCTGCCCAATCAATATCCTCATGTAGATGTTTTTCTAAACTGTAAGTGATTTCCGGAAAAGATTTTAATTCTTCTATAGAAGGTTTTAAGTCTTTGGCGGATTTTAAATCAGTAATTCTAACAACAGCACCTTTTGCTGCAAAAAATTTAGCCGCGCCTACTCCTCCTTGATTTAAACCTAATCCAAAAATTAGTACTTTCTTATTCCTGTTTAATACTTTTAAATTCCCGAAATTGTCCATACTATGTTATTATACTTGTTTCTGGCCACAAATTCTTTGTAACAACATGAACAACGCAGCGATTGGTATATTCGATTCTGGTATTGGTGGATTAACTGTAGCAAAAGAGATTGTAAAACAGCTTCCTAACGAGAGTATTATTTATCTAGGCGATACAGCTAGAGTGCCTTATGGTACCAGGTCAAAGGAAGTAGTTACCCAATTTGCCAAAGAATTAACTGATTTTCTTTTAAAAAAGCAAGTGAAATGTTTGGTTGTAGCTTGCAATACTATATCTGCATTTGCTTTGGAGGAAATAGAAAAATATGCTAAAGTCCCCGTGATTGGAGTAGTAAAACCAGCTGCAGATGAAGCTGTTAAGGTGACTAAAAATAAGAAAATTGGGGTAATTGGTACTGATGGAACAATTCGAAGTCTGGCCTATGAGGAAGAAATTCACCGACTTGACCCTGCAGTAAAAGTTTTCTCAGTAGGTTGTCCGCTTTTTGTGCCACTGGCAGAAGAGGGTTTAGATAAACATGAAGCTACTAGGTTGGTAGCTGAAGATTACTTGGAAGATGTAGTGAAATCAGGTATAGATACCTTGATACTGGGATGTACACACTATCCTCTGTTACTAGAAACTATCAAACAGACAGTAGGTCCAAAGGTAACACTGGTGGATTCCGCAATTCCCACCACACGTATTCTTAAGCAAGTACTGGAAAAAGAAGATTTATTAGCCAGATCAAATACTTCCACTTGGGAATTTTTTGTTACAGATGCACCAGAGCAGGTATACCAAATTGCTTCCCGGTTTTTTGGGACTGATTTAAGCAGTAAAATTAAGAAAATAACACTCTAAATTTGTGAAACCAAAAATTATTTCCGAAAAAGTAGTTTATAAAAGTTCTTTAACCAAAATAATTGCTACTAAAATAAAATTCTCCAATAATAGAGTTGCAGATTGGGAATATATTGATCATGCTAATGGTGTTGGTATCTTAGTATTAGATAAAGCTAAGAATGTTTATTTAGTTAAAGAATGGCGTCCGGCATGGAAAGACTATGTCTTACAAATTCCGGCCGGTGGTTGTACTGCAAGTGATGAAAAAGGACGAATCAAGCAAGTGCATAATGAATTAAGAGAAGAAATCGGTTTAGACGCTAAGAAAATTAAGAAACTGATTTCTTTTATGGGTTCGGCAAAAATTAATTATATGCCATATATTTATTTGGCAACAGATCTATTCCCCTCCACAAAAGCTCCTGATGAAGATGAATATGTGGAGGTTATAAAAATGCCTTTTAAAAAAGCTTACCAAATGTTTGTATCAGGAAAAGTGTTAACTACCAGTTACACGTTAGTGGCGTTTTTAATGGCAAAAGATTTAGCTAACTGATCAATATTTCCTGCTCCCATAAAAAAGATTATATCTCCCTGATTTACTTCTGTTTTTAAAATACCTCTTAAATCTTTTTCCGGGACATAATCAATATTACTTTTGCTGACAGCATCTGCCAGTTGTTTGCTGGAAACTATTCCGGTATCTGCCTCGCGGGATGGATAAATATCCAGAAGTATAGTTTGGTTAACTGGCAAATTTGTAAAAGTCTTCACGAATTCTTTAAAAAGTCCTTTGGTTCTGGAAAACATATGCGGCTCATATACCAGCCAGATATATTGATCGGGAAATTTTTCTCTGGCAGCTTCCATTGTGGTTTTAATTTCTGTTGGATGATGACCAAAATCAGTATAAATATCTGCTCCTTTGTATGTTCCTAGAAATTCAAACCTTCTTCCAATCCCTGAATAATTATTTAAGCTATTTCTGATAATTTCCGGATTAATACCCAGTTGTAGTCCTACCTCAAAAGCTGCAGTAGCATTTAAAATATTAAACTGCCCAGGTATTTTTAAATTTAAATCATACTGATTTTTGGAATAATCAAAACCAGTTACGCTAGACTTTTTCATCACATCTTTAAAAATTTCCGCCACAATTGGATCAGATAAGTTTCCCAAAATGATTTTTTTAGTTTGTAGTAAAAACTCTTCAAAACTATTCTGATAACTATTAAAATCTTTAAAATATTCCGGGTGGTCCATTTCAATATTTGTTACCACAGCAATATCCGGAAAGTAATTTAAAAAATTATCATAGGCCTCATCTGCCTCAATCACGAAATATTTGCCTTTCCCTACTCGATAATTATTTTTCCACTTCGGGACCACCGCACCTAATAACACGCTAGGATCTAACTTAGCATCTGTTAGAACCTTAGCAATCATGGCAGTAGTTGTGGATTTGCCGTGAGTACCGGTAACTGCAATAACAAATTTGTCTTCTAATAAATATTTACCAACAAATGCTTGCCAGGTTAATACCTCCAAACCCTGTTTTTTGGCTTGGACTAATTCTGTATTTTTTGGATCAAAAGAAATAACTGCTGGCGTAATTGCCAAAATATCAACATCTTTTAAATGTTTTGGGTCATGACCCTCCAAAGATAAATCACATCCAGTGACTGTAAACCCTTGGGCTTTAGCCAGTTCTGCAGCTGCTGAAGCGCCACTCCCTGCTATTCCCAAAAAATGCACTCTCGTTTTCATAGAATTTCCCTAAGCATTAATTTTACATCTTTTAGTGTATGTGTGGGAAAATTAGCAATTCTAATTTGAGATGCTTTATTATCCCCGTATCCTGCTCCAATTAAAAATCCTTTTTTTGCTAATTTTTTTCTTATTTTTTCTGAATCGTTGTTAACATCAAAGACTAAAGTAGTTGGAGATAAGAATTTCTCAGTTTTGATGGCTGTAGAATATTTTGAATGATTATTAAAAAAAGCATAAATTAACTTCGCTTTTTGTGTTATTTCCTGTCTGATGTTTTTTATTCCTTTTTTTAGCATATCCATTGTAATTTGATTTAGTAAATAAATCCCCAAAACATTGGGAGTTTCTGGAGTCTGATACTTTAAGGCTTTTGAGGATAAATTTAATAAACTATGATAGCTTCCGATACTCACACCTTTATCTAAAAGACTTTTTGCTTTTTCCAGCATTTTAGGTCCTACAATCATTACTCCCAAGCCTGCTGGCATACCAAATCCTTTTTGTACAGAAAAAAATGCGATATCAACATAACGAAAATCAATTTCTACAAAAGGTACAGATGAAACAATATCAATTGCGATAAGTTTTTCAGGAAATTTTTTCTTTAAACTATAAATTTCTTCCATTGGAAACCAAAATCCGGTAGAAGTATCATTTTGGGTAATGCAAATAATTTCAGCACTAGCAGGAACTTCAATATTCTCTAAACTATCTTTTACATCATATGTAATGACATTTTTCCCCAGTTGTTTGGCATATTTTGCCCAGGTATTGCCAAATGAACCAGTGATAATATGGAAGGAATTTTTCTGAACAGTTCCTTGGATAATTCTTTCCATACTTTCTAAAGCAGAAGAGACAAAAAATATTTGATAATTTTCCGGGATGTTCATTAATCTTTTTAGATTGACAGTTGTATCCTGATACAATTTAGTAAAATCTTTTCCCCGATGACTTATTGACGAAATTTCCAATTCCATAGCCTTTTTCAGATGTTTATATAGAGTTGGATAAACTTGTGATGGTCCGACTGTAAAAAAGACTCTTTTCATGTTAATAGAGAACTCGAAATCTAATAGTATCCGGAATATTTTTTAAACTATTTAGTACTTTTTTGTTGTATTTTTTATCCACATCAGTAATAACATAACCAATTTGCTCTTCGGTTTTTAAATACTGACCTTTAATATTAATTTTTGCTTCTGCTAGAATCCGATTAATTTCTGCCAGAATTCCGGGAACATTTTTATGTAAATGTAATAATCGATGTGACCTTTTCTGTTCTGGTAATTGTAAATTGGGGAAGTTAACTGATAAATAGGTACTTCCGGAATTTATAAAACTGATGATTTTTTCCGATACAAAGTCAGCAATTTGTCGCTGTGCTTCCTCAGTAGATCCGGCAATATGTGGGGTTAAGATCACATTTGGTAAATTTTGCAGAATTGATTTAAAGATATCATCTTTTGCTCTTGGTTCCTCAGGGAAGACATCTATCCCTGCTCCTTGTACTGTGCCTGATTTAAGATATTTAGCTAGAGCTGTAAGATCTACATTTTTGCCCCGGCTTAGATTTAGAAAAATCACTCCTTCTTTCATTTGCGCAAATTCTTTTTCACTAATGAAATTAATATTAGCTTTATCCCCGCTAATATGTACAGAAATAATATCAGAACTTCTTAAAAGCTCAGATAAATTATTCATTTTTCTGGCATTTCCCATGGGCAATTTTTCTACAATGTCATAATAGATCACCTGCAGACCAATGCTTTCTGCTAAAACAGAAAGCTGGGAACCAATATGACCATAGCCAATTATTCCTAAGGTTTTCCCTCTTATTTCATTTGATCCAAGAGCGGATTTATCCCAAATTCCCTGATGTAACTTATTGTTTTTTTCAAGGGTTTGTCTCATTAGCATAATCATTTCACCTAAAGCTAGTTCAACAACTGATCTAGTATTTTGAAACGGGGCATTAAAAACAGCAATACCTTTTTCTGTTAACGCCTCTAAATCCATCTGGTCCGTGCCAATGCAAAATGCTCCAATTACTTTTAATTTATTGGCATTTGTTAAGACTCTTTTGGTAATTTTGGTTTTGGAGCGAATTCCTAAAATTTGGATATCCTCAATCTTTTTTGATAGTTCAGTTTCGTCCAAGGCATTTTTTAATAATTCTACCTGATAACCTTCTTTCTCTAGAGCCGTTTTAGCTGATTCCTCGATATTTTCAAGTAGTAAGGCTTTAATTTTTGATTTGGGATAAGAAATTGACATTGGTAAATTTTGACTAAATAAAAATTCATCAAAGTTACCCACTATGTGATCTGCAGTCTTGGTAACAGCTTCTCTACTGGCAGTTTCAATATAAGCAATAAATTTCTTTGCAGCTCCCAAATTCTTTATTTGTAAATCAGTAAAACCATCACCTAAGACAATAATCTCGCCATTTAATCTAAGACTTTTTACGGCCGTGACTTTTCCGTTATTCTTAGAAAGAGGATTCTTACTTTCAAATCCTAAAACAGTTCCCTTTTTATCAAATCTAAATGAATTAGCTAGAATATGATTTCTGGGAATGCCAAGTTTATTGGCAATCGGTTCTACATATTCAATAAAACCGCCGGTGATCAGATAGACACTATCCTTATAATTTTTGAAAAACTTTTTATTTCGCAGTACTGATGGTGAAATTTTCCTTTTTAGGATCTTTGTGACATTCTGAATATGAGATTTATTAATTTTAAGTAGGGAAATTCTCTTTTGGAGACTTTCTTGAAACCCAATTTTTCCCTCCATACCTTTGGCCGTAAATTCCTGGATTTTTTTTAATACTGAATCTTTTTGAGGATTATTTTTTAAAACAATTTTTGCAAGCTCGTCAAATCCCTCGGTCTGAATAATAGTTGAATCAAAATCAATAATAAAATACTGCTTGTCCATCAATATTTGGGCAAGTAACTAGATATCCAAAGTGGCCATCTTGGCATGGGTTTGGATAAATCTTTTTCGCGGTGGAACTTCGTCTCCCATTAACATGGTAAATACCTCATCAGCTGCGGCTGCATCATCATTTGTTACTTGCTTTAACACTCTGTTTGCCGGATTCATAGTGGTTTCCCAAAGCTGTTCGGGATTCATTTCTCCTAAACCTTTATATCTTTGGATAATAATTCCCGGGGTTTTCTTGGGTTGAATCTCTTCCGTTAGTGATTCAACCGCCTCTGCTTCAACAACTACATCATCGATTTTGCCACCGCGGATAGTTTTTAAGATGCCCTCTTTTTCCTCGTCTGTGTAAGCGTAATGAATTTCTTTGCCCTTTTGGATTTTATACAAAGGCGGTTGGGCAATATACATATAACCCCTAGTAATAATTTCCGGCATATAGCGGTAAAAGAAAGTCAAAAGTAGTGTTAAAATATGTCCACCATCAACATCAGCATCAGTCATCATAATAATGCGGTGGTAGCGGGCTTTATCATAATTTATAGTATCGCCAATCCCAGTTCCTAAGGCAATTACCAGGGCTTTAATTTCTTCAAATTCTAAAACCTTATCAAGTCTGGCTCTTTCAGTGTTTAAAATCTTACCTTTGAGGGGTAAAATAGCCTGGAATTTTCGATCTCTTCCTTGTTTTGCACTACCACCAGCTGAATCTCCCTCAACAATATATAATTCTGCTCCGGCCGGGTCTTTTTCCTGACAATCAGCTAATTTTCCTGGCAGAGTCATACCTTCTAAAGCACCTTTTCTAATCACTGCATCTTTAGCAGCTCTGGCAGCAGCTCTGGCTCTGGCTGCTAACATTACTTTTTCTAAGATTGACCGACCTTCTTGGGGATTTTCCTCAAAAAACATTTCTAAACCATCTTTAACCACTTGTGCCACGATGGGTTGAACCTCGGCATTACCTAATTTTTCCTTAGTCTGAGATTCAAATTGAATAATATCGGAATTCATTTTGATTGAAATAACTGCAGTCAATCCTTCTTTAACATCTTCTCCGGTTAAATTTTCATCTTTTTCTTTCAAGGCTTCAGTTTTTCTGGCATAATCATTAATGGCTCTAGTTAAAGCAATCCTAAAACCGGTTAAGTGACTACCACCCTCAGTAGTTGGTACGACGTTGGCAAAACTTTCTACATTTTCCACAAAACTATCGTTATATTGAATGGCCACCTCAACATCAATTTCATTAACTACTTTGTGTATTAGAATTGGCTCCGAGTGAATAAGGGCCTTATTGCGGTTTAAGTGTTTGATTAAAGTTGCTATACCTGATTGAAAGTAAAAATGGGTTTCTTTGCTTGTTCTCTCATCATAAAGATGGAAAAATATTCCGGCAACTAAATAGGCGACTTGTTTGATCTGCTTTTCTAATCTTTCAAAATCAGGAGTAATTGTGGAGAAGATGGATGCATCTGCTAAAAAAGTTTGTTTTGTGCCGGTTTTGGATGGCCATTTAAAGCTAGTTTTAAAGGGAAGATTATTTGCTTCTTTCATTTCCGACACTCGAGATTTTGCAATACCCCTGGAATATTCTTGGAAATATTGTTTGCCGTCTCTTCGAACCTCTGTTCTTAAGTAATCAGATAGTGCATTTACAGCGGAAACTCCAACTCCGTGTAATCCTGTGGAAACTTTATATCCTCCGTCACCGAATTTTCCTCCGGCATGCAAAGTGGTCATAATAACTTCCAAGGCAGATATACCCACTTTAGGATGAATATCTACTGGGATCCCTCTACCGTCGTCGGCTACTGTTATATAGTTATCCTCGTGCAGTACTATCCAAATATTCTTGGCGTGTCCACCTAGTGCTTCATCGATACCGTTGTCAACGGTTTCTTTGATCAGATGATGGAGTCCCCTGGCGTCAGTTGAACCGATATACATTCCCGGCCTTTTTCGCACTGGTTCAAGGCCTTCTAATACCTGAATTTGTTCTGCTGAATAACTACTGGAGTCTTTTGCCATATTGAGAAGTTTTAGTTTAACATAAACTAAATAGGCATAACAAGCATTAGATATTCTAAAATTGCCCTAATATTGACATTTTGGGCTGCCCATTCCTCTGCTTGCAAGAGCTCCCCTACAAAGCTTGTTTCATCCGCTGATTTTAGTGAGGGTAAACGTTGGTGGAAATAGTTGATTAATCCAGCTAAAAAAGCTTTTTTATCTTTCAGGCTTTCAATATATTCAAAACGTTGTTCAATAGAAGAAGTTAAAAGCTTATCAAAGTTATATTCAGTATTACTTAAAGGTAACTGTGCTTTTTCTAATTGGGTGATTTGTAAACGCGATAAAACAGTTGGTAAAAAAGTTGACTCAGATTTAGCAGCTAAAATTAGTACAGCTTCACTGGGTAATTCCTCAAGGGTTTTTAACAAAGCATTTTGAGCGTCAATTGTCAGTCCAGCTGCATCTTCTAGTACTGCTACTCTACCCTTGGCTGAATATGGTCTTAAGGTAAAATGAGACTTAATTTTTTTTGCTTGCTCAATTCCCAATTTAGTATCAGCTTCTATATATAATAAGTCAGGATGACCTGATAGGTCTGGGTGAACAGATTCCGGCTGCCAATTTTCTAAAATTAAGTTTAATTCCTGATTAATGGTTTTTTTTCGAGTAATTAAATCTGCTGAAATTAGCAGTCTTGCAATCATGCCGCAATTTTAACATAATAAAACTATGCCCTAAATCTTTAGGGCCTACTGCCAATGGCTAATACAATTGAGGATCTTTTATTACAGCAAGGTTTACTGACTCCTGATCAAGTATCGGCTTTAAAACTGGAGAGTATTAATTCCGGTCAGACGATCGATAAACTATTGCTCTCCCATAATTTGGTTTCACCTGATAAGGTCGCGGCTGCCAAAGCCCAAATGCTAAATATCCCTTTTGTTAAGCTTGAAGGTAAAGGTATATCTGCGGATATACTAAACATGATTCCTGAGCCAGCTGCTCAACGTTACCGTATTATTCCCTTTGAAAAATCAAATAATGAGTTATGGGTCGCTATGGAAGATCCATTGGATGTGCAGGTGATTCAATTTATTGAAAAAAGAAGCGGCATGAGAATCAAGCCCTTTTTAGCATTAAAAGATGATATTTTAAAAGCCATTGATGAACAGTACGCTCAAACTTTGACTACAGATGTAACTTCAGCTTTGCGTGAGGTACAGTCAGTCAAAACAGAAACCACGGCGGAGGAAAACACCGAAGTTATTCGCGAAGCTCCAGTTTCTAATATAGTTAAACAACTACTGGAGTATGCCATTAAATCAAGAGCTTCGGACATTCATATTGAGCCTCAAGAAGACAGGGTTATTGTTAGATACAGGATTGATGGGATTCTGCAAGAGAAAATACTGCTCCCTAAAGGTGTTCATGATGCCTTAATTTCCCGCATTAAAATTCTTTCTGTTTTAAAAATTGATGAAAAAAGATTGCCTCAAGATGGTCGTTTTACTTTTAATGATGGGCAAAATGAGGTTGATCTTCGTGTTTCAATCATACCTACTGTTTATGGTGAAAAGGTAGTGTTACGGCTACTGCCTAAATCAACTGCCGCACCTACTTTTGTGGAACTTGGCATCAGAGGTGTTGCTTTAAAGGCATTAGAGTCTCAACTATTGCGGTCCCACGGAATTATTTTAATTTGTGGCCCAACTGGTTCAGGTAAAACCACAACTTTGTATTCCATTCTGACAAAGGTTTCCACCAGTAAAGTGAATGTGGTTACTATTGAAGATCCGGTTGAATATCAAATTAACGGAGTGAATCAAGTTCAGGTTAATCAGGGTATTGGACTGACTTTTGCTGCTGCTTTACGAAGTTTTTTACGACAAGACCCTAATGTGATCATGGTTGGTGAGGTTCGTGATACCGAAACAGCAGAATTGGCAATTCAGGCAGCTTTAACCGGGCATCAGGTATTTTCTACAGTTCATACTAATTCTGCAGCTGGTGCTCCTCCCCGTTTGGTTGACATGGGTGTTGAGCCGTTTCTTTTAACATCAGCTCTTAATTGTACGGTTGGTCAGCGGGTAGTTAGAAAAATTTGTACATATTGCAAAGTGGAATTTAATATTCCTGCGGAATTAACTAACACTGTCAAGGCTGTATTGGGTGCATATTTACCAACCACTACTCCGGTAATGAAACTGTATAAAGGTAAAGGTTGTAAAGCCTGTGGCGGCACTGGCTATTTGGGCAGAATTGGTATTTATGAAGTGTTGGTCATCACTGATGCCATTGCTAAGCTTATTCTGGAAAGTGCCACCTCTAATAAAATAGAGGAAGCGGCAATCAGTGCCGGAATGGTAACCATGAAACAAGATGGATATTTAAAAGCCTTGGAAGGGATCACGACCCTAGAGGAGGTCTTAAGGGTGGCACAGGACTGATGAATATTCAACAGCTTTTGGAATTAACAGTTGAGCGAAATGCCTCCGACCTTCATCTATCAGTTGGTTTTCCCCCAATGCTTCGGATCCAGGGCGATATGCTTGCTATCACTGGCGAAGAAAGGTGTACTCCACAGCAAATTGAAAGTTTACTTTTGCCTTTGCTAACCGATATTCAAAAACAAATTTATCAACAGAATCTGGAGTTGGATTTCTCCTTTGAATTTGAATCTAAAGCTCGGTTTAGAGCTAGCGTTTACATGCAAAAGGGTTATTCGGCTATTGCCTTACGACTGATTCCTCTAAAAATTCCTCTATTAGAAGAATTAGGATTACCCATGGTTGTTAGCAAACTAACTGAGTTAAAACAGGGTTTTGTTTTGGTGACCGGGCCAACTGGTCATGGAAAAACTACTACTCTAGCCTCTTTTCTTAATAAAATAAATTTGGAAAGAGCCACCCATATAATCACTGTTGAAGACCCGATTGAATATGTCTATCCTCAGGGTAAAGCCTTAATTGAACAAAGGGAAATGTTTAAAGACACTCGGTCTTGGGGGAATGCTTTGAGAGCGGCGCTCAGGGAAGATCCGGACGTAGTGTTAGTTGGAGAAATGAGGGATTTGGAAACAATTTCTTCTGCTATTACCATTGCTGAAACCGGTCATTTAGTTTTAGCAACGCTGCATACTAATTCGGCATCTCAAGCAGTTGATCGTATTATTGATGTTTTTCCAGAAGTGGCTCAGCCTCAAGTTAGATTACAGTTGGCATCCACACTTGAGGCTATTCTCTCCCTTCGTTTGATCCCCACTATTGAACCAGGCCGTGCCTTAGCTTATGAACTACTGTTTGCCACACCGGCCGTTCGCAATTTAATTCGTGAAGCGAAGTCATACTTAATTGATAGTACCATTGAAACCTCTGCTGAGCTGGGAATGCAAACTTTGGAAAGGTCTTTGGCAGATTTGGTCAGAAATGGAAAAATTACTGAGGAAGTAGCTTCCAGGTATGCGCTTCGGCCTGGTTTGTTAGCCAAGCTGCTTAAATAATTTATGGAATATATTTACCGTGCCAAAACTAGTAACGGAGAATATCACTCCGGATCTGTTCAGGCATCAGATGTTCATTCAGCAGCTTTAATTCTTCGGAAAAAAGGTTTAGTAGTTATTAGCTTAAAATCAAAAAAACCGGGTTTTGATAAATTTTTCGACAGCATATTTAATCGGGTTAGCTTTAGTGAATTGGTGGTACTGACTCGGCAACTAGCTACAATGGTAAAAGCCGGTTTGGTACTTTCAAATGCGATTGATATTCTAGAAGAACAGCAAACCAATAAAATTTTGAAAAAAGCCTTGCAAGAAATCTCGCAGGATATCAAGGGAGGTTTAACTTTGGCTCAGGCATTTGGTAGGTATCCTGATATTTTCCCTAAGCTTTATGTTAATTTAATTAAATCAGGTGAAACTTCTGGTAAGCTAGATCAGGTACTAGTGCAAATGGCTGAAGGCTTAGAAAAGCAACGGGAATTTCAAGCTAGAGTAAAAGGGGCGATGATTTATCCAATTGTGGTTTTAGGCATGATGGGAGGAGTGATTATCATTATGATGGTATTTGTTATTCCCAAACTAATTACTTTATATCAGCAATCAACAATTGAATTGCCTCTGCCCACCAGAATTTTGATTTTTACTTCGAATTTATTTGTGAATTTTTGGTGGCTCGGTATTATTATCATTATTACTTCAGTGGTCGTTTTTAATAGATGGAATAAGACTGAGGAACATAAATATATTGTGGCCAAATTGCTACTTAAGGTACCAATTGTAGGAAAAATTATTACCGGAGTTGCTTTAACAGATTTTAATCGAACTTTTGGTCTGCTAACTTCAGCAGGTATTCCGCTTTTGGATTCAATTGGAATTGTTTCAGATATGACTGATAATTCAGTTTTTAAAAAAACCCTAAAAGAAGCATATACTGGAGTAGAAAGAGGACTCCCCTTTTCCACATTACTTTCCAGCAATGTCTTTCCTAAGATTGTCGGACAAATGGTTCGGGTTGGTGAAGAAACCGGTAAAGTTGATGAAGTCTTTTTTACTTTGGCCAACTATTTTGAGTCTGAATCAGATAACTTAATCAAAAATCTGACTGTAGCAATTGAACCAATTGTGCTAATTATCCTAGGTATTGGTGTGGGGTTTTTAGTGATCTCCATTATTTTGCCAATATACAAATTGACAACGTCATTTTAAGCAGAGTTGGCTACTTGACTAAGTAGGTGAAGTTATGAATAAAATGGACTTACTAGTAGATAAATCTTTTTTGAAGGGAGGTGAATACGATTGAAAAAAACTGTCCAAGTTTTAACTAACAAAAAACATAATGGTTTTACTTTAGTTGAACTTTTAGTTGTTATCGCAATTATTGCTATTTTAGCAGCGGTTGTTGTTTTGATCATTAATCCTCTTGAATTAACAAAACGAGGAAGAGATGCGGCACGACTGTCTGATTTAGCAAACCTACAAAACGCTATTAATGTAGCTGTTCAAGAATCAAGTGGCTCTGGAACTGTTGCAGTGCTTTGTAAGGTTTCTGGTACTTACCCATGTAGCGGATCTTCCAATACTGGTACAAGAGTTGCAGATGGTACGGGTTGGGTAAAAGTAGACCTCTCAACACAAAAGAGTGTCTCAGTGCCAACTCTACCAGCTGATCCAGTTAATGATTCTGCTCATCACTACACTTACTGTGCAGATAATGATAGTTGGGAAATTGATACTGCCTTAGAATCATCCCAACAAGGAAGTAAGATGATTAATGATGGTGGTAATGATCCAGCTATTTACGAAGTCGGATCAAGCCTTAGCTTGATTGCAACTTCAGGTGGAAGCTGTACTTACTAAACTAAAAGCCCTTTTTGCAGCACTGTTTTTCGGAAACGAGGAAAAAGAGCAAGAGGGCTTTTTGGTAGATTGTGATTATTATGGAAATATTGAGATTGATTATTACTCTGTTTGGATTTGTTCTCGGCAGTATCTTAGGCAGTTTTGCTAAAGCACTGGCAGATCGCAGTTTGAAATTTCAAACCTTCTTTGGCAGATCAAAGTGTCCCAAGTGCAAGCATCCCTTAAATTGGTATGATCTTTTTCCGATATTGTCCTATGTCTTACTTAAAGGTCAGTGCCGCTATTGCCACAAAAAATTGGGCAATGAGTATTTATTAGTAGAACTGGCAGTGGGAATTTTAATTGGATTTTTGTTTTATCAGGAAACTGCTTATTTTCAATTTTCTGCGGTAAATTTCCAGTTTTCACTGGTATTGCTTGATCTAGTATTTAAAGCCTTTTTTGTGACTATTCTAACTGCGCTTTTTTTAACAGACTTAAAAAAGATGTTTATTCCTGATCGGATTATTATTACTGCCATCTGGATTAGTGTTGGTTACCTTGTTGTAACTACAGTTTATAAAATAGTTTATTTTTACTTCCTGTTAAATCGAACCTATTTGGGTAAATTGTTGTTGCCTCCTCATACAGATTATTTTCAAAGACATTCTTTTATGTTAGCTGAACCACTTTTAACTGGAATCTTGTTGGGGATAGCCGTCGGGGGGTTTTTCTTGGCCCTTATTCTTGCCACCAAAGGTAAAGGTATGGGAGGGGGAGATGTAAAGCTAGGAGCTTTCATGGGACTTGTTTTGGGTTTCCCCAACTCCCTACTGGCTTTAGTAGTAGCTTTTGTATCCGGTGCTGTTATTTCATTAGTGTTAATTGTTGGGAAAAAAAAGCACTTTAAATCCCAAGTTCCATTTGGTCCGTTTTTAGTTTTTGGTAGTCTAGTAGCCTTGTTCTGGGGTGATTTGATCGTAAATTGGTACTTAAAACTGGGCCCTTGACAACATTATTTATTTATTCTAATAATTAGTACATAAGCTAAAAACTTAAAAAAGTCATGAAAAAATATCTGCCCCAATCTCTCGGTTTCACCCTTATTGAACTTTTAGTTGTTATCGCAATTATCGCTGTTTTAGCTGTCATGGGATTTGCTGCTTACACTGGTTTAACCAACAGAGGTAATGATGCCAGAAGAGTTGCTGACATGAAAGCCTTTGCTGATGCAATGGAGGTTAAAAGAGGTACTTCTGCAAATTACAGCACTAATGCATTAGCAGCTACGGATTTTTCAACTGGTGCTTTTCCTGTTGAACCTGTTACTGGCAGAGCAGCAAAATATTGCTACCAGGATAGTACAACTACACCAGTTGCTAACCCATCTGTTGCTAATTGGGGAACTTTGAATGCTGCTGGATGTCCTACTGCTCCTGGTACCTGGGTCACTGCAAACGGTGTTGGTCCTTCAGTCACAGCTGGTGCCTTATACTTTAAGTTCTGTACCATCAATGAGGCAAATCAAGGAGCAGGTGGTGCTGTAATTTGCCAAGGTAGCAGACAGTAATTTTTCTGCGGATATGAAAAAATATCTGCCCCAATCTCTCGGTTTCACCCTTATAGAATTAATGGTTGTTATTACTATTATTGCTATTTTATCCACCACTGGTTTAGTTTATTATGGCAATTTTGAAAGAAGCTCCCGGGATGCCAGAAGACAATCTGATTTGAAATTTATTCAGTCGGCTTTGGAAGATTATCATGCAGATCAGCTATACTATCCTATTGCTTCTGCTGTAACTCCAGGTAGTTCTTTAACAGGCGGTGGCAAAACTTATATAACTACGGTACCAAACGATCCTCAGCCTCCCGCAAGCTATAATTATGCGCCTTCTGGCTGTACGGGTAGTCAATGTACAGGTTACTGTCTTTATGCACAACTGGAGAATACTACCTTAACTAGTGATCCTGGATGCACTCCTCCAACCGGTTATAACTATGGTGTTACTAGACCATGAGTCAATAATGTGCTACGTTTAGAGTATGCCTGCCAATGGTTATAGTTTAATTGAGCTATTAGTAGTTCTGGTGATAATGTCTTTAATTGGAGTAGTTGGCTATGTTAGTTACAAACAGTTTTCTTCAGCTCAAGTTAATACTACCGGAATCAGCCAGATCCAATCTGTTTTAAGACTTGCTCAAACTAATGCGACATCTTCTAGTATCTGTCCTGGTGGTTCTGGTCCTGGTTCCTGGTCTGTTAGTTTTTATCAATCTTATTTTACCTTAAATTGTTTTTCTGGAGATCCTGTTTCTCCAACTCCTGCCGCTCCAGTTACTTATAATTTTTCCGGTGCTAAGATTAGCGATATTCTAGGGTCCAGTTGTGGGAATACCTCTATCCCCCTTTCTACCAGCCCCCTTCTTACTGTAAATTACAATAATTTGGGTGCATTAACTTTTTCCTCAACAGGAGCCTTGCCTGCCTGTCTACAGTCAGCATATTGGACATTTACTGTTGATAACCTCGCAGGCGGTACTCCAAGCAAGAAATTTAGTATTTCGAAAGGAGGGGCAGTTGATATCCAAAGTCCATAATCAGCAAGGTCAAACCTTAATAGAATTAGTTGTAGTAACTGCTGTATCTGTTATTGTGGTGGGAGCTTTGACTTTTGCAACAGTATCATCTTTAAGAAATGCTCAATTTGCCAAAAACCAATCTCAAGCTACGCAGTTAGCACAAGAAGCTATTGAAGAGGTACGGTCTGGGAGAGATCAAAATAGAGCCGTAATTATTCCTATTAGTAATCCGACTGTGTCTTCCTGGAATGGTGATAGCAATGGTGCGCCGATCTGGAGCTATCAGATTAATGGCAGCTGTGGCAATTTCACTTTGACTCCTCCAACCTATTGTTATTTTAAATTAACAGATAATCAGGGGTCATTGCAATATATTGGTACCTCTGCGACTTTATCCCTTTCCCTTTCAGAGGCAATTCCACCAACTAATCCAGTCTTTCACCGGGCAATTTATTTATCTGATGATGCTACTACCTATTCTAGTCAGAAAACAGTGACTGCTGTGGTGCAATGGACGGATTTTTCCGGCACTCATCAGTCAACGTTAAGTACAATTTTAGGAAACACGAATCAATGATAAAACATAATGGTCTGACTCTAATTGAATTACTGGTGGTAATGGCAGTTTTATCAGTGACCGGGATTTATATTCTAAATATCTTTACCTCTTCTTTGCGAGGCAGTAATAAATCTCAAGAAATAGGTATCATTAAACAAAACGGGCAGGCAGTTTTGAATGTCATGGATAGAACAGTTAGAAATGCCGATAATGTTGTTTGTCCCTTTTTTCTTCAGCCCACTGACACTACTTCTTATTCTAATACCCTGGTTACGGTTAAGGACGGAGTTTATACCAGATATCGTTTAATTCCAACAACTAATATCATCAATAATTCTCCAGGGAATAACTGTGGAACTACTATAGGAACCGGCTGTTTTGTCCAGGATAACCCTGTCAGGGGGTTAAATAGTGACGGTACAAAGCAATCAGATCCACAATTTGTTGATAGCATTTGCCACGACGCCACACAATCACCAATGTTGCCAACTGCAATCTTATTAACTGACAGTAATCCCCAGACGGGTATATCAGTTAGCTGTATTAATAATGATACTACTTGTACTCAAGTTAATACCCCGGCTTTTTTAAGACAAAGAGCTTCTGGGTATAAGGATCAGGTGGCGATTAGATTTTTGGCTAAGCCCGGGGTTAATGCACCTAACGCAGTTTCCGGTCAAATTGATCCGGTACCTTTTCAAACAACTATCAACTTAAGATGAAACAACAAGGGCAAATTATTTTAATACTTATTTTGGTCATGACTGTGGCTTTGGGCATTGGTTTATCTGTTATTCAAAAAAGTTTGGTGGATATTTCTACTGCTTCTAAGGTTGAGCAATCTTCCCGGGCTTTTTCTGCTGCTGAGGCAGGAGTAGAAAAAGTATTAGCAAATAAAGGACTAGATAAAAGCGGGCAAACTTTTACCGGTAATTCATCCAGTTTTCAGCCTGTTTCTGATTCCAAATCAATTCCTGGTCAACAATCAGGTAACAGTCCCCAAATTCCTGTTGTATATCCACCTTTGGCTAAAGAAGATGTAGTGCAAATTTGGCTAGCAGATCCAGCTACTGCTTTGCCTGGTAGTTGTGCTACCGGTGCGACTTGCTATAAACAGTCAAGCTTAGATGTTTATTGGGGAAATTCATCTTCTGATAAAGCAGCATTGGAATTGACTCTGGTTTATTATGGTACTGATCTTTCAGACCCAGTTGATCCGTCTACCACTAAATACAGATCTCGAAAATGGTATCTCGATCAAAATATTACGAGGACACCAGATAATGGTTTTGAAAAACTTTCTTGTTTTGGAGGTATTGCCGAGTTACTTAACCTGGGGAATAATCAAACTCAACAATTCCAATGTAAGAAAACCATTACTGCTTTGCCATCAGGTTTAATGCTTCTTAGAGCTAGATTACTTTATAACACTGGCAGTCAACCTTTAGCAGTTCAGGCAGTCGGAACTTGTGGCAGTGATTGTTCTCTCCCCTCTCAAGCCAGGGAAATAATTTCCACCGGCACTTCCGGTAATACTCAAAGAACTGTTAGATTATTTCAGATGAATCAAGTGGTGCCGCCATTTTTTGATTATGCTATTTTTTCAGCAGGAGAAATAAATAAATGATCAATAATAAGCAAAGCTTGCGATCTAAAGATCTTGAACGCGGAGTTTCACTGATAGAATCACTAATGGTGGTTGTGGCAATGGGAGCAATAGTGCTTTTGATGGTTAATTTACCAAATGTGGTTAATCTAATGAATAAAAGTAATCATTTAAGCACTGCCAGGGAAATTGCCTTAAAACAGCTGGAAGATGAAAGAACTACTACTTACGGCAATTTAGCAACTGGGACTGTTAATATTGCTGATTCCAGAATTAGTTTATTGCCTCAGGGTTCGGGAACAGTCACTGTTTCTGATTGTGATTTAAGTATTTGTACCAATAGTGAGCATATTAAAAAGGTTACAGTGATAGTTTTATGGAAAGATAACAATAAACAACAGAATTTTAAAATAGATACTTTTATTGGTGAAGGGGGGTTAAATCAATGAAAAGAAATGGATTGACGTTAATTGAAGCTTTGATTGCCATGGGAATAGCAGCAATTGTCGGTACTTTGGTTTTGTCAGTCGCAATTAACAGCACCGGACTTTTTTACAAAGAATCGTCCAAATTACAGGAAGGATTAAATATTAATGACGCTTTAGGCAAGATTCGGGATAGTGTTAATCAATCCAGTGGAGTTGCAGCCTCATTTACATCAGGTGGTATTACTTATACTTCTTCTGCCACTCAACTGGTCTTAAAAATTCCAGCCATTGATAATTCCGGCAATATTATTGCCAATACGCTTGATTATATTGTTTTTTTCCAGGATCAAACAAAGCTACGTTATAAGCTGATCCATGATGTTGCCAGTTCCCGTAAATCCCAGGACCAGATTTTTTCTACCAGTGTTAACAGCCTGACTTTTAAATATCTTAATTCTCAAAATCCGCCAACTGAGGTTACCCCGGCTAGCGCTGCTAAAATCAGAACTATTTTGAGCCTAAAACAAAAAAATGGCCTGGCTACAGAGATTAATACAGCTACCTCGGAGGCAGGTTTAAGAAATGACTAAACAGACAGGACAAATTTTATTAATAGTTTTTGTGGCTGTAGGGGTGGTGTTATTTACAGTTTTGTCAGTGATTGCCGGCGCCCAGATCTATTATCAAAATGCGACTTATTCTCAAAACAGCGAGAAAGCAATGGCTTTGGCAGAGGCTGGCATTGATAAAGCTGTAGCTTCGATGAATAAAACTGCCGGTAGTTACAACGGCGAAACAGAGACAGTCTTAGGAGACGGATCCTATTCAGTAACAGTTGTTCCTAAGGATGCCGGAACAGCTATTATTACAGCTACCGGATATATTCCCAACAAAGCCAACCCTAAGACTAAGCGGACCATTAAAATACAGCTTTCAAAAGGTACAGGTATATCCTTTGTCTATGGTATGTTAACTGGTAATGGTGGTATTACCATGCTTAATGGATCAACTATTAATGGATCAATTTACTCTAACGGCAATATCTCCGGGGGCAATAATGAAACTATTACCGGGGATGTTTATGTGGCAGGAGGTACTCAACCTAATGCTGACCAGCAAAGTGATTGTACGGGTGTAAACTGTACAGATTTTGTATTTGGCAAAACAGTCAGCGGTAATACCCAATTAGATGTAGCGCAGAGTTTTAAGCCATCCGCAACAGCTGTAATTAATAAAGTTTCCTTAAAGCTTAAAAAAACCGGTTTACCTACAAGCATCACTGTTAGAATTCTGGCGGATAATGCTGGTAGTCCCGATAAAAATAGTGTTTTAACCTCTGGTACACTAGCAGCGGATCATGTAACTAATAGCTATGGTAGTGGCAGCGGTAGTTTTATTGATGTGACGTTTAATTCATCACCCACATTAACTGCTAATACCACTTATTGGATTGTGCTGGACACATCGTCTGATTCAAGTAACTATTGGGCTTGGTCTGAGGATACCTCTCAAGGTTATACAGCAGGATCGCCAAAATGGTCCCCTGATTGGTCAGCCTCGCATCCTACCTGGAATAATATTAGCGGAGATTTAGGATTTCAAACTTGGATGGGTGGAGTGACAACCTCAGTTACCATGGGTAATGGTTCAGTGATACAGGGAAATGTTCATGCTAATACTATCAGCGGTGTCACAATAAATAAGGATGCTTTTTACCAGACGATTAATAATTCTACTGTTTTAGGCGTTTCTCATCCTAATTCAACTGATCCGGTACCAATTGCCATGCCAATTTCCAGTGGTAATATTTCTGAATGGCAAGCCCAGGCTGCAACTCATGGTCCTTACCCAGCTCCTAGTGGTTGTCCTACTATAATTGCATCAGGTAAATATGTTGGTGATTTTACTACCGGGAATAATTGTACAATTAAAGTTATCACGCCAATTTGGTTAACAGGTAATTTGGTGGTGGGGAATTCAGTAATTTTCCAGATGGATTCCAGCTTGGGTAGTTATTCCGGACAAATGATTGTTGATGGAACCACCATTTTTGGTAATGGTGATGATTTAAAAGGAACCGGTCAAAGCGGTAGTTATCTTACTTTGCTTTCAACTTATCCCTCACAAGTCACGCCAGCTATTAATACCGGTAATAGTTCAATTACGGGAATTTTATATGCCCCCTTTGGAATAATTTCTCTGGCTAATACTGCCAATTTTAAAGAAGCAGTAGCATGGCAAATTAACATGGGTACTGGAACTGTGCTAACTTATGATTCGGGGTTAATTTCAACCTTTTTTTCTTCCGGCCCTTCCGGATCATTCAGCTTAGTTAAAGGTACCTACCAAGTAAAGTGACAATTGACAATTACAGGCTAACAATCGACAATTAAATAACTGCCCTATGGGAAAAATTACTGTTGGCTTAGACTTAGGAGTATCCTCAATTAAAGTTGTTTCTTTAAATAAAGACGGAGATACTCACAAATTAGTTTCGCTGGGAACAATTGGTTCGCCTGCTCCGGGAATGTTATCTGACAGTGAAGAAGTATTAGTTGGTGTGGGAGAAGTGATCAAAAAGCTGATGTCTGCTACCAAAATAGAGCAAACAGAAGTGATGATTGCTTTGCCTGAATCAAAAGTTTTTACCAGGGTGATTGATGACTTGCCTTATTTAACTGATAACGAGCTTTCTACAGCTATTCGTTATGCAGCTGAAGAATTTATCCCAATGCCAATTACAGAGGTTAATTTAAACTGGCAGGTTTTACTAAGAACTGATCCTAAGCTTAAAGACGCCAGAACTATTGTGCTGGTAGTAGCTTCTCCGAAGAAGGTGGTAGAAAAATATCTGAAAATATTAACAGCGGCCGGTTTACGCCCCAAAGCTTTGGAAACAGAAACTATTGCAGCAACCAGGTCTTTAGTGGGAAATAATCCTTTTTCCCCTACTACTCTTATCATCCAACTGAGTGCAGCTACCACAGATTTTGCTGTAGTAACCAAGGGCTTAATTTGGTTAACCCGCTCTATTTCTACAGGTGGAATGGCCTTAACGCGTTCATTATCCCAGCATTTCAATTTTGAATTGGCGCAAGCTGAGGAATATAAAAAGGTTTACGGTCTTTTGGAGGATCAGCTGGAGGGAAAGGTCTCTGAAGTGTTAAAACCAATTGCTGATATTATGGTAGGTGAAGCAAAACGAATGATTCAGTCTTTTGAAGCTAAATATCCACAAAATCCGGTTAAAAGAGTAGTTTTATCAGGTGGCGGAGCCAAAATGCCGGGTTTAGTAATTTATTTTGCCAACAACTTAGGTTTGGAAGTGCAGGAGGCTGATCCCTGGTATTCGATTGCTAAAGATAAGGCTTTAGATCCTAAATTGGCACTAACCGCTCCTTCTTATGCTGTTGCTGTGGGACTGGCTTTAAGAGAGGATTAATATGCCAAAGTTAATGTCAATAGATTTATTGCCGGCTGAATTTAAGCAGGCCCAAATTAAAAATTCTAAATTTTACAAGATCCAGTCAATTGGCATAGCCATTATTGGCATAATTGCATTTTTAGCTTGTTTAATGGTGGCTCTTAGACTTTTGCAAAGCCAAAAAATCGTCCAATTGCAAAGCAGGGCTTCTGAAGCAGAGCAAAAAGTTTCCAGTTTAAAGACCTCACAGGGCTATTTATTACTGTTAAAAAATAGGCTGGATACCATTAATCAATACCTGGGTACGCCTTCGAAGATTTCCGCAGTCTATGATCTAATTGAAAGACTTTTGCCACCGGATGTGTCTATTAGTACAATTTCAGTTAGTCGTGATGGTGAAGTATCAATTTTAGCTACTAGTAGTAACCCAAACTCTTTGGATTTATTCTTAAGCACTTTGCTATCAAAAGACAGTAGTAATGGTCAAATTAAACAAGTTAATATGGATAACTTAAGTAGAGGCAAAGATGGGATTTATAGATTAACTGTCACCATTAAACAAAAATAACCGATGAAAAAAGAGGACATTGTCAGATTCTATCTGGAATACAGAATGTTTATTTTTCCGGCTGTCACGGCTATTTTAAGCTTAATTTTCATTGTCCTGGTGATTTATCCCCAAACTATGAAGCTGCTTAGTAATCAAAAGGCCCAAGTAGATATCACTACCAGGTCAAGCTTTTTAGAAGAGAAAGCTCAGGAATTGGAAAACTATAATCAACAGGATTTAAATAACAAAGTTAACATTTCCTTAAATTCTTATCCTGCTGATAAAGATTTCGCAAACGTGATCGGACTGTTGCAGAATATGACCAGTCAGTTAGGATTTACCATTGTTTCGCTATCTCTTGGTGGAGGTACTGTTAAAGCCCCGGGCGTTCAAAGCTATAGTATTAAATTAGATTTGCTAGGGCCACTGGCTGCTGCTCCGGTTTTAGTAAACAATATTGAACAGTCTCCAAGACTGATGAAAGTATCCGGAATAGAAACTTCATCTGGGGGTAATCCTAATGCCGCATCTATCACCCTCAGCCTGGAGGTACTATATTCGCCCGCCATCTCAAGCTATGGTAGCGTTGACTCCCCGTTGCCTAAATTAACAGAAAAAGATCAACAGGTTTTAGCAACATTACAGTCCGCTGTTTCCCCGCTTGAGCAAACTTCAGCCACCTCTGCTGCGGTGGCCCGAGGAAGGGACAATCCCTTTCAGTAGTTCAGGTCTGACTGCTTTTGTTTTTGCAAGAGACTGATCTTTTCGCCATTGATCAATGGCTTCGTGGTTTCCGGATAGTAAAATCTCCGGAACTTTTAGTTTTCCCCATTTCTCTGGCCGGGTATACTGTGGACCTTCCAGCAAGTCTTCAGTAAAAGATTCATTAATTATTGCTTCTGGTTTTTCTAAAACTCCCGGAATTAATCTAGTTACTGAATCGGTAATTATCATGGCTGGAATTTCTCCGCCAGTTAAAACATAATCGCCAATAGAAATTTCCTCATCCACATACTGATCAATAAAACGCTGATCAACTCCTTCATAGTGACCGCAGACTATGATGATGTGCTTTAATTTGGATAGTCTTCTGGCATCAGCTTGCTGGTATGTTTTACCAGAGGCGGAAGTTAGAATAACTGTACCGGGTTTTACTGATTTTAATGCTTTGGCTAGGATGTCAGCTTTTAGAACCATGCCTGCTCCGCCGCCATATGGCCTATCATCAACTATTTGGTGTCTTCCTTCACCAAAGATTCTTAGATTGATTAATTCAAAGGAAATTTTCTTTTTTTGCTGTGCGCGCTTAAGGATGGATGAATTTAAAGTTGGTTCAAATACTTCGGGGAATAAAGTAATGATTGATATTTTCACTTTTCAGTCTGATCTTCGGTTTTTTTGTACGCGCCTGCTGGTTCAGTAAGTTGCAGATTAACCCGGACATTTTCAGCAATTGCCCTAATAGTAAGTAACTTACGGATCGCACGAATAGTTTGACCGCTTTTGCCAATAATTAAACCCATATCTGAAGGGTCAACCGTTAAATTCAAATTAACATTGCCGGCATCTTCTTGCTCGTCAATTACTACAGCATCGGGATTACTAACTAAATTTTTAACAATATACTCAAGCAGATCCTTCATCTTTGGTCTCCTCTGCTTCTGCTGCTGGCCCTGCAACTGGTTCAGTATCTGTTGCGGGTGCTTCCTCTGTAGCCGGCTCTTCAGGAGTTGCAGTGGCTTCTTCTGTTGGAGTTTCAGCTGGAGCTTGTTCAACAGGTTCCACGGTCTCTGCAGGTGTCACAGCCTCTTCTGCTGCAGGAGCTGCTTCTTCTGTAGTTACTTTAGCAGCTTCATCTGGTTGTTGGGTTGGTTGAGCTGCTGGTGCTGCTTTCTTTTCTTTCTTTGGTTTTCTTGGTGGTCTTTGTGGAGCTTTGCCAATCATTCGAAGGTACCCATCAGAAAGTTGAGCGCCTTTTTTAACCCACTCATCAATACGATCTTGTTTTAATTTGATTTCCTTAGGGTCTGTTAAAGGATTGTAGGTACCGAGTAATTCAATATAGGTTCCGGTTCTTTTGGCACGCTCGTCAACAGCCACCACCCGATAAAAGGGTTTCTTTTTTGCACCTATTCTTAAAAGTCTGATCTTAAGCATGGTGATAAGTATATGGAAAAGCTAGCTTTAAGTCAATGTGTAGTTGAAAAAGGGTTCTAATCCAGTTTTTTAAGTGCCAGTGTTGCTGCCTGTTCTTCGGCTTCCTGTTTACTATTACCCTCACCTCTTCCGTATTCCTTAGCTTTCAAATAAACTGCCACCAAAAACTTTTTAGCATGATCAGGACCCTTGGTTCCTAAGATTTTATAGTGAGGAGATTCTTTTAAGCGGTCCTGAACCATCTCCTGTAATAGCGACTTGGCATCTTTTGGCGGTCCGGATTTTAACTCAGCTGCAAACAGCGTTAGTAAAGTTTTATCAATCACTTTTTCAACAGCAGCTAAACCCTGGTCTAGAAAAACTGCCCCAAGCAGTGCCTCAAAAGTATTGGCTAGTAGCTGAGGGTTTATTCTGCCTCCTCCCAATTCCTCACCTTTTGAAAGTCTAAGAAAACTACCGAGATCTAATTTTTTGGAAGCTTCAGCCAAAGATTTTGTTTTAACAATGTAGGCTCTTAAGTTGGTGAGGTCTCCTTCAGCGTCTTGTTTCCTAGTCTTATATAAGTGGCTGGAAACTACAAAGGATAAAATAGAATCACCCAAAAATTCTAAACGTTCGTTTGATTCCAAGTTAAGACTGGTCTCATTTAAAAAAGAGCGGTGATGAAAAGCTTGCTGAAGCAGTTTTATATCATTAAATTTGATATCCAGCCGGGTTAACAGTTTTTGAAATTCGTCATCTGCCATGCCTAGTCTAATAAGTTATCCTCGACTAATACAATTAAATCTTCTACCCTGGCTAAATGTTCTACCTGATCTGGCTCAAAAGTGATATTAAACTTATGTGAAAGACTTGACAGCAGATCATTTAATTCAATTGGACCTAAGTTTAAATCCTCTGATAAAAGTGAATCCCTTTCAATATCATCCGGGGTTAAACCCAGCTGCGTTGCAATAATATTAATAATTTCTGTTTCAGTTGCTGACATGTTTACTCTTTACTACCTGACCCAAAGCACCATTGATAAATGCTCCTGAGGAATCAGATCCATATTCCTTTCCCAGTTCAATTGCTTCATCAATGATCACTTTTGGAGGTGCCTCCTTTACTATTATCAACTCAAAAATTGCTAAACGCAAGATAGCTAAATCAATTCGATTGATTTCTGCAAACGGTCTGCCGCTTGCTGCCTTGGTAATTAATCCATCAATTTTTTTAAGATGCTTGATAATTTCGGCGATTTCCTTGGGAGTTTTCTTTTGATTGAAATTCCAAGAAAAAAGTTCCTGCATTAATTTAATGCGCTGTAAATGGCGGGGATCTTTGGCAGTTCTCATCTAAGCTTTAGTAACTTTAACTTCAGGTTTAGCTGCTACCTTTCCTCCATAAAAACCACATTCCTTACATACAACGTGAGGTATGGTAGGCTTTCCGCAATTTTTACAAGCCACTACAGACAGAACTAAATTAATAGATGCACGTCTGGTTTTCTTTCTACCTTTACTATGTCTACGTTTTGGTTCGCCTGCCATATTGTTTAAGCCTCCTTAGATCCTTCGGGAACTCGAAGGTCGTTTAGACCTTCTCGCCCTCAGGATGACAATTTGCTTAGGATATATTATACGCAAATTGTCAATTGTGCCAGTTAATTTTGTTAATCAGGCATCACCTCGGACGATATACTTTGTAATTGTGCCTGTAGTAATGGATATTTGTCAAGCGTGGGGTTTTTTCCAAGCAGAGTTTTGGCAGCGGCTTTGGTTTTCTCAATCAGTGCCAAATCTGATAATCTGGCAATCTTAAACTCCATTCTGCCGTGTTGGGCTGTTGAAAAAATTATCCCTCCGCCTCTTATTTTTAAATCAAGTTCGGCTAACTTTAAACCATCAAAAGTCTCTTCCATAATTTTTAATCTTTCATTTTCTTCCTCAGAATTTTGTGAAGAATAAAGTAGACAAAATGACTCTTTATCTCCCCGGCCGATTCTGCCCCGGAGTTGGTGTAACTGGGCTAATCCATAGCGTTCTGCACCCTCAATCACCATTATTGTGGCATTGGGTATATCCATGCCGACTTCAACAACTGATGTGGAAACCAGGATGTTAATTTGATTGGCCCGAAACTCTTCTATCACCTTGGCTTTTTCTGCTGACTTCATTCGGCCGTGTAATAATCCCAATTTAAATTTAGGGAAATAATCTTTCAATTTTTCTAGTTCCTTTTTGGCAGCTTTAACCGAAACCATCGTTTCTGATTCATCAATTAAAGGAGTAATTACATATGCTTGTTCACCAGCACTTAAGTGTTTTTTAATAAATCCATAACCATCTTCTCTTTTCTTTTCCGGGACTAAATAGGTCTTTATTTTCTGTCTGCCTTTAGGTAATTGATCAATAACAGAGATATCCAAATCCCCGTATAAAGTTAAAGCCACTGTTCGAGGAATCGGGGTTGCAGTCATAGTCAAAAAATGCGGAGCTGGGCCTTTTTGACGCAGTTTGGTGCGTTGGGCAACTCCAAAACGATGCTGCTCGTCGATAATGACTAACCCAACATCAGGAGCTTCGAGTTTATCAGAAATCAACGCATGTGTGCCAATAATTACTTGTGATTTTTGTCCACTTTCTGACTGGATCTCCTTTCTACTGCCAGTGTAAATACCAACTGTGATGCCAAATGGCTTTAGTAATCGGCTGACAGTTTCAAAATGCTGCCAGGCCAGAATTTCTGTAGGAGCCATTAACAAAGATGTAAAACCATTAATGCTGGCCAGGTAGATAAATAAAGTAGCTACTACTGTTTTACCTGATCCCACCTCTCCTTGTACTAATCTATTCATTGGATAATCTCTTTTTAAATCAGCAATAATTTCTTTGACTACTTTTTTCTGGGCTTTTGTCAGCTCAAAGGGCAAGCTTTTGGTAAACTGATCAAGATCTTTTTCCTTAATATCCCATCGCTTGATTAGGCTTTTTTTGATCCAGCTTAAACGGGCCTTTTGGGTGGCTAGGGAAACATAAAACAGCTCATCAAATCCGAGACGTTCGCGCGAAGCATTGATATCCTCCATGGTGTTGGGAAAATGCACTTTGGAAATGGCCTCAGGTAAAGTTAACATTTCGCCCCTGACAATATCCGGTAATGGATCTTCAATCTTATCAATGATAGTGGGCAGATATTTATCGATTTTTGTCCTAATTGATTTGGAAGTAATACCAGCTGTTTCTGGATAAATTGGCACGATCCTGCCGGTATGTAGAGTTTGTGGAGTAAGAGCGAACAGATCATCGACATTTTCCATCAGTTCCCATTTAGGAACCATAATGGATAATTTATTTTTATACCTTATTAATTTCCCGGAGATTTGCACCCGATCCCCTGCTTTAAGGCCTTTGGTAATGTATGGCATATTAAACCAGGTCAAGTTAACCGGTTCAGTATTGTCATTAAAAATTCCTTGAGTAATGATTTTGTGGGATCTTGTATAGATATTTTTGATAGAAACAATTTCACCTTGTAGCGTCACCACTTCATCGATCTGAGCATCACTTCCTTTTTTAATTACTGAGTAATCTTCATAGCGAAATGGAAAGTGAAAAATTAAATCTCTTAAAGTATACAAGTCTAAGTTGGCCAGTTTATTGGCCACGTAATTACCGATGCCTGGTAAATTGGACAACAAAGTGCTGGGAATCATAGGCTTTAGTATATCAAATTTGCATTTTAGTGCCTAAAGTAGGATAATCTGAAGCTATGGAAAGATTAGACGTAGGTATAGATAGTAGATATCGAAATACTTTAGCAGTTGGTCCTGCTGCAGAAGCATTTCCTAAAAAGTCATTTCTATCAAAAATTAAGGATTCAATTACAGTAGACTCTGTTAAAAGTGGTTTAATCGGAGCAGCAATAGGAATTGGGGTTAAATATGGAGTAAAAACTTTTATTACTGGAATAGGAGTAGCTGCTCCACTTGCTGGAGTTGCAGCTGGTGCAGCTGCAGGTGCTGCCTTGGAAATGGAAAGACAATATCAGAAAGAAAATCATTCCAGTCTTTTTGGTGATATATTACGGATGAGACTAAAAGGAACACACTTTCATAAGGGGAGAATAGTTTCCAGTGCCATTATTGGCGGAGTAGGGACCTTTATTGGAGGTGCAGTACTTGATGTAGTAGCAGATAATATAAGTCATTTTACAAATGTTGTTTCTGCTCAAACACTTTCTCCTAATGTTGAAATTCAAAATACTCCAGTATCAGTGGAACTAGCTCGTCCGGAGACTGACTTTAAAACTTTTGTTACCATTCAGCAAGATTCCAATCCTTGGAATACTATTAGAGCTTACCAATTTGAAGTTTTAGGTCATCAGCCATCTCCTCAGGAAATCCATTATGGTGTATACAAATCACTAGAAATATCAGGGTTAGCTTCAGTAGATGATCATCTTCTCCCACCGGGAACAAGGTTATATCTTAATAGCTAGTTAGAAGTGGTAGTAAAGAAAATAAAATAATCGCAATTCCACCGATTACAGATAAGATAATCCAAAAGATTCTGGTTTTTTTCGAAGGCATCATATTTTGGTCAGCCTTTCAATTTCTTCTAGCGCAGCTTTTCTTTTAGGATCTTCAAAATATTTCCGGGCTGGTTCTAATTTCTGAATTAACCACTGCGCAACAGCTGCTTTTAAATCCATGGGATGCAATTTTTTATCTGCATAATCTTTTTCGAGGTCTTTGTAAGAAGTGTAACTTAAATCCCCACCCCATTTCTCATCTCTTTTAATGACCAATGTGGTTGGATGATAAAAAACGAGCCATTTAACCCAATCTAAAATTGGATTCATTTCCACAACTCCCTCAGGAGCATAAGCATTGTTAACTTTTCTAGTAATCTCCTCTGGTGAATCGTGTAGGAAGACTGCACTGTCTGGTTTTGATTTACTCATTTTCAAGGCTAATTTAACTGATTCAGTGTCATCACCCTCTGTAACCTCTGGTTTTAAAAGTCCTTGTAACAGGTGATGATGAATGGCAATTGGTTTAGGAAAGCCAACTTCTTTGGCTGCATCTCTTGCTACAACATGAACATTTCTTTGATCAGTTCCGGCGTGGGCTAAAGTTATTCCCATTGCAAAGATATCTGCTGATTGTAAAGCTGGATAAATTAACATGGCAGCATCGGAGATTTCTGATTCTTTTCTACCCATAATAGTAGTAGAGCGAAGCATTCTGGCAAGAGTTGTTGCTTTAGAAACTTTAATCATAGTGGCCCAATATTCACTCCCCTTTTTGTCATAAAGCTCTGATCCTAAAACAAATTCTATTTTTTCAGGATTTGCTCCGACACATAGAGCGGCGGCTTTTAGTCCTTCTTCAAAATATTCCCTAGCCATTTTTCTAGCTGTTTCCAATGTCCCATCGAGTTTTTTATTAAGCCAGGTGTGCCAGTCAGCTAAAAGAATAGTAGTTTCAATTCCCGCATCTTGTAAGTCCTTTATTTTTAGCATTGAAGCAAGTCCAGTTCCAAGGTGAACTCTGCCAGAAATTTCAAAGCCAATATAATGCTTTAAAGGTGTACCGGAATCTATTAGATTTTTTAATTCCTCTTCGGTTAAAGTTTCCTCTAAATTTCTGGTTATGAGATTTAATTTTTCTTCATTAGTCATTATGGTAATATTACCACAGCTTAACATGGCTAAAAATATCACAAAATTAACTGCTGCCTTGGTGGCTGGTTATGACAAGGTTTTTTCCTTGTCAGAAGATAGAACAATTTCCGTAAATCCCCTGGTTGCTGAGTTGGCTACTTGGTATGAGAAATTCCGTACCGCTATTGATTACCGAGCTGACGAAGTATTACTGCGAAGTGCTATTGAAAGAATTTTAAAAAGAAGACTGCTTTTAAGCGCCAATGGAAATACCATTGCTACCCCATTAATTAGAGAATTAGTTTGGGCCAGATATTTTCCGGATAGTAGTATCCCGGAATCAATTGTTAATAAAGTAGCTCAGGAAATTGATCTTTACTTGCACTTAGAAAAAAGAATTAATGAAAAGCGTCGGATCAGCAGAGGGGTTGTTAATGAGTGGATTTTGCATCTGTTATCCTCTGCTATTGAAAAAACGCTTAAACCAGCTGATCCAAAAGATTTAATGAGTAATTTTATCTTTAGGATTTTTCGGGATCGGGTCTTAATCACCGATGACAGCGAAGAAACTAGAGATATTCAGGTATTTATTACGGTCAGACGAGCCTTTGCCAATGATGACTTGGCTTTTTTAAGATTTAATTTATTCACCCAATATTTTGATAAATTAACTGCGACAAACGTAGAAAAAGTGGCGGAAGAATTTCCCACTGCTGTACATAAAATTGAAGAGCAATTTAAATACCCGGCTAAAGACAAAATTTATACTTACATAAAAAATCAAACCATTCCTTTTTTAATTTTGGATGATGTATTTAGAAAAAACCGCGGTAAAGTAGCTGAGCTAGTTGCGGATCAGGACCGTTTAAATTTGGAAATCCTAAATGCCTGTAATGACAGATATAAAAGCATTAGGGCAAAAGTTAACCGGGCAATTGTGCGAAGTATTATTTTCATCTTTTTTACTAAAGTACTGTTTGCTTTTTTTATTGAAGGAACTTTTGAAAGAATAATTTATGGCCACACTATTTGGTCAGCGCTGGTATTAAATACAATGTCTCCGGTAGTCTTAATGGTACTGGTGGGATTTTTAATTAAAACCCCCAACCGGGATAATTCTTTTAGAATTCAAAAAAAGATCAATACTATTTTATTTGATGAGGAGCCAGTCTTAGATAAAGCATTGTCGGTGAAGAAAAAACCCAGCAAAACTGACCCATTTATTTGGGCAATATTTGTGTTGCTTTGGTTGACTACTTTTGCGTTAAGCTTTGGGGCAATTGTTTTTGTTCTGACAAAACTTAGCGTTAATCCTCTGTCGCAATCAGTATTTATTTTCTTTTTGGCAGTGGTTTCTTTTGTGTCGTTTAGAATTAATCGAACTGCCAATATGTATCAACTAAAAGATAAGAAAGACAATTTAAGTTCACTGTTTTTTGATTTTTTCTTTATGCCTTTTATCCAAGTTGGTAAAAAATTAACTCAAGCAGTTTCTCAAATTAATATTGTCTTATTTATTTTTGATTTTATTATTGAAATGCCATTTAAAGGAATTTTTGCTTTTTTTGAACAATGGTTACTCTTTTTAAGAACTCAAAGAGAAAAACTGGATTAGAGATTTTAAAAACTTAAATATCCTCTGATCGAATTTGTAGCTTCTTGTTGACTCATTATTTCAGGGTAACCTAATCTTATACCCATGGCAATTAGAGCCATTATTGCACCAGCTCTATTCGGATTGGAAGGACTTTTAATATTGCCCCATTTTTGAAATAATTCTTCAAGAGATTTTCTACCTGTATAGATTTGTTTAAATTCTTCCGGTTCTATATGGGCCTTTTCATTTACCATTTCAATTAACCTTACGCCTTCCATATATGCTGGAAAACCAACAACTGCCCCGGTCTCTTTTCCTACTAACCTTGCCGTGTATTCAGTTAATGCTTCATTGGTGCTGACATCCCTGAAGCTTCTTCCATCAGGATATGAGCCTAATAAAGTAAAAGTTTTAATTCTATTTACAACTGGTTTGCCTGGCAGAGGAGCTAATTCAATTGAACCTAATTCAATTTCCTCATCGCTAGCACTAGCATGAGCATAAGCATGGAAGTAAATTCCTTTCAGTAAAACAGTCCGCATATCCCTACCAGCCAGTAATCTTTTTATTTCAGGATCTTGAGCATTAGTTTGAGCTATTTGATCTATTCTTCTTCTACTAACATATATATTTCTATCTACTTGATCAACAAATTCAAGAGTCGTAGTTGCCAGATCTCTAGTTTCTGCTTCTGTTTCATTAGATCCTGCAGGTTTAGTCCTTATTAATGCATCGAGAAATTGATCTGGTGATAATATGGAAACACTGCTAGATAGTTGTAAAGGTGTTTTAGTTGTTGGTACTTGTTGACAGAAAAATTCTGCGGTGGCCTTAATTAGTTCGGTAGTAGCGTTAAATTCCGTTGTGCCAGGAGTACGAGATAATTCCAATCTTTTGATTCTTTCCAATGCTGTTAGTTCAGTCCAGGTAGATGCAGATGAGGTGGTTGGTCTTTCCTGGTTAGGAATACCCTTGGGAGTTTGATCGTTACCATTATTGCGATTTTGTAGCAGGATAACCCCTCCACCTATCGCAGTTCCAGTTCCTAGAATCCAAAGTAGCCCATTTCTAATTGCAGTTCTTCGACCAATCACAAGTTCTTCGTCATGTGCCTGTCTATTTTGCAAACGGCGTTCTCTTTTAGTTAATTTTGGTGCTTCTTCACGTCTTTCAGAATCCATAAGTGTAGATTATAACCTATAATATTGAGCATGTCAAACCTAGGATTGACGCATCAGCAATTTTATCTGTAAAATAGAGATCATGGAAAATGCAATTGTTTTAAAGCCGGAAATACTGGGATACTTTCATAACTTCCCGATTACTAATACTCTTTTGGTTTCTTGGATTGTGATGGGGATTTTAATAATCGCGGTAATAGTAACCAGACTGCAGATAAAATTAATTCCTTCTGGAATTCAAAATTTCTTTGAATCAATTATCGAAGTTGCCTATACCACAGTGGCTGATCTGGCTGGAGAAAGTAAAGCCAAAGTTTTCTTCCCTTTCATCATGACTTTTTTTCTATTTATTATTACCGCGAACTGGTTGGGATTAATACCAGGATTTGGGACTATTACTTATAAAGGACAGCCGCTTCTGCGAGGAATGAACTCAGATTTAAATATGACTTTAAGTTTAGCATTGGTTTCAGCAATCGCGACTCACATTTTTGCAGTGAAATATCTAGGAATCAAAAATTATCTACTACGTTGGGTTGCTCTAAATCCGATTTTTCTATTTGTTGGAATTTTAGAAATTATTGGAGAATTTACCAAAATTGTCTCGCTTTCTTTTAGGCTTTTTGGTAATATATTTGCGGGTGAGGTGGTACTTTCAACGATCTCTTCGAT
>CAZFYQ010000002.1:0-137801 GCA_964523905.1 uncultured Gammaproteobacteria bacterium
GCACAAAAAATCCCGCTCATGGCGGGATTTCTTGAAAACCTACTTTTCAGTAAGCTTTGTCACTTTAACAAATGCTACTACAACGGTCAAGTAGATCAAATTGGATCATGATACAATAGAACTATGATTTATCTGGCGTCTGATCACACGGGTTTTGAAGTAAAGAAAGTAGTTAAAGCGGCTTTAGAACAAGACGGATACGAAGTTGCAGATTGCGGAACTGACAGTTACGATCAGTACGATGATTACCCTGATTTTATCAGCAAAGCAGCAGAGGCTGTATCCAAAGATCCTGAAAATAGTATGGGCATAGTCTTTGGAGGTTCTGGAGAGGGAGAGGCAATGGTGGCAAATAAATTTAAAGGGGTTAGATGTGCTTTATTTGATGCACCGGCTGTGCCAGTGCAAGCAGTTAATATAGAAGGTAGACAAAGCACTGATCCGTTTGAGATCTTAAAACTAACCAGGGAACATAATGGGGCTAATATGCTGTCTATTGGTGTGCGTTTCTTAAAAGAAGATGATATTTTAAAATCCGTTAAACTATGGCTAAAGTCTCCTGCTCCTACTGATCCTAAACACTTAAGAAGAATTGAAAAAATTAAAAAAATCGAAGAAGCTTTATAATCATGGTGCAAATTATTCCGTCAGTTTTGGCTACTACAGAAGAGCAATATCAGGTTGACCTCAGCAAATTAGCTAGCAGTGAGTCCTTAAAAGAGGGTTGGGTACATATTGATTTTGCGGACAATATTTTTGTTCAAAACCAAACAATTGATCCGGAAATAGTTTCAAAATACCCCAGCAGTTTTAAAAAAGAAGCTCATTTAATGGTGGCAAAACCTTTGGAATGGATTGATAAAATTATTGCAGCTGGTTTTGAAACAATCATTATTCATGTTGAAGCGGAAAATGTTTCTGAGGCAATCACTACTATTAAAAACAAAGGTAAGAAAGTCGGCTTGGCCCTAAAGCATGACACTGCTGTAGAAAAATTACAGCCATTTATAAACTTAATTGATGTGGTATTACTAATGACTATTGTAGCTGGCTTCCAAGGTCAAAAATTTATTCCTGAGGCATTAAATAAGATTGGCCAAATCAAAGAACTTAATTCACAAGTTTTGGTAGGAGTGGATGGCGGAGTATCGGATGAAAATGCTAAACTGGTAGTAGAAAAAGAAGCAGACTTTTTCATTTTAGGATCGTATCTCTTAAAAGGCGATCCTGAAGAACAATTAGAAAATATCTGGGAGGTTATGAATGTCTGATTTTGTTTGCAATAATCCGGAAGATCACAAAAAACCGGATTTAATTAATAACATTACTATATTTGGTTTTGCCGATGCACCGGAAAGTAGTGATCTTTTTCAAGATGCCTTTGCTGCGGCAAAAGCTCTTGCAGAAGAGGGATACTTAGTGGTTAATGGTGGTGGGCCAGGAGTGATGAGAGCAGCCACAGAAGGTGCGCATGCCGGAGGAGGAAAGGTTGAAGGAGTAACTTTTTTCCCCAAAGATATGACCAGGTATGAGGGTAAAGATCCGGAAAACAAAGTTGATCAGGAAATTGTCACCCCAAATTATGTTGAAAGAACATTAAAATTACTGACTCAGGGCCAGATGTATGTGATTTTTAACGGGGGCACTGGCACAATTTCTGAATTTGGGATGGCTTGGGGTTTGGCTAGGCTTTATTTTGGTCATCATAAGCCAATGATTTTGTACGGACAGTTTTGGCATCAGATTGTGGAAGCTTTTAGCAAAAATATGCATCTTCGGGAAGGAGATTTGACAGTGTTTAAGATTGTTGATTCTGCACATGAAGTACTAACGGCAATTTGTGAATTTGAAAAAGAAATTAAAGAAGGCAAACATGTTCATTTAAAGATTAGTAAAGAAGGGGAGGATTCATTTACCTTATGATTACACCGGACGAAGAAAAACAACTGGAAAAACAAGCTAATCTAATCCGTCAGGATATTATTAAAATGCTTTTGGAGGCTGGCTCCGGGCATAGTGGTGGTCCTTTGGGGATGGCGGATATTTTTACGGCTTTATATTTTAAGGTTCTAAAAATTGACCCCAAAAATCCTACTTGGGAAGAGCGGGATCGTTTAGTATTATCCAATGGTCATATTTGCCCGGTGATGTATGCTACCATGGCTCACGCTGGGTTTTTCGAAGTAGAGGAGCTTAAAACTTTAAGAAAGCTGGGTAGTAGGCTACAAGGGCATCCGCACAGGAGTGCTTTACCAGGTTTGGAAACTACCTCTGGGCCTTTAGGTTGTGGTTTATCTCAGGCTTCTGGTATGGCTTTGGCTTTGAAATTAAATAATCAGCCAAACTGGGTTTATTGTTTAACTTCTGATGGTGAACATAATGAGGGTAATACCTGGGAGGCAGTAATGTTTGCCGCCAAATATAAAATTAACAATTTAACCGTAATTATGGATCGTAATAATATTCAAATTGATGGTAATACTGAGGACATTATGCCTTTAGAAAGTGTGAAGGCTAAGTATGAAGCGTTTAACTGGCACGTTTTAGAAATTAATGGCCATAATTTTGAGGAAATTATTAATGCTTGTGAGGAAGCTAAGGCAATTGAGAATAAACCAGTGCTAATTTTAGCTCATACCATCCCTGGAAAAGGGGTTAGTTTTATGGAAAATAAATTTCAGTGGCATGGCAAAGCGCCGAATAAAGAAGAAGCAGAGCAAGCTTTGGAGGAATTAAGAAATGCTAAATGATCAAGCAAAGTTAAATCCAAAATTATTTGATGAGGATATTGAAAAAATTCCTTCCCGGGATGGATTTGGTCAGGGTTTGGTCATTGCAGCAGAGGAAAATGAAAATGTAGTTGGTCTTTGCGCTGATTTAACTGAATCCACACGGATGGAGGATTTTAAAAAGCAGTTTCCGGAAAGGTATTTTGAAGTAGGAGTAGCTGAACAAAACTTGGTCACAGTGGCCTCTGGTATGGCTGCGGTTGGTAAAATTCCTTTTACTGCCTCATATGCTACTTTTTCACCGGGCCGCAACTGGGAACAAATTCGCACCACCATTTGTTATAACAACCAGCCAGTGAAGATTGCCGGCTCTCACGCTGGTTTATCAGTGGGACCAGACGGTGCAACACACCAGGCTTTAGAGGATGTGGCGATGATGAGAGCTTTGCCAAATATGATTGTAATTGTGCCGGTTGACAGTATTGAGGCTAAAAAAGCCACTATTGCCGCCTCTAAAAATGGTAAACCTACTTATATTCGCTTATCTAGAGAAAAAATGCCGGTTGTTACCACGGAAAATACTCCTTTTGAAATTGGTAAGGCCTATGAGTTAACAGAAGGTAATGATGTTACTGTGATTGCTTGTGGGCAAATGGTCTATCAGGCGCTGCAAAGTGCTAAACAGTTAAAAGAGCATAATATTAATGTTCGAGTAATAAATTGTTCCACTATTAAACCAATTGACAAAGAAACCATTCTAAAAGCCGCCGAGGAAACAGGAGCCATAGTAACAGTGGAAGAGCATCAAATAACCGGTGGCTTAGGTGGAGCAGTGGCAGAATTGATTTCACAGCAGTTTCCAGTGCCTTTAAAAATTATTGGAGTGGAAGATAGCTTTGGAGAATCCGGCAAGCCGGATGAACTGCATAAAAAATTTGGTTTAACTGCTGAGAATATTACCAAAGCTGTCACTCATGTTTTAAAAATGAAAGGAAAGTAAGGTGGATTTAAATGTATTTGAGCCGGTTTTTAAAAAACGTCCGGAAATTAATCGGGAAATCCTAGAAAAAGATTTAGCAAGATATTATCTTCCTTTTGCCCAGAAATTAATTGATTTAAAAAAGTCCAAAAATAGCAATCAGGGTTTGATTGTTGGTGTATCTGCTATCCAAGGCGCTGGCAAAACTACCCAGGGGGAAATCATGGAACTTTTAATACAGAATTTGGGATTTTCCTCGGTGTCCTTATCAATTGATGATCATTATTTAAGCCATGAGCAGTTAAATGAACTGCGTGAATTTGATCCTAGATATATTAGACGGGGAGTGACTCACGATATTTATTTAGCAATTGAGAATCTAAAGGCTTTACAAAATATGCAAGATGGTCAAACCGTCAAAGTACCTAGATATGATAAAGGAGCCAATAACGGTGATGGGGATTGGGTGGGATGGAAAGAAGTTACTAGAAAGCCTGCTTTCATTTTTTATGATGGCTGGATGTTAGGAGCAAAAACAGTGCAGGATGAGTCAATTTTTGAAAGCGGTTTGCCGGCGCTTGATAGCCCGGAACATATTCAATTTGCTAAAGATATTAATCGGAAATTAACCGAGTATTTACCGCTGTGGGAGCTAATTGATTTTATGAATGTATTATATGTGCCAAATTATGAGACTTCTTTAAAGTGGAGGGATCAAGCAGAAGAAGTCTTAAGAACCAAAGGACAAGGAATGAGTAAAGAGCAGATTAAAGAATTTGTTTATTACTTTTGGCGCTCAGTGCACCCGGCTATTCAAATTAAAAATTTGGCGCAGGATCCTCAGACTAATCAAGTGGTAGTAATTAATGATGATCATAGTATTAAGGAGATAAAAAACCATGTTTGACCTGATCTCTATTGGGGATGTGACAGTTGATAATTACATTCATGTTAAAGATGCGGAGATTAAGTGTAATTTAGACAAAACTGACTGCAAACTTTGTTTGGAATATGGGCAAAAAATTCCGGTTGATCATTTCTCTCATCAAATTGGGGGTAATGCGGCTAATAATGCAGTCGGCTCCTTACGTTTAAAGTTAAAGTCGGCAATTTATGTTAATGTCGGAGATGATGCCACCGGGCTTCAAATTAAATATCAGCTAAAACAAGACGGATTAGATATCGGCTATGTGGTGGTAAATAAAGGAATGGAGTCAAATCTCTCTACGGTAATTAGTTTTCAAGGAGAGCGGACAATTTTAGTTTATCATCAGCCCTGGAAGTATCAGTTACCGGATTTGGATAAAGCTAAATGGGTTTACTTTACATCAGTTGCACCCTCGGTTGTAGATTCTAATTTAATTCCTGATTTAATCAGATATTTAGAAAGTTCTGGCAGTAATTTGTTATACAATCCCGGAACTTTTCAGATTAAAACCGGAGTTAAAAAAAATCCCCGTTTACTATCTTTAACTAAACTGTTTATTGTTAATCTGGAAGAGGCCAAGCTTTGTTTGGGTTATAAAGAGGAAGAAGATATTCCAGTTAAGCAGCTATTAAAAAAGCTGGCAGATCTTGGTCCACAAATGGTGATTATTACCGATAGTAGTAACGGTTCATTTGGATTTGACGGAGAAAATTACTATAAACTGGGGGTTTTTCCCTCTAAAATGATTGAAGTCACCGGAGCCGGAGATGCTTATGCCACCGGAGTATTATCAGGACTGTTCCATGGTAAAGATTTAAAAGAGGCCATGAGATGGGGCGGGGTTAATAGTGCCTCAGTGATTGAATATATTGGTCCACAAAAAGGACTTTTAACATATTCTAAAATGCAGGAGAGATTAAAAGAGCATACAACTATTTTAGCCAAGGAATTTTAAGTTTTGCTGATGTGACTCAGGGAAAATTTAAAAGTAGCATCGGTTTTCTTATGAGGGTTAAAAATATCTTTTGGATCAAAAATATTTTTTACTTGTTTAAATAGCTGATAAACATTTTCTCCGTACACTTTTTCCAAATATGGCCCCCGAATTAAGCCGTCATTGTGCTCAGCTGTTAAAGACCCTTCAAATTCTAGGACTAAATTAACTACTTTGCCCATTAGTTCCATAATTTTTTCCCTGACCTTATCATTTCTAAAATCTATTAAGGGAATAATATGGAAATTTCCCTCCCCAATATGCCCGGCAATGGTATAAAGCATGTATGATTTGTAATTTTCTAAGAGCTTTTTTAATTTGGGTAAAAATACCGGTAGTTTCTCGGGTCTGACAATAATGTCATCAATAAAAGGAGCTGTTCGCATATCTTTGGAATGAAGTCTTAGCAGATTAAAACTTTCATGACGAACCCGCCAATACTTGTCCTCAATAGCTTGATCAGTAATTATTTTACTGTGAACATTTAATTGCTTAAGAGCTTCATGGGTTTTCTGACAAAGTTCAGTTACTTCTTGCGGGGAATCTGCGCTAAACTGGGCCATCAAAACCATGGAGGGTAAAGTACTAGTGAAAATATCTTTAGTGTCAGGTAGAAACTTTATAGCATACTGGATTGTCTCATCATCAAAGCACTCAAAAGTTTCTGGTTTAAATTTTAAAACTTCATTTACCACTTGATCTAAATTATCCAAACTGTCTAAATTAATTACCAAAAGGGCAAAATTAGGTTTTGGCTTAATCAGTTTAAAATTAATTTCAGTGATAATTCCTAAAGTTCCTTGAGAACCGGTGATGAGCTTGGTTAAATCAAAGGTTTGTCCGTCCCAAACTTCCCATAAAAAGTATCCAGAAGAGTTTTTATGGACCTTGGGTTTGGCTTTTTGGATTAACTGCTGGTTTTCTGAAATCAACTTATAGATGTTTTTGTAAACCCTACCAAGCAGATTCTCTTGGTTTACTTTTTCCCGCAAAACTTCCGCAGAAACTGGTTCAATTAAATATTCATTGCCATCTGACAGGATAATTTTTACTGAGTTAATGTAATTTTTTGTTTGACCATAGGATAAAGTTTTTTCTCCACCAGAGTTGTTGGCAATAATCCCTCCAACAGTGCAGATTTCCCTAGACGCTGGGTAAGACGGAAATAGCAAGCCTTTTTTTAAAGTTTCTTTTTCAAAATCGCGATAATATACACCAGGTTGAGTAATGGCAAAATCTTTTCCTACCTCAATTATCTTATTAAAGTGTTTGGTCATGTCCAGAATAATTGAGTCATTAATGGCTCCCCCGCTCATATCAGTGCCGGCACTGCGGACGGTTAAAGAAAGTTTTTGATTATTTGAGCTTGATTGAGTAACAAATTTAACCAGGGACTTAATGTCCTCAACATCTTTGGGTGCTACGGCAATTTGTGGTTGGATTTGAAAAATAGAAGCATCAGTTGAAAATTTGTTTAAAGTTTCTGCATCCTCAGTTACTTCACCTTTGATAATTTTCAGGAGATCGTCTTTAAGGGGCATGAATTTATTTTAACATATGTTACATTAGTAATATGGAGCCGAAAATCTTTGACACCATTATTATTGGAGCAGGGCCAGCTGGGATTGCCGCGGCAATTTATGCAGTGCGGAAGAACTTAAAAGTGTTAATTTTAACCAAAGATATTGGTGGTCAGGCAGCAATATCTGGAGATATTGAAAACTATCCTGGTTTTAGCTTGATTACAGGTAGCGATTTAGCCAAGCAGTTCCGTATGGAACTGATAAATTTTGAAAATAATGGGATCTGGTTAAAAGAAGGGGTGGAGGTAACTGATTTATCCGGAGCTGATCCGGATCTGGTGGTTAAAACCTCAGACAGTAAGGAATATCATAGTAAAACCGTAATTATTGCCTCTGGCAGGATTCCCCGACTGCTGGGAGTGTCCGGGGAAAAAGAACTTTTGGGAAAAGGAGTAGCTACTTGTGCTACTTGCGACGCACCATTTTATAAAGATAAAGATGTGGCAGTTGTTGGTGGGGGAAATTCAGCTTTGGATGCAGCTTTTTCCCTGATGAAAGTAGCTCGGTCAGTAACGATTGTGAATAATACTGATGTTTTAAGAGGTGATGAGATTTTAATGAAAAATGTTACTACTTCTCCCAAGGTAAAAATCCTTAATAATCATTCTGTTGTACAAATTCTCGGTAATGAGGCTGTGGGAGGGATTAAAATTAAAGATGCAGCCAGTGGTCAGGAAGAAGTGTTGACAGTCAGCGGAGTGTTTATTGAAATTGGCTTTAGCCCCTCAACCGGTTTTGACAAGATTACCAATAAAAATAAACAGGGAGAGATTGAAGTGGATGAATACGGTGCTACTTCGGTGCCGGGTATCTATGCTTGTGGCGATGTTAATGATCTATGGGGAGAGCAAATTGTCATTGCTGCCGGAGAAGGAGCTAAAACCGCCCTTCGTGTTGCTGAACACATCTCCAAAGTCCCCCACAGCGCATCTTCCAATATCCACGAAGGTTAGCTCTTGCATTTTTTTGAAACAAATTCTATGATCCAAAAATATGACAACAATTGAGACTGTTGACTGGGGACTCGAAGAGGTAGGCAGTAAATTTCCCTATGATGAGCCAATGCTAAGAACCACTGGTATCAGATTTCTTGGTAATTTTGCTGCGATTAGTAAGGATACGATCCAACCGGTATATGCACAGGATCGATTTACCGGTGAAAGTGAATTAATAGCTAATCCAAGGAGATGGACCATGACATTTAAGGCTGGTGAGGAATTAACTGCTGGACATTTTGGAGTGGTTAGAGCGGTAGATGTAGTTAACTCTGCTATAAGAGCTTCACAATTAATGGCTGAGTCAAAAATCTCTGGGTTAGCACGAAGCATTAGCGAAATAAGCGGTGGCTTTAGTTTAAAAAGGTTAATTAGGACTGGTGAAACAGCCACAGCTGCGGCATTTAAAACAGATAATGCTTTGGTAGAAGTTGGTGATGAACTAGCTGCAGAAGTCAAAGGAATAGAGCTGGACTTTGTGGAAGATAAACCAGTTAAGGGGCTGACTGTAGTGCAGCGGAATAATTTAAGGATGGAGCTTTTAGAAGGAGCAGCTCATGGTGGAGTTGGACTGGCTTTATTTGATTTAGAAAGAAGACAAGCTGAGATCAGAGCTGGTGGTGGTAAGGTTCCAGAAAGAACACCGGTTGTTCTCTATGATGGAATTGAAGGTCCAATTAGGTGGTATAGGGATGTTTTTCCTGGAGAAACTGTAGAATATTTCGTTACAAAAGTGGATCAGCCCAATCGTCAGATCATGCAGGCAGACATTGCAGCTATCATAAAAGATGAATTAGTAATGGAAGCAAGAGGCGCAAAATGTAGAGTAAGGACTCTTGAATCTATTCAAAATGCTCACAGATTTGTTACTGGTGTATAACTACTCTTGTTCCAGGGTTATCCGGGGTGGCGCGGACTGAGGTTTGGCCATCTGGGACTACTGGTCCGGCCCAGTTATATAAAGCAGTGGCATCTGCCAAGGGCTCATTAACACAGCCATGGCTCATGGGATGACCAAAGTTATTATGCCAGTAGGCTCCGTGCAAGGCATAGCCTGAATAAAAGAATAAATCATCCGGTACATTCGGTAAATTATAATAAGTTCCCAAAGCCTGGTCTCCTCCGGTCATTCTTAATGATTTAACTTTATACCAAATATTAAAAGTACCAACAGGAGTGGGGTGCCAAAGCCCGGAAGAAATAGGGAATTGCATGACAATCTTATTACCCTCCCAGGCTGTTAAAGTTTCCGTTTTTAAAGAAACTTCAATCCATTTTTCGACGCCAGAGGCAGTGGTAGTTCCTAAAACCGTACTGGCATTAGGTGTAGCATCTGCCAGAGCTTGAGAGTTCTGGTACTGATATGACAAAGAGGTTTTGGGATAATCAATTACCTGGTTATTAAAAATCGCAATTGAGGCAGAATCATCAAATTTGCCATCTGATTTAGCCACCACAGCCGGATCACAACAAGAAGTGGTCGGGTCCCCGGAGATATTTAATTTATAGACAATATCACGACGAATGGTTTGGAAATTAAAAGCCAGGAAAGCAAAAACAGCAACTAAAATGGCAATTGGCAGCAGGCGGGTTAGCATAAATTATGCTCCCGTCAAAGCACAATATTATTGTGAGGTAAATGACGAGGGGCCGTCAAGTAGCAGTTTCACACCCTCGTCATTCTGAGGGAGAAGGTCTAAATGACCTTCGAGTTAACCGAAGAATCTCTCACGAATGTGAGTGGAAAGTCTGGTATGATAATTACTCTCACGATGAAAAAATTGTCTGCTTTTACCTTAATTTTCCTGATTGTCTTAGGTTTTGTATTTGTTAAAAATATTTCCGGAAATATTGATAAACCGCTAATTACTCCCCTGATTGCTACGGAGCAGGTCTTAGGAATTAATCAGTGGCTGCCGGATCTGCAAACTGCCTCTAACTCTGCCGGACCGGAAATCACTGCCCAGTCAGCTTTTTTTATTGATTCTAAAACCGGGGAAGTTTTGTATGAAAAAAATCCACACCTTAGATTACCAATTGCCTCATTAGTTAAAGTAATGACGGTATTAGTGGCTTTGGAACATAAAAGAATTGATGATAGTTTTGTAGTTTCTCAGCATGATGCAGATATGGAGCCGGATAAAATGCAGTTAATTGCCGGGGAAACACTAACTCTAAAAGAACTGCTTTACGGAGTTTTTTTAATTTCCGGCAATGACGCAGCAGAGACAATTGCAGAAGGAACTACCGGAAATCGCCAAGAATTCATTCAACTGATGAATGATAAAGCTAAACAACTAGGTATGAAGGATACTTTTTATGCTAACCCCACAGGTTTGGATGAAGACAGCGGCAACTCCTATTCAAGTGCTTATGATTTGTCTTTACTAACCCGTTATTTAATCCGCAATTTTCCGGAAACTGTGGATATATCTTCAACTGAACACATTATTTTACCAATTACCGAGACTCATCAAGATTATGATCTGTATTCCGGGATTAATTTATTAACCACATACCCGGGGGTGGTTGGTTTTAAAACAGGTTATACTCCGGAAGCTGGCTTAACCCTGATTAACTTAACCCGCAAAAATGGGCATGAAGTAATTGGAGTAATCTTGGGATCATCAGATCGCCGCGATGAAGCTAGAGAGCTGTTGGATTATAGTTTTAAAAAATTGAATTAATTACCTTAGACTGTTGCACATTCGTACACTTCTGTTATGGCAGCAGCATATAATCGTTGTAATTCTTCAGGGCTGATAGTTATTGCTGGTGGAATTACAGAATAAAGATCAGCGTTATCTTTAAAAGCAATTTTAATTGGATCAGTAATTTCATCTCCTTTTTTGGAAGCTTGAACATAAGTCCACCATCCTGTTTCTGGTGTTCCACCTCTTCCTTCTTCAGCACGAAGCTGATTAGCTACACGTAGTCCGTATTGTCTTTCAGCATCAGTCATATCTGGGAATCCTGCTTTTCTAAATAATTGGTCGGCTTTAGTAGAATAACCTTTGAAGATTGGTTTGCCGTCAACCCATTTATAAGGATGCTTAAACCACCGCATACCCTCACCTCTATAAAGTGTTTGTTTATGGAGTGTATCAACTTGTTTTTTACCATCTACCAGTTCGTCTTTCAGTTCTCCTTCTTCTGTGCAGAGAACTTTTTTAAGGTTGGTTAGGATTAATAGTTCTAACCAAATTTGATCCTGTAGACTGGAGAATCTTTTAACATCTCCACCTGGAATAATTTTGTAACCTCGATCAAGGGTAATATTGTATGTCTGTTTATCAAGAGCTAGGCTAACATGAGTTTCACCTGTTTGTCTGTCAAATTTGAAGGTAGCATTTTGGTAACCCCTCTTCCTGGTATTAGGATCAAAAGAAATCCGATAACCTCTTTCACCTAAAGATCTTGTATAAATAGTCTGGATTTGTCTCCTTGCTTCCTGGGTTTTTCTAGAAATCTCATCAAATTGCTCAGTAGAAATTACTGGCCTATGATACTCAATAATAGATGGTAATCTTCCAAGCTCTTCTTCTGTATGGGTAGGGAATACAGCAAATACTATACTTTTACCAGCATCAAAGAAATCAAACAGACCATTTCTTAATACTGCTTCTGATAAAACTCTTTCCATCGGTACATAGAGTTTTCGCATGGGATTGCTGGATTGTCCAGTTAATATAGCTTCTTTAACCTCATCAATAATCCAATTTCTTTGTTCTGCTGAATGGACACGTTGTGCCATTACAACCAGAGATAAATCATCATTAAGCTGAATAGGATGTTGCGTTTGTATTTCATACCCTTCTTCCTGAAGATCAATTATCTTGTTTTCCCATTTAGCCCTAAAAGCGGGATCCCCAAATTTATCTAAAACTAGTGTTCTGAGTGGTTCATTAGGGTCTCTTATAACATTATGAGGCCAATCATTGACATTGTGGGTAAGTTCATATCTATCTCTTCTTTCAGCTGTTTCCAAGAAAGTTCCTGCTGAACCAGGTAATTCCTGAACTAAATACCCCTGTTCTGTATAAACCTCAAATAAAGGTTCGGCTCTGGATCCTAGTATAGCTCTTTGATTACCCACTAACTCATCTAATAGTCTTGATTGCACAGGAGGTAAATACCCGCCAGCCACAAATAACCGTAACATATTAGATTTTGAACGTTCAGTGAGGGTTCCCACATAATCCATGGCAGTTAGTATAGAATGGAATCTTCCTAAATGTTTATCATCTGTAGCAAAAAATCCTGCTGTGAAATAAATAGCTGTTGGGGATGTTGCTGCAAGCCAGTCTTTTCTAAAACTTAAAATAGAAAAAAGCTCTCTTTGAACAGTTAAGTTTGAGGTATCTACCATTGCCCAAGCAGTGTTGTATAAAAGGTCTATCGCATGATTTACTGATCTAGGGCTAGAAAATAAAGCAGCCTCTATTTTTTCAATATCCTGACCTTGTCTACTATCCGAACCAGCAATACGAGTCATAGCCAAATTTAATATTTTCCCAGGGCCCCACATATTTAAATCTAAATTTCGGGCTAAAGCATTAGTTGTATTTCCAATAATAGCCTCTTTTGCCTCATCTGGTCTTAGATCAGTTCTTACAATGCTAACTACTCCTAAATTGTGAAGAAGTGGTCTTAGTGTTAATGGGTTATCAAATATTTGCTGCGTAACTGAATCTAAAATTACTTGTTTTTCTGATGGCTGAGCAGTATGAAGCTCTTCCACGACATTAATAGTATCTTCCATTAATATTGCTGGTGGTTGCATGGCCTCAAAATCACTAAGTTGGTTTCTGTCAGGTTCTAACATCAGAAAATTATACACTATGGGACTAGAAGAATCAACTATGAGACTTTAGCAGCTGGCGGTTTTAATAATTCTTCGTATAGTCTTTGCAGTTCATTATCGTCATATTTATGTCCAGCAATGGTTAACAAAAATGCTTGTCTTCCCTGGAATTCAAAAGGAGATAGTTGACCAGTAGCTTTGTGATGTAATTGAGCCAATACTGCAACCTTGCTGGCAGAAACCTCTGCCTCATCTCCGTATAAGGGATTTCCTTGATGGTCAACACGTCGAAGCGAAGAGATCATAATATTTTCTGGCCCTTGTGTCTTTACAAATGTTAAAATAATTCCCCGGGAGTTATAACAAATAATTTCTCCAGCCTCTAACGCGCCAATTTCTCTACCTCTTGACCCTCCAAACCTGCTCATAGTTTCATCAGCAGTAAAAATCACAGCTTCCTGAATATCAAAAGCCTGCATCCCAACGGTAGTTTCTAATCCTAGAATTTTCGCTTGACCATCATGTAGAGTAGGTTTAACTTTTTCTTTAGTTGGAATATGCGTATACCAGTGAGCTGCCAAATCAGGGGCTACGAGTTGTCCTGGTCTATCAAAAAACCTTATTCTTTCAGCATTCATTTCTTCAACATTCATATTTTTCCTTCCTGTATGTCGATCAGAATACTTCTTAATTCTCCAAACAAATGTGCAGAATTACTCTGTTCGTTTTCATTATTCCAGTACTGTATAGCCTTAAATGATAACTCTTCAGCCATTTTCCAATCTAGAGCCCATCTTCGAATAGCCTCCCTAGTTAAACGCCTAAAAGTACCATATTCTTCCACGCCTAGATATTGCAACATTTTACTAGTTTCAGTAGAAACTTTTTCACCCTTTGCTAAATCTCTTTCTAATTTATCTTCTTTTGGCGTTGAACCAAAATTAACTATTTCCTCATCACCATTATCAGGCGATACAATAATAAACTCCCGATGAGGAACAGGTGGGGCAGTAGTTATGATTCCTTCACCAGAACCGTTTTTATTATTGCCTAATATAACATAATCTGCATCAGAGTCAAGTGTAAGAGGGATAGAGTCATAACTATTGCCGATTTGTGCGTCTTTAAATTTTTCTAAATTTAAGATCCAACTAATTGGTTCTCTCTTAAAATCAGTTGCCCAAACTTCTCCTGATGGGATATTTGACGTTGGCCTAAAACCAAAATCTGCTAGGGCTTTAATCCAAGCGTTAAACTGCTCACCTGTCATATAATTATGAGGAAGAGTAATACTTATTTTTCCACCTAATTTAAGAGTTCGATTTAGTTCTTTAAAAATTCTGGCTCTTTCAGAAAGCAAAACACCCGCCTTATCATATCTAGGAGTATTATTGCTCCAGTGAATTACCAGGGAAAGATCCATGATATCAATGCTATTTGCTAAAATAGGCAAGTGAGCGGCTTCTCCGGTTACATATTGACCTTCTGTACGTTCTCTGGCCTTGGCTACTTGTAAAACTTCCTGCATCATATCTATATTGATGATTTTTTCTCCTAGCATGATTTGTAATATACCCGCGCCTGCACCAACACTGGCAATTTTTACATCCCCACCTGTTTCTTCTTTAAATCTGTTAATTACTTGTGAAACCACTCGGGCATTATGGCCAGCAAGACTATATTCATCATCTTTGGAATAATAAGTTGCAAAAAAATCTGCATTAGACATACCTTCAAATCCTATTTGTCTTAAAAACTGCCTATTTTTTTCATATCCTTGAGCTCTAGTACCAGGAAAGAATTTATTAATCAAATACATTCTAGGGGTCATTGGGTAAAGACTTTGTATAACTACGCCTCGGCTATGTGCCTTAACAAAGATTTCTTCCTCTTCTGTCAAGGGAATTCCATCTAAAACCATCTGTGAAATTAATTTCTTATATTCCAAGGCTTGGGCAATACCTTCATCAATAAAACCATAATGGGTATTGGTTGGTTCATCAGGATGAGTGGCGCGAAGAGTAATGGCTCTTACAGGAATAGTTTGTCCAGTGTTTTCATTACGCCCCCAAGTTTGTTTTTTATCGGCATATGTATCTGGCTCATCGATATGAAATTGAATAACTTCCTCAAATTGGGCATTGGCGGCAATTGGAGGAATACTCAAGTCAATCCCTAACCTACTTGAACGCATTGTTAAAAGACTAATTAAATTTGTTGGATCAAACCTAATAGTACGAATGGCTCTTTCTCTTTCAGAAATCTCGCCTCTTCTAGGATGAGCGGAAACATTTCCATCAATTCTGGGAATGTTTTCTCCATACCAGGTTCTCAAATAATCATATAGAGAAAAAAAGGCACTAAGATCGTCTTCAAATACTGTTTCTTCCAAAGGTGAAGTGACTGAACTGGCATAAAAAGCTGAGAAAATTTCAACTTTACTTTTTCCAGCAGTTACTAGCTTATCGAGTCTTTTCTTGAGATGAATATACTTACTGGAGTAAAGGCCTTCTTTACCTGTCCAATGCTCCTGTAAGGATCTATCAGGGGATGATTTGACTAAAGAGTCCATGCCATTGGGAAAGTTGAAAAAAGCCCAAATAGCTAAATTATCGAAACCGATTCTTACTAGGAAATCTTCATCAAAAATTTCAGCAGGGTTTTGATTTAATTTCCATTGTATAAATTGTTTTGTTGCTTCTGATAAATCTTTTTGAGCATCATCAATAGTATATAAGCCACTAATATTGGTAGATCTTGCTTCAAGTCCTTTAATTTGATTTTCAATTTTTGCTCTGGTTTTATCATCCATGCTATCTGTTTCTAGTCTACCTTTAAGTTTTGACATCATTTGGGCAACACCATCAGGGGAATAGAATTTTCTAATTAACATCGGATCTAATGAAAGTTGCCTTAATATTTGTCTTTTAGTGATACCTTCAGGTAAGTTATCGTGATATACAAAATCATATAATGCCTTATGAAATAATGTTAACGGAACAGGTTCTACTCTTATGTCAAGTTCTGGCAATTTATCTCTAAGAATTGAATACTTATTCCATCTAGTTAGAATTCCTCTGCCATGAAGTAAACCGGAAACTAAATATGGATCATTTCTGGCAGCTCTAGTGAAATCACCCTCTTTGGGATAATCATAAGGCAATATAATTCTAACCGGTGAATCTAAGTCTTCTACACCATTTACTACTGCTGTGGCAGTCATAGCAATTCTAGGAGCTTCTTTTGGTAGCATTCGAGAGATAAAATGCATTAATTTAGTACAAGTAGCATCGTAATTATTTGCTAGATGAGACTCGTCATCTACTAACGAATCTACATCGGCTTTTTTAACTAGTTCACTGAGTAGTTTAAAAGAACTGTCCTTGATTCCTAAAGTACTTAATAATGAATATCCTATGATTACATACCTGGGTTTATTATCCTTGGGGGTATTTACAAATTTTTTTAAATCAGCAGTACCGACAATGGTTATAACCTCCACTGATTCTTCATATGCTTCACGAACCTCGGCTGCCCAGTCGTAGACTGTTTTTCCTGGAGGGCAAACTACTAGAGTATGTTTTTTGCCCCGGCTTTTTCCATTGCATATATAGCACCTTTTGTTTTCTGGGTTTTTGTATCTCCAATTAACAAATCCGTCATGCCGATCCCACTAGTTTTATGGGTAAATCTGTAGGCATATTCTTTTTGATGCCTGGAAGGGAAAGGAAAAGAAGCTGTTCTCTCGTCTTCGGGAATATCTTTTTGAGCTCCGGCAATAATTCTTCTAAAAACTACAGGCACTTCATCTTCTTCAATATTTCTAAAATGCCTTTCCAAATTTTCCACAAATTGCAGCTGAACTGGATTTTGAACTTCGGTTTTTAGATGATTAAGATAAGCAAAACATTTATCAACATCTTGATTATAAATTTCCAAAACTGCATCTCTTTCAGCTTGAGTTAAAATATCTAGTACTAAACCATCTTCAAAAAGTTCTTCTGGTAACTCTGGTAGAGGAAGAAGTTTTGGTCCTTCCGCCTCTCTTTTATAGAATCTTCTGGGTCCTAAATATTCACCAACTAATCTATATGTTCCGCTGATTAGAGTTTGTTTTGTTTGTTCATCAGCATCTCTGTAACGTCTGATACCGACTATTCTTGCCATTTGCAATTGAGTTACATACGGGCTTAGCTTTTCTATTAGGTCATCCTCTTGAGTTAGTAGATCTTTGGCCCGCTCATACCTTTGGAACTCGTCCATTTCCTGCTCTTCTCTTAGCTTATAACCTTTTCCAGTACACCAAATCCTGAATTGATTTAAAGCGTCAGGATTCCCTATAAAGTTGATAATATTAAATACTTCCTGTGGCCTAACTTCAAAATTTGCGACACTACGACAGGCAGTGAATCCTACTTGTTCTTCAGGTATAAATTCAAACAACTGAGTCATTTTTGCCCTGGTAATTTCCTGACCATTAGACTCTCGACCAATTGGGGTAGGGTCCTCCCTATAAGATATAATTCTTGGCTGTCTTTCCATTTTGCAGATTTTACCATAAATAAGCTTATAGTTTCAATACCTAATGCTATTTTCATAAAATCATATTTGACAGAAATGATAAGCATATGTTACACTATGGGACCGAATATGAGTATTGATAGACTTAATGAAGATTTGGCCAGATGGAATCAAAGTATTGATGTTGTTAGTAACAGATCAAAACTTTTTGGTACCGTAGAAGGCCCTGAACAATATAGATATGATTTAGCCACATCCCCTGTGGAAAAATTAGGACGCGTTAAAGAGGTTATGCGGGTGAGGACAATAATTTCAGAGGTTAGTCTTCCTAGACTCAGAGAAAAGGTTGAGGATATTCAAGTTAAAATTGAACATGAAGAGTTTAAAATAAATGTAAGAAATGGGATTATGGCAGAATTTGGCATTGAGGAATTAGAAAGAGCGCATCAAGCTGGAACATTGACTGATTTTGATTTACAAGTAGTTTCAGATGCAATGGAACAGGAAATAAGAATTCGATCAGGAGAAGCTCCCCCAATAGTGAATCCCATTTTAGAAAAACCAAAGACAGAACAAGCTCCTAACCCAGCTAGAGTAGATAATGAGAAAATATTTAGCGTCACATTTCCTAATGGAAATACTGCTGAGGTTACAGATGAAAGAGATTCAAAAATACTAGGAATCCTTTCCCAAGCAATGGATGGTATGCAAAACGGCGCTATAGATATTCCACAGGATGTAATTGTCCGGGGAGTTTTTAATAGATTTGAAGTAGGTTTAGCAGAAGACATCAGAGATAGACTCGCAGTACATGCGCAAACAGTCGATTCAGTAGGATATCAAATTGACAGAATTGACCGAATGCCTTCAGAGCAGCATGATCGAAGATTAAGACATATCTATAGAGTTCAAGAGAAGAAACCACAATCTCCTACTGAGCGGCATCCTTCCCCTGGAGCTAATCCAGCAGAACCAGATAAAGCTGCAAGAAGAAGTGAAGAGGAAACTCTTTCTGAATCGGAGAAAGTATTAAAGGCATTAGATCTTTTATTAGCTGATGAAAATATAGAAGCAGCTAGAGTTGTAGATCTAATGACAGAAAGATTAGAGAAAAATTTAGGAGTTGAAGGGGTAAATCTCCTAAATACAGTAAGTTATTTAATAAAAGAATTAAATGATATTTTTGATTGCTTAAATACAGATAGAATATATCAGCCTCAGCTGGCTCTATGGGAAAGAATTCGTATTTCGTCTGGACAAAGTGAAGATTTTCTGGCTAAAAAATTCTTTGAGACAAGAGTTAAAAACTGGTATAACAGAATGGTCAATGAAGATGGTAAATCCGCTTCAGTTACTGCAACAAAAGAAGGGGAGTTATTGATAAAAAGAGCAAGGGTATATGGTGCATTTCCATTTGTTTTAAGTAATGGTGGAACATACATTGCCAAAGGTGGTGTTGCGAAAAACTTAATGGAAGTATTAATCATGAATGAAGGGCAAGGACTTACTGCAGAAATATTAGGAATGTTAGCGTACGGTGTCGGTAAAAATGAGGCTGAGAAAAGATATAATACTAAATCTGCACGGTCAGCTGCGAATAATCTTAGACTTGATCCAGAATTAGCAGAAGTTGGCTATGAGGTTGTATCCATATTGCCCGAGGGTAGACAAAGGAGTCCGGATACTAAATTCATGCTCAGGCCGATTCCAGGTGTAGCACCAGAGGCTCATAAATCAACAAAAACTGTTATTCTAGCTGGAGCTCCAGCATTAACAAGTCCTGAGCCTGAAGGTGCAGATGTAGATGTGCCACAACGAAAAGAATCCGCTAATAAAAATCAATTAGAGGCGGAGCTAATTCAAGTAATCGCAGAGTTTGATCTTGTAAATCAGCCTGAATTTTTGAATGGTGCGCAAGTTACTAGGGTGGTGCATAATCTAACCGCTCAAATGCAACGTAAATTAGTTGATGAAGGTAAATATCTTCAGCCTCACCATACTGAGGGTAAACTTTGGTTTTTTACATCCAAGCAGATAGCTCAGATGGTTTTAATCATAGATCGTATGCGAAGTGGAGGAGTTAGAAAAGATTTCCTGAAGGATTTATTTGAAGTTACTGACCGTGCATATAGTAAAGCAGAAATAGCCGCCATTATTATGGCAAAATCCTAAAAATATCTTTCCCCGGTTTTGTTGGTAAGTTGGGAAACGACATCAATGCCTTTGGCGAAATCGGATAGCAGTTTTTTCTTGGCAGCGGTTAAGGAAACTGCCATTCTATTTAATTTTACCCCTTCCGGGTGAGTGGAGGAGACTTTCATTAAGGTAGCTGCCATTTGGTCTAACTGGTGGACTAAATGATCCAAGGCATTGGAGATGGCCGAAATTTGTCCGGCTTTGTCCAGACTTTGGAAAAAGGAATTTTTAAACAGTCTGCCAACCTGGCCATATTGAACCAGCTTTTCAAAGCGCTGAGTAGGATTTAACCCTTTTTCCCATTCTTCTAATTTTTCCTCTATTGGATCTAAGTTCATAAGGGAATTATAGCAAAAAAGTGAGGGGGTAATGGGTAAGGAAGCCAGGGTGGTTAGGAGGTAAGGAAGTTAGTATAGTATAGTAGGGAGGTTAGGGAGTAGGTCTTTTGAAAGTAGTCCAGGCCATTGATAGTTTATATAATTGCCTGCCTGTCTGGTCATACATTTTAATTAACTCATTTATTAATTCGACTTCTATCTCATAAATATCTTTAATTTGTTCAAGGCTAACAATAGTTTCATTACATTCTCCCATGGCATCATCAATATATTTTTGAAACCCCATTTTTTGATGTCTCTTAGCATAACCTTCTGCAATTAGTCTGGGAATAGCTTTACATGATCTACTGGTCTGATCTTTTAAGTCGTATTTTTCAGAATCCGGAAGTTTAGGAATGATTCTTTTCATCACCTGGAGCATGCATTGGTATGAATTTTGGTAAACTTGTAAATCTCTAAAGCTGGTAATTGGTTTTTTGTTTTCCACACCTTACCCCTTTACTCTAAACTATACTGGTTTCTTAACCCAATAACCACTAACTTTACCATCAGAAAGCTGCAGTAGTATAATAATTTCATGATTCGGAAAGTTAAGGAAGGTTACAGAGTGGTGGCGGAATCCGGGCGGAATATGGGGACTTATCCTACTAAAGAGCAAGCTGAAAAAAGATTAAAACAAATCCAAATGTTTAAGCACATGCGTAAGGGTTAAGACTACTTGTTATCCTCTTGGCCAGAACTCTTGACTTTCGGGTAAATTATGGGGTAAGGTAAATATATGGGTAAAAGCAAGAAAATTGTTGTTAAAGGCATAACAGTTACGGTAATACCTAATCAAACAAATGACTACATTTCCCTAACCGATATGTTAAAAGCCAAAGATGGAGACTTTTTTATCTCTGATTGGCTAAGAAATAGAAATACTGTAGAGTTTCTTGGTATTTGGGAAAGAGTTAACAATCCAAATTTTAATTACGGCGAATTTGCCATAATTAAAAGTCAGGCCGGATTAAATAGCTATAAATTAAGTGTTAAAGAATGGGTAGAAAAAACTAAAGCCATTGGGTTAAGGGCTACCGCTGGTAAATACGGTGGAACATATGCTCATAAAGATATTGCCTTTGAATTTGGAATGTGGATTAGTCCTGAATTCAAGATTTATTTAATTAAAGAATTCCAAAGATTAAAAGAAGAAGAGAATGAACGATTGCGACTGGGTTGGGATTTAAAGCGAACTTTGGCGAAAGTTAATTATAAAATTCATACGGATGCAATTAAAGAACATTTAATTCCCAAGAAAATTAATAAAGAAGCAGAAACAATTATTTATGCCAGTGAGGCAGATGTTTTAAATGTAGCTTTATTCGGAATGACAGCTAAAAACTGGCGTGATGAAAATCCAAAGCAGGAGGGTAATGTAAGAGATTACGCTTCAATTGAACAGCTGATAGTTTTGACAAATCTAGAAGGAATAAATGCTGAATTTATCAGACAGGGCTTATCACAAGGTGAAAGACTAATAAAACTTAATGAAATTGCCATTTTCCAAATAAAATCTCTTCTTAATAATCCTACTATGAAAAAGTTAATTCAAAAAAGAAAATAACTCATGTCCACATTGTATTTTCCCAAAAACCCACCTAATTCTATTTTTAATTTCAAGCTTTTTTCTTACTTTTTTCTAAATAGATGTTGACAGTTAGTTGATAAAGTTTAACAATGAAAGTATACTTTGTACCCATGCCAAAAGCTTTAAAAAAATATATTTCTCGAGATAAAGACATTCTGGGTGGAACACCTGTAATTTCTGGTACCAGAATCCCTATAGAACGAATCTATGAACTTATAAAACAAGGTGAGCCTTTGGAAAAACTGCAAGCTGATTACTCATGGGTAGATAAAAAGAAAATTCAATTTGTAATTGCATATTTAATGGAAGCTGGACTTAATGAGTACAAGAAAGTCCAAAAAATATAAGTTGCTCCTTGATGAAGGGCTGCATCTGCCCAAGTCTTATCCGAAAACAAATCAATATTACGATTTAAAACATATTTCTCAGACTAAATTTAGAGCTAAACCGGATGCGGATATCTACCAATTGGCTGATAATGAAAAAAGATTCCCGGTGGTATTTAACACAAAGGATTTCAAGCCCCTTATCTCAAAAAACAGAATGTCAGTCATTGCATTATCAACAAACTTAACAGATAAGGAAGCTGATCTTAAAATATCAAAATCCTTAAGAGAATTATCTACTATGCAGGAAAAGGGATGTCTAATATCAATTAGTAAGACAGGAATTACGATCAAACTTTCTCAAAATACAGTGGAGAATTAAAGATAACATATATGGCCACATTGTATTTTCCCAAAAAAACTAGAGAGGGGATGGTTAGAAAAGGCATTTCTGAAAGTGATATTGAAGATGTGTATGCCAGTGGGGAATACCATCAGGCAGGAGATTCGCATATGATGCTTAAAAGATATAAATCCCAAGGATTTGAAATTGGATTATATTATATTCCGGATGATCGCATTAGTGGCCGTAACGTAGTCATTGCCACTTGGAAAAGAAAAATTACCTAATTAGCGATATTTTTTAGGTGTTATTTTGAAAGGATTAGAGTACCCTTTTTTGCCAGTGAAGGGGTTTACATTTCCTTTCGTTGAAAAATTATCAAACTTGGTTTTATTTGGTGATGTTTTAAAATGCGGTGTAACATAAGTACCTTTTTTTGTTGTATAGCCTCTAACTCTTTGCAAAGCTTGAGCGTTAGAAACTGAAGTTAAAGAAAAAGATAAAACTATCAAAAAGGCAATTAAATTGAAAATAAGTTTTCTCACAACAGGATTATAGCATGTATAAAATTCTGATATAATTTCGCTGTGAACCTAAAAAATATTTTCAAATCTTTTAAAACAGTAGAGAATAAAAATAAAGTGGAAAAAATAGTTAATATCCCTAAACCAAAAGTCCCTGAAGCTTTATCAGAAAGTCCGAAAAAACCAGTTTTGGCTGATACTTTAGCCCAAAATATCACAGGCAAAGGGACTGTTTGGAAGTATCCACCACTCTCTCTTTTATCAGATAAAGTTGGTCCTCCAGCGGATAGAGGAGACGTTAGAAAATCTGCTTCCACTATAGAAAAGGCCTTTGATTCATTCGGCATACAAGCCAGAGTAGCTGAAGTAAATGGTGGTCCGTCTGTAACGCAGTATGCCCTAGAAGTGGCATCGGGAACAAATATAGCCAAACTTATTAATTTCCAACAGGATATTGCTATGGCTTTGGCGTCCAGTACTGGGACTGTAAGAATAGAAGCTCCAATTCCTGGAAAATCTTTAGTAGGTATTGAAGTTCCAAACAGATCGTTGGAAATTGTAGGATTAAAACAGATTTTAGCATCGGATGAAATGAGTAGACATAAATCAAAGCTGGCGGTAGCACTAGGTAGAGATTCTGCTTCTAGACCAATCGTAATGGATATAGATAAAATGCCATATCTTTTAATTGCTGGTACATCAGGTTCAGGAAAATCAGTATGTATCCATAGCCTAGTTGCATCATTGCTCTTTAGAAATTCACCTGATGAACTAAAGTTAATTCTAGTTGATCCTTCAAGGGTAGAATTGGGATTATATAACAGTGTCCCCCATCTCCTAACCCCAGTTATTACTGAACCAGAAAAAGCGGTCAGTGCCTTAAAATGGATTATGGCAGAAATGGATAGAAGATATAAATTATTTCAAAGCGTTGGAGTGAGAAATATACAAGGATACAGCGATATAAGTGGTTACCAAGCTTTACCATACGTTGTAATTTTCATTGATGACCCCGGTCTGCTCATTCAATTTGCCCCAGTTGAAATCGAAGATGCGCTAGTTCGTATAACCCAAATGGGAAGAGCAGTGGGAATACATTTAGTGATGACTACTCAACGACCCTCGATAGATGTTATATCAGGTTTAATCAAGGCTAAAATTCCAGGAAGAATATCGTTTCTTCTCCCGAGTATAACCGATTCTATGGTCATTCTTGATCAACCTGGAGCAGAGAAACTATTGGGAAGAGGAGATATGTTATTTTATCCTCCAGATGCATCAAAGCCGATGAGGATCCAGGGAATTTTTGTACAAGATTCTGAAATAAGTAATTTAACCAAATACTTGAAAGAATTCAGTAGTGTTCCACAATATACTGCGGAAGTAACAGAGATGCCGGTAGGGAAGTGGAATCAAAAAGGCGGGGATGGGGGAGACAGAGATCAATTATTTGAAGAAGCAGTTAGAACTATTTGTCAGTATGATCGGGCTTCAGCATCCTTACTGCAACGAAGACTTAAAGTTGGCTATGCCAGAGCCGCTAGAATTCTAGACGAGTTAGAAGTAGCCGGAATTGTTGGTCCGGGTGAAGGATCAACACAAAGAGACGTACTTGTGAAGGATTCTGAAGAGTTTCTAAAGGATTTTAGTAATAAATCTAGATAATCCTTCAAGATGGTTGTATGATTAAATGAGTGAAAAGATTCTTAATAACTTTGGTTTTAAGTGTTTTGGTATGGCTATCAAGTGGAATTATTCAGCTTCTAGTTCAAAAGGATGTCGTTTCAGGATTCTTTTCGTTTGGTGGATCGTGTGAAATAACCGGTTATCCTATTGCACTGTGTATTTCCAGTCACGACAATTTAATGTTTATTGTCTTGAGTATAATCAATATTGCCTTTTGGTTTTGGCTAATCCATTTTCTTGGAAGACGACTTGTTAAATAATTGTTTAACTTCTCGAAAAACAAAAGTTCTAATTGGCATCAGAGTAAATCCTAATAGCAGTAAAGTTAGCATACCAATTCCGCCGGAAACTATTAGTAAACCATTGAAAGTTTGTTTAGAAGTATCTAATTCCTTCATCGCCAGATTATCCCTAATTTCTTGGTTTACCTGAGCAGGACTTTTAAAAGTCACTCCCAGAACTGCAGGAGTTACTGGGATAAAGCTGTAAAAGGGGTGTGTTGCCTGGCTCCTGGCAATTACCGGTTCCAGAGGAAAATTGGTGGGAATAACCGTCGGACTCAAAGTTGAAGAAACTGCAGTGGGGGTTGGTGAAGGAGTAGGAGTGGTAGTTGGATCAGGGGTGTGAGTGGGTGTTGGTGACGGAGTGGGCGCGGCAATATTAAAAGTAATAGTTTGGGGTACTTCCTGGTTACCGGATTTATCAGTAGACATTACCTGTAGGGTAGTAGTACCAGCAGTAGAAATTGTAAAAGGCGCAACATAAGTCTGCACTGTCACACCATTATCCAAACTGTATTCAGTTTTTAAAATACCTGATCCGCTATCAGTGCCAGTTAAAGTAACTATAACTAGACCAGTATAAAAACCAGAAGAGTCTTTAGTCCCGGTAATAACAACTTGGGTTACTGGAGCTGTAAAATCTGTGGCAGTTGTAGCACTGGTGGGTGGAATAGTATTGCCACCCTGGCTTAAGAATGGGGGAGTATCAGAGTTGGTATCTAAAGTTAAATCAATCTCGCTATTATCCGGCAAAGGCAGATTTTGATAAGTACTGGTTTGAGAGATTTGATCAGTTTTATAAACTCGTACTTTTAGATTAGTGGTTTTTTTAGTGGTGGTGGACGTTTTTTTAGTGACTTTAGCTTTAACTTTAACACCTTTTTTAACAAAAGCTTGTTTAGTATTACCAGTACTGCTGCAAGTGACTCCGGGAATATTTTGTTCCAGCTGACCCTGAGCATTTTGACCACAATGATTGCCAGCATCATCATATAAATCTAAACTGCCATCATCTAAAGTTAATTGTTGGCCTTCTAAAACAATTTTCTGATCTTTAACCTGAGTTGGCAAAGAATTATCATCATTTAAGATAGATTTAACAGTTAACATGGCGGAGCCGGAAGCATTAACTAAATCAGTATGTCCTTGTTCCACATAGTAAATCTTGGTAGCTCCTGATAAGTCCTGAGTATCTGTTTTTAAAGACGCGCTATATAAAGGTACAGTATTATCACCGTTAACATAAATCTCATCGGTTTTAGGCAGTAAATTAATTGGCCAGGTGATCCACCAGGTTTCATCAATCTGGCCTAAGGTCGGTTGAGCAGTGCCGACTATTTCGTAAATTTTTACTCCGTTAGTTTGACTAGAAGTTGAATCCAAAACATTATGTAACTGCTCACCGAAATTATAGACAGTCATGTTATAGCCCAGATTCGTTAATAAAGTTTTAGTTTCCGAATAATTTAAAGCGCCGGAAAATTGGTTATTATCAATATCGCGATCATCACGGTATGGATAAGGATGGTCGATATCAGAGTTATTGTATAAATCGAAATATTTTGTAGATGGAACCAAAGAAAATTGTGAAGGAAAATTCTGTATGACGTCTTTGACTTCAGTGCCATTAACACCGATATTGATAATTTTAAAATACCATCTACCCAATGGTTCACCGTAAACAATAGCTTTTATTGCAGAAGGTGCTCCTAAATGTGGAGTACCTAATTCTATCAATTTGTTAACCTTAGAGGCTTTGGTGGTATCGGTTATGTAGTTTCTGGCAATTAGACCACCCATAGAATGGGTCACCAGGTTAACTTTGGTTTGCCCGGAAGCGGTTTTAGCAGATTCTATTAACTGATCCAAAGCTGTTTGGTTACTGCGGACATCTTTCCGCCAGTCATAATTAAATACAAAGTAATTTGTGCCTTTGGTATAACCCATTTGGGTAAAAAAGTTATCAATATCCCCATATCCAAAAGAAGTTAAATTGCCGGTTAAACCAATGGCCGCGCTTGATGTCACCCCATCCTGATTCATCCGTAGTACATCAAAATAATCATCATCCCCTAAAGCTGCTGCCTGATCCTGGTTAACCCAAATCTTTTCATTGTTGGTATAGCCGTGAGAAAAAATGCCGCCATGACCGTTATCCGTAGACCAGATAATATCCTGTGAGGCCTTCATTTCTGAGCCACCAATTCCGGGAATAAATATCACTGGTAAGCGCGGTGGCGGCGGGGGAGGCGCATTATTATTTAATACAAAGTAGAGGTCATCTTTGGCTGTGGTAAAAATATTACAGCCGTTATTGCTGCTGGTTGATCCGTAAACATAAGAGGCAGGAGAGCAGATGCCATTATCAAAAGCGTAACGTACTCCCCCGCCTGTGAAGTAATCAGTACTTGGTTTACCAGAGTAGGTAGCTGAACCCAGTAGTAGTGCACCGGAGCCGGAATTGCTTTGGTTAGCATTAGATAGCTGGATTAGATAGCGATGTCCGGTAATGAAATTATAATTTCGGCAGGAAAAATCAAGAGTGACATCCTCATAACCTGAAGGTAGCCCGGTGGTAGTAAAAGTGAGGCCGTTTAACGGGTCAGATGAGTTGGTAACACAAGCATAAACAAAGGAATTGTTGTTATCTTTATCAAAAATCCGGGAATTTAAAGCCGTAAAATTAAACTGATTAGTGTTAGGCCTGCTGGTAGAAACCCGGAAGGTAAAGTTTTGTAAAGTACCGGATAAATTATTGCCCAGTTCCTGAATTGATTCCCAGACATTTAAAGAAGAAGAATAGTCAGTGGTTTGTTGAGCAATGGTGACTGCTTCAACCGGCAAAATGGTAACTGTAAGAATTGTTACCACAAAGATTAGACCCTTAAGTAGAAAGATGGGCAGTTTCACTTTAGGCTTACATAATTACTGTACCACTTTAGAGGAAAATGTGGTATAAAAGTGGGGATGTTTACTAACCAGAAAGTGTTAGCTTTAATTTTAATAGTTTTCCTAATTGGAGCAGCCGGTTATTTTACAGTTTCCAAGTTTAAAGCAGATGTGTCTGATGCCGGAGTGTCACCAACTCCCACTCCCCCTGCTCTAAGTTTTACCTTTAGCGCTAATTCCCAAACTCCGGCACCTGGCCAAACCGGACAAGCAGGTCAAACTCAACCTGCTCAATCACTGCCTTTGGAACATAACAAACATTTGGATAAATTCCCCGGACTACTAGCCCCGGATGTGTTAGCCAATAAATCCGCCTTAATTCAAACTAAAAAGGGTAATATTTCTTTGCAGATTTATCCAGAGGCCACCAAAGCTGCTTCTAATTTTTTGCTGCTAGCTGCTAATGGATTTTATGATGGATTAACGTTTCATCGGGTGGAGGATTGGGTGGTACAGGGTGGGGACCCTGATGGTACAGGACGCGGTGGGCCAGGATATCAGTTTGAAGATGAGCCGGTGACCAGATCATACACACAAGGGATTGTGGCCATGGCTAATGCCGGACCCAATACCAATGGCTCACAGTTTTTTATTTTGAAAAAAGATTATCCGCTGCCACCTAACTATACTATCTTTGGCAACGTGGTTTCCGGTATGGATGTGGTGTCTCAAATCGCCGTAGGTGATGTGATGCAAAAGGTGACAATACAAAACCTTAAATAGATTCTTACGCTACGCTTCAGAATGACAGGGGGGTACCACATCTTGTATATTGACACTTCATGATATCAACATGTTATGTTAATATAGGTAATGTGAAATGTCCTTTCTGTGCAAGCGATTTAAGCAAAGTAGTTGATAAAAGGTCAGTAACTGGACGGGGTGAAATCAGAAGACGAAGGCAGTGTCTTAAGTGTGATAAAAGATTTACCACGTATGAGTCTTTGGCTCAACTACAACTGGCGGTGCTAAAAAAAGACGGCACCAGACAGGCATTTGATGGGGAAAAGATTAGGAGAGGGTTAATTAGGGCTTTGGAAAAACGGCCGGGAATAGAAAAAGTGGGCACTATTGTGGATCGGATTGAAGGTAGAATTAGGGCTAGAAGACTTAGTGAAATTGAGTCAGCCACTTTAGGAAAATGGGTGCTGTCAGAGCTGAAAAAATTGGATGCGGTGGCATATCTTCGATATGTTAGTGTCTACCGATCTTTTGGAGACTTAAAAGACTTTAGTAAAGAATTAGAAACACTATGAAAACAAAATCAAAGAGTAAATCAATATCACAAATCGTTACAATGCCCAGGGTTAATGGACAAAGAAAAACTAATGGTCATAACGATGAAAGAACTTTTGAAACCAGGTTTACGCCCCGCTATAAAAAAATGCCAGCTTTGCCTCAGGGTTTACCAGAGCCATCATTTTCTGAATCTTCCAATAAAATTTTAATTGAAAGATATTTGTTAAAAGGCGGTAATTTGGAAGTGGTAGAAACCGTGGCTGAAAGGTTTTGGCATATAGCCTATGACATTGCCTCCGGTGATATGGATTTTGGTGCCTCTGAAAAAGATGTCACAGAACTTGCCAAAGGGTTTTTCTCTGTGATGGTTAATCAACAATTTTTACCTAACTCCCCCACCATCATGAATGCTGGAAAGCAAAATGGTTTGCAATATTCCGCTTGTTTTGTGTTGCCGGTGGGGGATTCTTTGCCGGAGATTTTTGACTCTGTTAAATATGCTGCTTTAATTCATCAAACCGGTGGCGGAACCGGTTTTGCATTTTCCAGGCTTCGCGCAGCCGGTTCTATTGTAAATACCACTGGTGGTGTGGCTTCCGGGCCAGTATCATTCCTGCGGGTGTTTAATGCTGCTACTGAATCTATTAAACAAGGTGGCACCAGAAGAGGAGCTAATATGGGAATTTTGCGGGTGGATCATCCGGATGTAATGGAATTTATCCGCTGTAAAGCAGAGCTGGATGATTTAAATAAACCAGTTTATGAAGGAGTGGCACCATTACTTGCCGATGACAGCGCCAGAAGCTATTTTAAGACGCTTTTGTTGGATAAACAAATTGCCAACTTTAATATTTCCGTGGCCATTACTGATAAGTTCATGAAAGCTTTGCAAACTGATGGCGATTTTGATTTGATTGCTCCTCATGATGGCTCAGTAGTGGGACAGTTAAATGCTAAGGCAGTGTTTGATGAGATTATTGAACGGGCTTGGGCAACCGGAGACCCGGGATTGATTTTTATTGACCGCATTAATAACTCCCCTGCCAACCCGGTACCATCTTTGGAAACCATTGAATCCACTAATCCTTGTGTTACTGGAGATACTTTAGTTGCAACAGATAATGGATGGCAACGTGCAGATAGTATTAAAATAGGTGATAGAATCAGCACTGTATTAGGCAGTGGTGAAGTAGATCAGGTAGAAGTATATGAGGATCGCTCTGTTTTTAAAGTAAAATTTTCTGATGGTGCAGAAATAAGAGCAACGGCCGCCCACCAATTTCATGCTATTGTTCATGAGCAGAGAACCAAAAATTCAGCCAATAAACAATTTTCCCCAATAAAACTCGAGGATTTAAAGGTAGGAGATATGGTGAGGATAGCACCTGCCATTATGCCTGATAATGCTGTTTCTGATCTACCTACGGGATGGACAGAAAGAGAATATGGTTTTTTTGTCGGAGTGCTTTTAGGGGATGGTTGTATTACTGAAAAAACCTTAACAAGAAATGTAGTAAAGGTAGCAGTAAACACTAATGAAAAGGAATGGACTGAAATCATTAAGAATGTTTTACACAAGGCGGGTTCAAAGGTAGTAAACCTTGATCGTAGCGCTGGTTTTTCTGCTAATTTAACAGTACAAAATGCCGGGGGTGCAGCAATGTTGGTTAGAAACTCTTTTTTGAAACCTGCCTATTCTTACGAGAAAAGTATACCTTTAGAATACCAGAATACTAACAGACAGTTTTTATCAGGACTTTTAGATGGACTTTATTCAACAGACGGAAATGTAAATTTAACCAGTACACATCCTTTTTTAAGATTAAAAACTACTAGTAAAAAACTAGCTCAAGATTTACGCAGAATTTTATTATCTTTTGGTATTCATGGAAGAATAGTTACTATTAAAAAGGTTGCTGATAGTCATATAGGAGATAGAATAATCACCGCGAAACATATTCAATATGAAGTGATAGTTTCTGGATCAAGCATGAAAACTTTTGCTCAACAAATTACTCTTTCTCATCCTGATAAACAAAAAAGAATACAGCGGGCTCAGCTGACTTTTGCTTTAACGGGTAACACTTGGTTATCACAAATTACCTCCATTGAACCAGATGGTATAGAAAAAGTATACGATTTGCATGAACCAGTTTCAGATACCTGGTTAACAGAGGGTGTAGTTAGCCGTGGATGTGGCGAGCAACCATTGGCTCCTTGGGATGCATGTAATTTGGGATCAATTAATTTGGGTAAATTTGTCTTGGCTGATGGATCAGATGTAGATTGGGAAGGATTAAAATCAGTCACTCACCAGGCAGTGCACTTTTTGGATAATGTAGTGCAAACCAATCCGTATACTTTAAAGCCAATTTATGATGAAGTTCACAACAACCGCCGAATTGGTTTAGGGGTAATGGGTTGGGCAGATATGCTGTTTTTACTGCAAATTCCCTATGATTCTGAGGAAGCTTTGGAACTAGGAGAAAAAGTGATGAAATTTATTAATGATGAAGGTCATATGGAATCTGAAGACCTAGCTAGCAAAAGAGGACCCTTCCCTAACTGGATAAACTCAATTTATGCCCAAAAAGGTCATAAATCCTTTAAAGCCAGACCAGATGGATCCTTTGCCTTTGAAGGTGGTCGGCCAATTAGAAATTCTACCGTCACTACCATTGCACCAACAGGGACAATTTCGATTATTGGTGATTGTTCATCGGGAATTGAGCCGGTCTTTGCTTTGGCTTATATTCACCGCGCTAAAAAAGCCGGGGATGAAATGCGATATTTAACTATTGCTAATAAAACCTTTGATCAAATTGCCAAAAGAGAAGGTTTTTGGTCACCGGATTTAGCTCAAAAAGTAATGGATAATGGATCTGTGTTTGGTTTGGATGATGTGCCTCAAAACTGGCAGAAAGTGTTTACTACTGCCCCGCAAATTTCTCCGGATTATCATGTCAGGATGCAGGCCGCTTTTCAAAGATATACTGATAATGGAGTTTCCAAAACCATTAATTTGCCAAACTGGGCCACCCGTGATGATGTTAGAAATGCTTACCTTTCTGCTTGGGATACTGGTTGTAATGGTATTACCATTTATAGAGATGGTAGTAAAACCACTCAGGTATTAAATGTTTCTTCTACTTTAAAACCAGCTCAAGTGGCTGCTGAGGAAGTGCCAGTCGCTGCCAGGCCAATGATTTTACGGGGTCGCACTTATAAAATTACTACCCCGGTGGGAGAAGCATTTATTACTATTAATCGAGATGAAGGGGATCAGCCATTTGAAGTATTTATTACGGTTGGAAAGGGTGGCATGCACACTATGGCTGATGCTGAGGCCATGGGAAGACTCGTATCTTTGTCTTTAAGACTTTCTCGCGCCGGAGGAGAAAGTACTGCTAAAGAAATTGCAGGGAAGATTGCTGAGCAGCTGCGGGGAATTGGTGGATCATCTCATGTTGGATTTGGTAAAAACAGGGTGATGAGTTTGGCCGATGCGATTGCCAAGGTTTTATCAGAGGATATGGCGGTGGGTATAAATAATGAAGGTTTAGAGAATACTGAACCAATACCTCTAAATTTAACTATGAGTAATGGTGAGCAGAAGTTAGATACTGGAAATTTGAAGTTGGAAGATCAAGCTTCTAGCCTCTCGCTTCCAGTTTCTAGCAATGCTGATCTTTGTCCAGAATGTGGCTCCGCTACTTTCGTAATGGAAGAGGGCTGTAAGAAATGTCATAGCTGTGGGTACAGTATGTGCTAACATTTCTTGCGACCTGCGGTCTTAAAAAGTGCCACAGTTGCGGCTACTCAATGTGCTAGGCACTTTTTGCGCTAGCTCCACAACTTTACCTTGCTTATTAAAATTATTTGTAATACGATTTAAGAACTTATCACATGAAACCGGAAAATAATTCTCTTTGGGAAGGTTTTGAGCATATATTGTTGTTTATTAGCTTAGGTGTAATGGCAACTTCTTTAGGACTGATCCTCCATTTTTTCGTAGATAAATGGTATCCGGGTACTCCTACAGGAATAGCTTCCTATATAGGATCAGCTCTTCTTTATCAGGCCCCTTTACTTAGAGGATATCTTGCGGGTTTAATAGTTTCCTATCCTTTATTTTCTTTCTTTTTCTTAAGAACTGTAAATAGAATAAGGAAGAATCCAGAATTAAAACATTTGCATTCCAGAAAAATTCTAATTTATGCTACTTTGGTTATTACATTCTTAATAGTAATTATTAACACTATCTCATTAGTTTATGGTTTTTTAGGCGGCAATGTAACCTACAATTTTGTCCTTCATTTTTTGGTAACAGTAGGAATTAGCGGGATCATATTTGGTTATTATTTAAATGAAGTCAGAGGGGAGATAGGTACCCATGTATAAATACATAGTTTTCATAATTCTACTGGGAGTATTGGTTGCTGGAATAAGTTATGAAACTTTGAAAATTACTGGAAATCCTATTTCTCAACAGGCAATAGCATCGGATAACTCAAAATTATTAGACTTTAGTCTAATACAGTCTGCTGTAGAACATTATTATCAGGATAAAAAGAAATTACCGGATAATTTATCCGTCGTTAAAGATCAACTAACCCTAAAAGATCCTAAAGTACTACAGGACTATAAGTATGAAATAGCCTCGGATTCTGCCTATAAACTTTGTGCGGAATTTTCAACCGATTCTACAAAGACTCAAAATGATTCATCGGTTTACTACCTCGCTCCCTTAAAAACTCATAAAAAGGGATTTGATTGTATAACTTATGATTTGCCTGTTTACTTACTCCCCAGTCCTACCTCTCAACCAATTCCTACTTCAATACCCGCTAATTGCCGAAATTTTGATGGAAACCTAGATGCCTGTGATTCACATGGGATAGCTAGCCTAGTCGGGGGAGGAAATTGTGCTTATTATTTATGTTCAAATCAATGTTGGCCAAAAGGTACTCCTAATAGCGTTGCATGTCCGAAATAAGTATTATTTAGGATTCACACTCAAAATATTAATACACTAGAGGTAAGGATTTTAAGAATTCAATCTTTTTTTTAGCCTGTTCGATAAAATCTTTATCATTTTGATCGTGAGTGACTAACTCATTTTTCGCTACTTCCAAAGTATCCCCTAGTGCAATTGTTATATGTACCCGGTAGTTATCATATTGACCAGAAGGTATTCCACCGTTTTTATAAACTGGCTGTGCGGTGGCGATTGCAATAGCAGATATTCCCATTCTATTTTCTGATTGATCAAAAATTTGACCATAAGGATAATAAGGTCCAACGGGAGTTGGATGTAAATTGGCAGCCCGTATTTTACCGTTATCTCTGACTATTTTGTAGCTTATTGGTGCACGATCTCCCAAGGCTCTTAGAGGGTTTAGATATCTGCTAGTTCGCAAAAAATGACGTTCTTCATCTAGATCAGGGATTCTTGAATACAGCATAAGTTCCATTTGAGGAGGCTTTGGTGCCGGTGCAGCCCGAAAAGCCACCACAATCCAATTGGGGTTGCCTATTCTGTCATGACCCATCCATTCTTCGATATCACTAATTACGTCTTTACTATGATCAGGTAAGCAACTTAACTGGTCTGTCCACCCAGGCTTTGCCTTATAAGGAGTAACTAGTATTCCTTTTCTAACACCTTCCATTCCAAAATCTGAAGTAAGTTCTCGAGTAAGCATACGAAAATTATATAGGATATTTTGAGCTTGTCAAATTGCGCTTGTGATAAAATCAGCTCATGGATTTGGAAAAAGGGTTGGTAATTTTATACACTGGGGAGGGAAAGGGGAAAACTACAGCGGCTTTAGGGATCATTCTTCGTGCAGTTGGCTATAAAAAGAAATGTTTAATGGTGCAGTTTGGTAAAGCCTGGTTTACTGGGGAACTAGCTGGTATTAAAAAACTGGCACCTGATGTCAAAATTATTCAAGGTGGTAAGGGCTTTATAAATTTACTGGGGGATAAAACACCAATTGCCAAACATAAAAAAGCAGCTCAGGAAGCTTTTGATATATTATATAAGGAAGTTACCTCAGGCAAATGGGATATTGTAGTGGCTGATGAAATTGTTGGTGCTGTGGCTGGCGGAATGGTAAAAGAAACAGCAGTTTTAAGCCTTATCTCAGAAAAACCCGCTAAACTGGATCTTGTTTTAACCGGCCACCATGCGACTAAGAAGCTGATTAAGACAGCAGATTTAGTAACAGAGATGACTGAGATTAAACATCCATATCAAAAAGGAATTTTAGCAAAACAGGGTATTGACTTTTAGCACTCAGACTGGTATATTGCTAATTAACGTAAAAATTTATGGCCGATTTCATTAAACCAACCATACCTTCTTCACCAGTAGCTCTAAAACCTACTATGCCTGTGGGACCACTTCGAGATACAGTTATTTTTCCAGGAAACTCAGTACCAATTATTTCCGGTCGACCAAAATCCAAAGCTGCAATAGAATTAGCCTGGAATTCTGATAAATTAATTGTTTTTGTCACCCAAAAAAATTCCCGCATTGAAGACCCCACTGATAAAGACCTCTACAGGGTTGGTACTGTTTGTTTAATCCGTCGGGTGGTTAAAAATCCGGAAGGTGATTATACTTTGCAGGCTGAAGGTATTTCCCGGGTATTTTTGAAAAACTTTAACCAAGCAGATCCATATTTGGAAGCAGAAATTGAAGAAATCCCCGAACTTTATGAAAGAAATGAACAAACTGAGGCTTTAATTAGAACTGTCAGAGAACAGGTCAAGCGCTTTTTAGAACTGGGTGGTAATCCTTTCTTTGACCAAAGCAATTTTGCCAACTGGTCTTTATTTACTTACTCTGATGATCCTAATCAACTGGTCAATTCTGTCACTCAATCAATTGACTTTAAAACCATCGACAAACAACAAATCCTGGAAATGGTCTCAGCAGTTGATCGTTTGCAACGTTTAACTGAGCTGTTAGCCAAAGAAATCCGCATTATGGAAATTTCCCAGAAAATTTCCTCACAAACTCATGAGCGGGTTTCCAAAATGACCAAGGAAGCCATTTTGCGGGAGCAAATGAAAAGCATTGAAGAAGAATTAGGCGGAGCAGATTCTGAACACCAGGAAATCCATGAATTTGAAGAAAAGATCAAGCGGGCTGGTATGCCTAAAGAAGTATTGGATAAAGCTAAAAAAGAGCTCTCACGCTTGGCCAAGATGTCCACTTACAATCCGGAAGCTGGTTATATTAGAAATTATCTGGAATGGTTAACAGATCTTCCCTGGAAACTGGATACTTCCGGTAAAATTGACCTGAAAAAAGCCGAGGAAATTTTAGATGAAGATCACTATGGTTTAAAAAAGGTCAAAGAAAGAATTGTCGAATATTTAGCAGTGCATAAACTGTCCGGAAAAATGCGCGGACCAATTCTTTGTTTTGTGGGTCCTCCGGGTGTTGGTAAAACCTCCATTGGTAAATCAATTGCCAGAGCATTGGATAGAAAATTCATCAAAGTTTCTCTGGGAGGAATCAGGGATGAGGCAGAAATTAGGGGACACAGGAGAACCTATGTTGGTTCCATGCCAGGACGTATTATCCAAGGGATTAAACAAGCAGAGGCTACCAATCCGGTGTTTATGTTAGATGAAATTGATAAGATCGGTGCTGATTACCGCGGGGATCCCTCTGCTGCACTTTTGGAAGCCTTGGATCCGGAACAAAATGAAAACTTTTCCGATCATTATTTGGAAGTGCCCTATGACCTGTCAAATGTGATGTTTATAACAACTGCCAATATTTTGGATACTATTCCCCCGGCTCTTAGAGACCGTTTAGAGATTATCCGTTACCCGGGTTATACCGAAGATGAGAAATTCCATATTGCCAAAAATTTCTTAATCCCCAAACAAGTAGAAAATCATGGTCTAAAAAAAGAGCAGATTGAATTTACAGATGAAGCTATCCGGGCAGTGATTAGAGAATACACCAGAGAAGCTGGAGTCAGAAGCTTGGAAAGAGAGCTGTCAGCCATTATGCGAAAAGTGGCTAGAAAAATCGCTGAATCCAGTGCCAAAGTAGAAAAAGCCTTAATTTCACCGGATGATGTGCACAAAGCCCTGGGGCCAATTAAATTCCTACCGATTTTGGCAGAAAAAGAAGATGAAATTGGTATGACTACTGGGCTATCCGTGACTGAGGCAGGTGGGGAAGTACTATTTATAGAAGTAACTTTAATGCCGGGTAAAGGCAGTCTATTACTGACCGGACAACTGGGAGATGTGATGAAAGAATCCGGACAAGCAGCGATGTCATATGTCAGGTCCAATTGGCAGCATTTGGGTTTGCCGGAAAAGTTTTTCCAAAAAGTGGATGTCCATGTTCATGTTCCGGAAGGTGCTATACCAAAGGATGGTCCATCAGCTGGTATTACTTTAACTACTGCCATTGTCTCAGCTTTTACTAAAATTCCGGTAAGACGCGATGTGGCCATGACCGGAGAAGTTACTTTAAGAGGCAGAGTTTTAGAAATTGGTGGATTAAAAGAAAAAGTTTTGGCAGCACATAGAGCTGGTGTTAAGACTATTATTGCTCCGGCTGATAATGAAAAAGATTTGGAAGATTTGCCGGAATATGTGGTCAAAGATTTAAACTTTGTCTGGGTCAGACACATGGATGAGGTGTTAAACGTTGCATTAATCCGTCCGCCGCATGCCCAAGCTCCAAAACGTGTCCAAATGCATCCCCAACCGGCTCTAGCATAAATACTTCACCCTTGACGCTTTGGGTCTTCTAGTGTAAATTTGAAGTTACTGCCTCTTATATTTCATGAATTTCATTGTAAATAATACTAATTTAATTATCTGGGCCGGAGTGGCGGCCTCGCTTTTGTATGGTCTTTGGCTGATTATCGATATTATGAAACGTCCGGCCGGGGATGAAAAAATGCAGGAAATTGCCGCTGCTATTCAAGAAGGAGCTGCAGCTTACTTAAAAAGACAATATTCCGTGGTAGCTATCGTGGCCTTGGTCATGGCTGTGATTTTATTCTGGGGTTTGGGTAAAAATACCGCCATTGGATTTCTAATTGGAGCAGTGCTGTCTGCTTTGGCCGGCTTTGTGGGAATGAGTGTGGCTGTTCGCAGTAATGTGCGGGTAGCAGAAGCCGCTAAAAAAGGTTTAGCAGAAGCTTTTTCCCTGGCTTATAAAGGTGGGGCAGTGACTGGATTTATTGTGGTTGGCCTGGCACTAGGCTCTGTAATTGGTTTTTATCAATATACTGGCGGAGATTTGAAAGCTTTAGTGGGGCTTGGTTTTGGAGGATCTTTAATTTCCGTATTCGCCAGACTGGGTGGGGGAATTTTTACCAAAGGCGCTGATGTGGGAGCGGATTTAGTGGGTAAACTGGAAGCAGGAATTCCGGAAGATGATCCGCGGAATCCAGCTGTAATTGCTGATAATGTGGGAGATAATGTGGGTGATGATGCCGGCATGGCAGCTGATATTTTTGAAACATATGTAGTAACTGCCATTGCCGCAATTTTACTTGGGCAACTGCTGTTGCCAGCCTATACCAAAGCCTTACTGTTTCCAGAGGTGTTACTTTCAGCCGGCGTGTTTGCTTCGATTTTAGGAAGTATTCTAGTTAAAATTTCCGGTAAAAACATCATGGGCGCTTTATACAAAGGTCTTGGCATTGCAGCTGTAGCATCTTTAATTTTGTTTTACCCGGTAACCCAGGCTTTAATGGGAGATAATGGGCTCTATTCTACTTTAAATCTCTTTCTTTCAGCACTAGTCGGAGTAGTTGTGACTGGGGCCATTTTTTGGATTACTGAATACTATACCGGTACCCAGTATAGCCCAGTAGCACACATTGCTGCAGCTTCCAAAACCGGACATGCTACTAATATTATTGCCGGTCTGGCTGTGTCTATGAAATCAACTTTTTTCCCAGTGCTTTTAATCTCCATGGCTGTGTTAGTTAGTTATTCCTTAGCCGGGTTATATGGAATTGCCATGGCTGCTGTGGCTATGCTTTCCTTGGCCGCAACAGTGGTGACCATTGATGCTTTTGGACCAATTACTGACAATGCCGGTGGAATTGCTGAGATGGCTAATTTACCGGCTAAAGTACGGGCAGTGACTGATCCGCTTGATGCAGTGGGAAATACCACTAAAGCAGTTACCAAAGGTTATGCCATTACCTCAGCAGGTCTTGCAGCCTTGGTTTTGTTTGCTTCATACCAGCAGGAATTTTTAGCTTTGGGTCAGCAATTACAATTTAATTTGGGTGATCCTAAAGTATTAGTAGGACTGCTCTTAGGTGGATCCTTACCCTATCTATTTGCCTCTTTTGCTATGGAAGCAGTGGGAAATGCCGGTGCAGCAGTGGTGGAAGAAGTTAGGCGTCAGTTTAGAGAAATTAAAGGAATTATGGAAGGCACTGCCAAGCCTGATTATGCTCAGTGTGTGGAGATTGTCACCAAAGCCGCTCAAAAAGAAATGTTAGTGCCGGCTATTATTCCGGTTGCAGCTCCAATTATTGTCGGGCTTTTGCTAGGGCCTGTGGCCTTAGGTGGAATGCTGGTGGGAACAATTGTGACTGGTATTTTTGTAGCAGTTTCCATGACTACTGGTGGAGCAGCCTGGGATAATGCTAAAAAGTATATTGAATCCGGAAAATTTGGTGGTAAAGGCTCGGATGCTCACAAAGCTGCCGTGACTGGTGACACTGTTGGTGATCCATACAAAGATACCGCTGGCCCTGCTATTAATCCAATGATTAAAGTAGTCAATATTGTGGCGCTTTTATTAGTACCTTTTCTTCACTAAATTTTATTGTTGGGTTGGGGTAGGTGGAGGTGTGGGGGAACCGCCAAACAGAGCGTTTTTGACCTCAGTTACTACTTGATCAGGAGTGTATGATGCTTTAATTAAATAAGCCTGGGCGCCCAGTTCAAATCCTTCTTTAATCACTGCTTCCTGGCCTAAATTGGTCAGTAAAATAGTAATCATTTTGGAATTAGGATTTAAGGTTTTAAACTCTCGAAGTAGTTGTAGCCCATTAATTCCCGGCAACATGATATCTAAAAGCAGTAAATCAAAGGTTTCGGCTTTTAACATGGCCAACCCGGTTTGACCATCAGCGGCGCTTTTAACCACAAAGCCTTCTTTAGTTAACTGCCTAACATAGAGCTCCCTAATAAAGTCTTCATCCTCAACTAGCAGGATTTTTTTAGTGGCATTAATATCTTGTGGTCCCATAACTATATGTACTTTAACTAATTGCGGCTAATAATTCAATCCGCCTTCTTGAATTTGTGCTCCCACAAACTTATTTCCTTCCAAAGACCCAGAGCTAATGGTGTTAATTGGCAAAGTAAAGTAAAACTTACTACCTTTTCCCTCAATCGATTCCACCCAGATTTTGCCGTTTAATTTTTCAATAATTGATTTACTAATGTATAACCCCAGTCCTGTTCCTTTACTGGCTTGTTGGGTTTGGTTGGACACCCTAAAAAACTTGGTAAATAAATGGGGAATGGCATCTTTGGGGATTCCCACCCCGGTATCAGTTACACAAGTAGTGACAGAATCAGCCGTAGACTCAATGGAAAGCTCGACCTTACCCCCGGCACCTGTATAGTTAATGGCATTGGCAATTAGATTGGTGACTACCTCAGCAATACGGATGGGATCGGCAATTACCTTTGGTAAGGTGGGCGGTGCTTTTAAAGTTAAAATAATTTGTTTTTGATTGGCCTGGGCTTTTAAATCCTCAATTGCCTTAGTGGCCAGTGGTAAATAATCCATTACTTGTGGGGAAACTGACATTTCTTCCCGTTCAATTTTATTAACATTCAACAGATTTTGCACTAAAAATAACAATTGTTTGGCCGAAATCTCTGCTTTATCTGTTAAATCCAGCTCCTCTTTAGGCAATTTATCTTTATTTTCTTCATTGAAGACTGATAAATAGCCAATGATCGAAGTTAAAGGAGTACGGAGTTCATGAGAGGCCATTGAAACAAAATCCAGCTTCATTTTTTCCAGCTCTTCTTCTTTGGACAAGTCATGTAAAATTAAAATACAATCCAAATTGGTTTGGACAGTGGGTTTTACTTTGGAAGAAACAATATTGACCGGGGTTTGTTTACCCTGGTTACCGGTAAGCTTGACAGCTTTTCGAAAATCCATATCACAATAGGTTTTGGGTAACACCTCATAACCATCAATCATCACATGTAGTAGGCTATCAATTCTTTGTCCCAGAAGCTGTGCAGATGTAAAACCAGTAATTTCCTCAGCTGCCCGGTTAGCAAACAAGATATTCTTGTTAAAATCTAAGGTAATAATGCCATCAATTAAAGAAGACAATACTTCTTCAGTTTTGTTTTTTTCCTGGATAGCCCTCTGGGTATCCGTTTCCATTTTCTGGAAAGACCCGGCTAATTTATCCGCCATTTGGTTAAAGGAATTAGCCACTTGTTCAAATTCATCTCCGGATCTAATATCTGCCCGTTTGTTAAAATTACCATTACCTAAATCTTGGGCGCTTTTGATTAAATCCTTAAATGGCTTTAAAAAAATATACATGGCAAAGACAGCAAAAATAGTAGAAAACACTGCCGCTCCTAAAGCCACTACCAAGCTATGAAATAAATAAATGGAGATTATAGAAGGGCCTAAGATAGCAATTGCGCAGATTATGGATAATTTAATAAGCAGGGAATTTTTCATCCAACTTTAAGCGTAACAAAGCCAGGTAGGGTAATCAAGGGCTCAAAGCTCGTTTGTTAGCTTTAGTTTATAAAAGTAATAAACAAAAAGAATCATTGAAGCGTAATAGATGTAAATTCCAATTTGTGATCCACCAATAAAGTCCGGTTGGAAAATCCAGGCTTGAAACCATAACATTGCAGCTCCCACAATAATTGTTACTAATTTCCTTTGATAATTAATCAGATCAGGTAAACATAAGACGGCTGCCAGTACCAGTCCGTTGGCGTACCTGCCAATATTGGCATACATTACAAAATCATCTGGGATTAAGCTAAGTAGCAACAGTAGATGAATTCCTAAAATGGCAACTGCCGGAGTTAACCGGTTATTTTTAATCAAAACCATCGGGATGATTCCGGTAATTAGCGCCGGAAGCATAACCAAAGTCATCGGGTTAGTCCAGGGCCATAAATAAGGAAGAATTGGGGGAAATGATAAGTGAGCTGAAAGATCGGGAGTGTAATAAATATTTAAGAAGATAAAATACAACAGGAATGGAACAAGGATTATTAAAGTTGCGAATAATCCTCTCTTCCAATATTGATTAATTTGTATCTGTTTATCAGCTGATGTTTTAAATATTAAAGAGCCCATAAACACTAAAGAAAATACCGCTGTTAATTCTCGGGTAAAAATAGCCAAGGAAAACATCAAGACAGAAATAGCTAGTTTACTGATCTTTTTTGAGTCAAAAAAGAAAACTCCGGCCATGGTTAAAAAATATGCTAGTGATTCATTTAAATCATGGGCCATTGAGACCCAGACCCCGGGGTAAAAACCATAAATTAAACTATAGTAAGGAGATAAATTAAATCTTTGTAGATATTTACTTAATAAATAAACAGTGCCGATAATGCTGGCAATGTTAATGATTAACAGGTTATAGGCAATCAAATTTTGCTTGCCAAATGAAAATACCCTGGTCATTAAAGGATAAAACACTCGGGCCATCCGGTAAGGTGGATCATCAATGTAGGAAAAAGCATGAATAGGATCCAGGGCTAAATAGTAAAAAAATTGCCCGTCATAACCGTAGCCTTTTTGGGCATATTTTGACAGATTATTAATCACTGGACTGCTATAACTTTTTTGTACAAAATGGCTACCGATATAGATAAAATCATGAATATCAAAAAAAGGTAGAACGATTAATAACCAACAAAGAATTGCAAAACCGGAAATTAAAGCCGGAAATACTGCAGAATATTTTAAGAAAAACTTCACATCCTTACTATACCAAAATAATAGTTAATGATATTAAACTTTATCAAGATAATTAAAAAAAGCATTCATGGGTTTCCAGTGACCACCTTCATCTAATTTGCAAATATTAATACCCGTGGCTGTTAAAAGAAGCTCAGTTCCACCCATAGCTAGATTAATAGCCGTCATCGTTTTTCTTACAACTGAAAACCTATATGCAGGGTAGCTTGATATGGAAAATATTGCTTCTGCTTCTTTCCATGCAAGAGGAAGGCCCCTAATTATTCCTTTTGTTCTCAGTGGTCTTAATACTGGTTCAGATAGACTGATCTCATCAGCTGTTCCAGTAGACGTTCTTTGATTTATGTATCTTTCCTGAAGAAAGCCAATGACTTTTCCAGACCAAGGTTGTTGCTCTTTCATCTTTGGTACCGCGTACCGGATTTGTTCATCCCGATAGTGATCGGGATGCTTTGCGAAGCAAAGAGCGGTGATTTCAGTAGCTCCGACGGGAATCGAACCCGTGTTTCAGCGTTGAGAACGCCGTGTACTAACCGTTATACGACGGAGCCTTTGAGCCTAAATTATAGCATGTTTACTGCTCAATTGACTTACGTATGAATTTAGAATAAAATCTGCGCAAAGTGACAAAAATTAAAGTTTCTGTAAGAAATATAAAAAATACCTACCTGACTTCACAGGGTTTATCTGAGGTGAAAACCGAATTTGATTTCCTTAAAAAGGAAAAAAGAGCGGAAATTGCTGAAAGAATCCGCCAGGCCAGAGAATATGGGGATTTAACTGAAAACTCCGAATATGATAGCGCTATGGAAGATCAATCTTTAATGGAAAACCGGATTGCTGAACTGGAAGAAATTTTAAAACATGCCAAAGTGATTGTTGGAAAAAACCAGGAGGATTTTGTGATCATTGGTTCCACAGTCAAAATTGAAATGGATGATGGCATTGATGAATTTACCATTGTTGGTAGGGTAGAGGCAGACCCTTCTAAAAAAAGAATTTCCAACGAATCCCCTCTTGGTTTGGCACTACTTGGTGCTAAAGAAGGTGAGGAGGTAGAAGTAACTACCCCGATAGTGAGATACAAATGTAAGGTTTTAAATATTAAATAACATGAAAAAGCCGCTCATTTTGTTTTATCCTAATCTGCCAAAATTATCAAAAAACGAAATGGAAGTTTTGGATTTACTAATAGATGCTGGTAAATTAATTGTCCCAATTTACCTTGAGCAGGAAAAATATGCTGAAAGTCAAATAAACAAAGCTGAACTTGAGAGAGCAGCCAAAAATAATCCTGCCATATTTGATCCGTATACTGTAGTAGAAAAAATAGAAGGGAAAATAGTCGCAACCCCTTATCATATAAAATATGCCAAACTTCTCAAACCGATTGCAAAAAAATTAATTGAAGCCAGTAAGTTAACTACAAATAAAGAATTTGGTAACGCTCTAAAAATACAGGCAGAAGCTCTATTAAATGGCACTTATGATCAGGCAACTATTAATTGGTTAAAAACAAAGCAATATATTCTAGATATATCAATACTTCCACTTAAGCCTTCGGATAATAGGATGCCTTTTTCCAAAGCCTCCTATCAGGCATGGGTGGGAGTAGTGGATGTTGAGGGAACCAAAAGGTTCCATACTTACAAAGATGTCACTCTTAGTTCTATGAGACATGGAGTCCTTCCAGAAAATAGAATTGATAATCCCGAAAAAATAAAAGGTAAGGTTTTAGATATTGTGATATTGTCTGGATTTATGGCCAGAACCAAATTTGCCGGGGTTCATTTACCAACAGATGTAGCTATTGTTGAAAAATACGGATCAGAAATTACACTGTTTAATCAGGCTAATGATTTGAAAGTTAAAGAGCAAATCATCCCTGTATTTGATAAAATCTTCTCACCAGAATTTAAGGAAGGATTTAGCTTTGAGGATTTAAGAAGAGGTTATTTGCGAGCAGTGGCACTACACGAGCTAGCCCACAGCTATCTATATTACAAGAATGCGTCGCAAAAATTACAGGATTTGTTTCCAATCATTGATGAACTTGCTGCAACTGCCTTAGGTTTAAGATTATCAGGCTCCTTACTTTTGATAGATCGGATAACGGAAAAGCAGTTAGAATCAATGATTGTGGCGTATTTATGCAGAAGTTTCTATTACACTTTAAACGCTAATACCTCTCAGCATCCTTTGCGTAATTATGCTGTTGGTGGAAATATACTAATCAATTTTATGTTTCAACATGGAGCAATAAAAAAATCAGAGAAATATGTTGTACTGAATTTTATGAAGATATTTGTCTGTCTGCATGATTTATCTGACATGTTGGAAAAAATATTATCCTCTGAAACAAGAAAAGATGCTGAAAAATTTATTGTAAAATACGGAAAGCTTAACTAAAATCTAAATAACCGTAGAAATTGCCCGAATTGCACTTTTATATAGCAGGCTGTATAATCCGTTGATATGTCCGTGGATTCTATGGAAAAATTAATTGGAATACGATCAGTCGATCATAATGGTTTCAAAGCAGATTTTTTGTGGGGTGATGCAATAATAAACCAAAAAGAACCTTTAAGTGCTCTGATGAGTCATGTAGATGCAGATGTTTTTAAAAAAGACGTTCCTCAAGCCATTGCAACAGTTGAGCGTAGATTTGCTTTGATAGAGAAATCTGCAGCTCATGCCAATAGCACTAGTATGATTTTATACAGATATCCCAGTGATCCAATAGGTGAGATTGCATCGTATCATGCTTATTCCCTTCAGCAGGAACTGGAAGTGGAAACCTCTAAAGGACCACGAATTGTTTTACTTGTGGTAGTAAGATCTTTTGGGGTAGATTTTCGAGACCATGGTTTAGGAAGATATGATATTCAGCAAGGCCCAGTTAGACATCCAGCAGCTACAGCGATAATGTATAGAACTATCAGTCCTGCTGCAGCTTGGTCTGTATATCAGGCAGATGTAGTAAATCCTCGAGTCCATTTTCCTTGGCAATGGGCATCTTTGTACGGGGAGAATGCTGAGGCAGAGTTAGCAGGGGAAATTAAGGATGCAGGTTTTAAAGAATTAAAATCAGTAGGAATAGCAAAGGCAAAACGTCCTCCGGATAGCTCTACAGGAGCTGCAATTGCAGATGATAGACCAAATTTGGCATATGAAGTTAAACCTGGACATACAGCTACTGAGGAAATTGGTGGATATATTACTACAGTGCTTAAGGCAGTTCCTTCAAGAGGAGATAGGATATATAGTGTTGGTTTGCTTGAATAAATCTTCTTTCAAAAAACTTCAGCTTCGAGTATACTTTAGGCATGCCTTTAGAGAGTTTACAAAAAGAACGCCTTAAAAAGTTAAAAAATATTCAAAGCCTGGGGATTAATCCCTATCCTTCCAAAACTGTCCGCAAAGAAACTATTGCCGTGGCCCGCAAAATGATGGGTAAAAAGGTTTTTGTGGTGGGAAGAATTAGGTCGCTTCGTCCCCACGGAAAAATTGCTTTTTTAGATATTGAAGATGCCACTGGTAAAATCCAGCTATTTTTTAGAGAAGACTTATTAAAAGATAAATTTGAAATTTTGCCAAATCTTGATTTAGGAGATTTTATACAAGTTTCGGGTGAAATAATTAAAACCCAATCCGGTGAGATTACTGTCAGCGCCTCAGATTTTACCATTTTAAGTAAAAGTCTTCGTCCTTTGCCTTCGTCATGGTATGGACTTAAAGACGTTGAAGAAAGATATCGTCACCGCTATATTGATTTACTAATGAATCCAGAAGTTCGTTCGACCTTGGAATACCGTTCCAAAATAACTGCCGCCATCCGCAATTTTTTAATTAACAAAAAAGGCTATTTTGAAGTGGAAAATCCGGTGTTACAACCTTTATATGGGGGGACCAGGGCCCGGCCTTTTAAAACTCATCATAATTCCTTAAGAATGGATTTATATCTTCGCATTTCCAATGAACTATATTTAAAAAGATTAATTGTCGGTGGTTTTGAAAAAGTTTTTGAAATGGGACACACTTTTCGAAATGAAGGAATGGACAGAAATCATAATCCGGAATTTACAATGCTGGAAACCATGGAAGCATATATTAATTATGAAGGGAACATGGATTTGATTGAAGAAATGTTTGAATATGTATCCAAGGAAGTTTTTGGAAAAACTAAACTGGAATATCAGGGTATGGTAATTGATTACAAAAGTCCTTGGCCAAGAATTAAACTAACTGATTTGTTTAAAAAATATACCGGGGTCCATTTTCATGAAATTAATACTTTAGAAAAAGCCACTACTTTAGCTAAAAGCTTGGGAGTAGAGATTAAAGATTTTATGACAGATGGGGAAATTTTGTTAGAAATTTTTGAGAAAAAATGTACTAGCCAGTTGATTCAACCAACTTTTGTTTATGATTACCCGGCGGATTTTTACCCTTTGGCTAAAAGAAAAGCCGATGATCCGAAATTTGTGGAAAGTTTTGATATTTATGTTGCCGGAATGGAAATGGGTACTAATTATACTGAACAAAATGATCCGCAGGAACTACGTTTAGCTTGGCAAAAGGAAAAACAAAAAGCCAAAGATGGTAATCAAGAAGCCCAAAAAATTGATGAAGATTTTCTGGAAGCTTTGGAATATGGCATGCCACCAACCTCCGGAATAGGTCCGGGAGTTGATCGTTGGATAATGGTGATGACTAATTCCCCTGCCATTGCTGATGTGATCCCCTTCCCAATGTTAAAGCCAGAAAAGAAAAGTAAATGAGATTAACGGATTTAAAAAAGATATTAAAAGTTTTCTTAACTTTGCAGTGGACTAAAGAACTTCCTCGTCAAGGTTTTATTGCCATGGGGTTTAAGAGAAATGAGGCAGATTCGGTGGCGGCTCATTCTTTTTCAACAGCCTTACTAGCCTATTTTTTAGCCAAACAATTACAAAAAGAAGGGACTAAAATTGATCCAGACCGGGTCTTAAAAATGGGTTTGGTCCATGATATTGGTGAAACGATTGTGGGAGATGTGGGCACTTTTGTTAAAGGGATGGCTGGAGGAGTATTTAAAAATATTGAAGAAGAAGGGGTCAAGGCTTTGGTGGCCGGAATCAATTCCGAAGAGGAAATTATATCCCTGGTACATGAGTATAATGAAAGAGCTACTATTGAGGCCCGGGTGGTTAAGGCTGCGGATAACCTGGATGCCTTAGCTCAAGCTAAAGGTGTACCTGGGGCAGCAAGTGCGATAAAATATTTTAAGCAGATGTATCATATTACTAAATTTGATTGGCACAAAACTGCCGTTGATTTAATAGTAAATGACAAAGTAGAGCCATCCCGGGAATGGCAGAAAGCATAAATGTTAGATATTAATTTTATTAGGCAAAATATTGATAAGGTAAAAAAATCTATTGATGCCAGAAAATCTGATGTAGATTTAGAAAAACTTTTAAAACTGGATGATAAGAGAAAAGACTTAATTCAAAAAGTAGATTTACTTCGCGCTAAAAGAAACGAAGCAGCAAAGGCCCGTGATATTGAGGTTGGTAAAGCAGTAAAACTTGAATTGGATCTGCTGGAAAAAGAGCTGAGTGATGTAGAAAAAAGTTGGAATGAGCTGATGCTACTGGTTCCGAATGTTATCTTGGATGATGTACCAATTGGAGATGCCAGTAATAATAAAGTTATTAAAACAGAAGGAAAAATTCCTAAATTTGATTTTAAAATTAAAGACCATTTAGAACTGGGAAAACTGCTAGACATTATTGATTTTGACAGAGGCGTAAAAGTAGGAGGATATAGGAGTTATTATTTAAAAAATGAAGGTGCCAAATTACACTGGGCTGTTTTAAATTTTGCCCTAGATTATGTTTCCAGAAAAGGGTATGAAGTAGTAGTTCCTCCAGTGATTGATCGAAGTTTTGCGCTCCTTGGTGGCGGGCAATTTCCTTGGGGTGAAGAAGATACCTACAAGGTAGGAGATGATGAATATTTAGTAGGCACCGCCGAGATTCCCTTAATGGCTATGCATGCTGACGAGACTTTTAATATTAAAGATTTGCCAAAAAAATATGTGGCAATGTCTCCTTGTTTTAGAACAGAGATTGGATCATATGGTAAAGACACCAAAGGATTATATAGGGTTCATGAATTTTTTAAGGTAGAGCAGGTGATTTTAGCAGAGGCAGATGAAAAAGAGTCTTTAGGATTTTTTGAAGATTTACTGGATAATGCGGAAGGTATTTTGCAGGAACTTGACCTACCTTATCAAGTTGTTTGTTTATCATCTGTAGACATGGGTAAAAAAGCTGCTTTAACTTATGATATTGAAACCTGGATGCCAGGAAGAGAAGCTTACGGGGAAACACATTCTAATTCGATGGTACTGGATTTTCAAACTCGCAGATTAAAAATTAAATACAAAGATGAAGAGGGGAATGTTAGATATTGTTATGCTTTAAATAACACTGCTATTGCCTCACCCAGAATTCTAATCGCTCTTTTGGAGAATTTTCAGCAGGCAGATGGATCTGTAAAGATTCCTGAAGTGTTACAAAAATATACCGGCTTTTCCGAGATTAAACCCCAATAACTAATGACCTGAGGCAGTTGCCTGTTGCTGGGCTGCTCTTTGTTTTAAGATATCAGCTGCAGAAGATGGGGCAGCAGTATTTCCCTGAATTTGTCCAAAATTAGCAGAACCTGATGCAACTGGCTGAGGAATTGGGGTTGATGTCGGGATTACCGGAGCAGCTGTTGGCTCAGTGGCCTGAGTGGTTGCCGGAATTGAGGTGGTGGTTTTGGGTGGTTGACCAATGCCCAAGATAAAGTAAGCTGAAGCTGCTGCTACGATTACTAGCAAACCAATTCCCAGGCCAATTAACCATTTGGGAATAGATTTATGAGCTTCGGTTGGTACGGTTGGTACTTCAGGATTAGATAGGGGCGTGACTAAAGAGTCATCACCAAAAGCAGCAGGAGATGAGGCGTTACTGTCAGTAGCAGCCGGGGTTTCGCTTTGGTTAGGAGAAAGTAAATGGGAAAAATCTGTTGGAGCAGTGGGATTAGTGTCAGTATTTACTACTGAATTAGCATCCTGTGTCACCGGAGTATCCATTGCATAAGGACTGGAGGTTGGTCCGCTGGCAGCAGTTTGATCTATTGATGGAAAAGTGGGTGTAGGTACTGGATTGGCTGGAGGAGTTTGGCTCCAAGGATTATCTAACGGAGAAGTTGTTGGTGGGGCTGAAACATTATTTAAGGCACTGGTTGGATCAACCGGAGAAGGTGGAGCTGCAGTAGGTTCAGCCGGTGGCCAGGCAGGTGTAGGAGCCAGGTTACTGACAGGATAATCCATACTAGGAGCGCTTGGTGCAGGAGCTGGTGTTGGTTCAGGCATGGTAGGAGTTGTCACTGGTTCTGGTGTAGGGGTTGGCAAAGGTTGCGCAGCAGGGGGCCAGGACGGTGTTGGTGTAGGAAGCGGTGGTAAAACCGGCTCCGGAGTACTAGCTGAGGGAGCTTGCGGCGTCGACATAGGTGACCAAGGGTTTGAGGCAGTAGCATCTGGCATGTTGGCAGCGGGATTTACTGCCGGAGGCCAACCACTGGGAGCAGCGCTTGGCCAAGCAGGAGCTGGTTGCGGAGCAGGCATACTTGGTTGGGGCATAGGAGCAGCAAAGCTGGGTTCAGGAGTTGGTGGGGTAAAACTGGGTGGAGGTGGGTAGCTAGGCGGTGGCGCAAAAGGTGGCGGTGGACTAGCCGGTGGCATATTGCCATTGGGAGAAAGCGGATCTGGTGTCGGTGGAGTGGCTCCAACAGGAGAGGCAAAAGGATTAGGATTATTAGGATTTGGATTGTTTGAATTATCCATTTGGGCAGTTTTAAAGTCACTGTAAGTGTATTTAAATTTAGATTTATTGTCAATATTATCTTTTATATCAATCTGTTAAAATATACAGATTATGCTTGGAATATTTGGAAAACTATTAGATTCTAATGAGCGGGAGATTAATAAGTATAAGCCTCTAATTTCCCAGATTAATGATTTAGAAAAAAAGGTCTCGAAGCTAACTGACACTCAGCTTAAAGGTAAATTTGCCGAGTTTAAAGCAAAGTTCGAAAAAGGGGAAACGTTGGATTCAATGTTACCGGAAGTATTTGCTTTGGTTAGGGAGGCGGCGGGGAGGACTTTAAAGCTTCGCCATTTTGATGTGCAGTTAATTGCCTCAATTACTTTGCACCAGGGTAAAATTGCTGAACAACGTACTGGTGAAGGAAAAACCCTTTCCGCTACTCCAGCCTTGTTTTTAAATGCCATTGCCGGCAAAGGCGTGCATCTGGTAACAGTTAATGATTATCTGGCTCGTCGTGATTGTGGCTGGATGGGTCCGGTGTTTAATGCACTCGGTGCAACTGTGGCCACCATTATTCATGATCAGGCCTTTATTTTCGATCCCAAACATAAAGATACTTCACATGATGATAAAAGACTGCAGCATCTTCGTCCAGTGTCTCGTAAAGAAGCTTATGAGGCTGATATCACATATGGCACTAATAACGAATTTGGTTTTGATTATCTTAGAGATAACATGGCTTTTCGGCTGTCAGATCAATCTCAAAGAGGCCATTTCTTTGCGGTAGTAGATGAGGTGGACTCAATCTTAATTGATGAGGCCCGGACACCTTTGATTATTTCCCAGCCAGCCCAGGAAGCAACTGATAAATATTATCAATTTTCCAAAATTATGGATGGATTGTCCCCGGCTGATTATGTGGTGGATGAAAAACTGCGCACTGCTCATTTAACCGAAGGCGGGATTTTAAAAATTGAAAAACAGCTAGGTGTGGATAATTTGTATGAAAAGGATTTTTCAACGTTACATCATTTGGAAGAGGCTTTAAAAGCCCGGACTTTGTTTCAAAAAGATAAAGATTATGTGGTTAAAGATGGGGAAGTGATTATTGTTGATGAATTTACCGGCCGGTTAATGATGGGAAGACGTTATTCCGAAGGTTTGCATCAGGCTATTGAAGCCAAAGAAGGGGTACCAATTCAACAAGAATCCCAAACGCTAGCGACTATTTCTTTTCAAAATTACTTTAGACTGTATCAAAAATTAGCCGGTATGACTGGGACTGCGGCCACTGAGGCAGAAGAGTTTAATAAAATTTATAAACTGGAAGTAGTGGTGATTCCCACAAATAATCCAATGGTCAGAGAGGATCATCCGGATTCAATTTATAAAACAGTAGCCGGAAAATATACTGCCGTGGCTAATTTGGTGGCAGAGCTTCATGAAAAAGGTCAGCCGGTTTTGGTAGGTACCACATCGATTGATAAAAATGAATTCTTGTCAGATCTTTTAAAACGCAAAGGGATTTCCCATGCTTTGTTAAATGCTAAAAATCATGAAAAAGAAGCGGAAATTATTTCTAAAGCAGGTGAAAAAGGTGCTGTAACTGTAGCCACTAATATGGCTGGTCGGGGTGTTGATATCGTGATGGGTAAAGGTGCCAAAGAATTGGGAGGTCTGTATGTGATTGGTACTGAGCGTCATGAATCAAGGCGAATTGATAATCAACTTCGAGGTCGGTCCGGCCGTCAGGGAGACCCAGGAGCTTCTCGGTTTTTTGTATCTTTGGAAGATGATTTAATGCGGATTTTTGGTGGAGAACAAGTGTCTAAGGTGATGGATTTTTTGAAAATGCCGGAAGATACCCCGATTGAACATGGTTTGGTTTCCAAAGCTATTGAAGGCGCGCAGAAAAAAGTGGAGGGGCATAATTTTGATATCAGAAAGCACACTGTGGAATACGATGATGTGATGAATCAGCAAAGGCAGATTATTTATGAAATCAGGAAAAAAGTTTTGGAAGTAGCAGAAAGTAAAGAGGAATCTTTAAAACAGGAGCTTTTGGAAAAAATTGAAAGAGAAATTACCAGTTTAGTATTAATTAATACTGAGGAAGAAACCAATGCGGAAAAAATTATTGAAGAATTTACCACTATTGTACCTTTAGATGAACATGGCAAAAAAGATATGGCTTCCCAAATTAAAATTTCTCCGGGAACAGAGGCGATCACGAAATTTTTGATTGATTCCAGTTTGAATTTTTATAATCAAAGAGAGCAGCATGTAGGACCAGAGGTGGCTAGGCAAATGGAAGTATTTGTTTACTTAAACACCATTGATACTTTATGGATTGAACACTTAGATACTATGGATGATTTGCGGTCTGGTATTGGTCTGCGGGGATATGCCCAGCGTGATCCGTTAATTGAATATAAGCGTGAAGGTTTTGATTTATTTGAAAAATTAATGGTGGAAGTGGATTATGAAATAGTTCATCGGATTTATAAAATAGCTGAACAAGGTCAGCAGCCAATGATTGCCGCAGATCCAATCAGATTAGACCAGGCAGTGGAAGTCCGTCCCAATGTTGATATTAGTCTTGAACAGGAAACTTCTGATCCTAGAGTATCCCACCTCCCAGGTGAAGTTGAAGAAGTTACATCAGTCGGACACCTGGGAGGTGAAAGCGGAGAAACCAAAGTGACTATTGAAAGAGGTGGTCAAGTAATAGCCCAAGAAACCTATGGTTCCACTGGTCAATTAAATAATGCTCATGGTAAATTAGGCCGCAATGATCCTTGCTGGTGCGGGTCTGGTAAAAAATATAAAAAGTGCCATTATCCTAATTAATCAGTCAGCTTGGATATCCGCTTCGACTTCATGTAATATTAATCTATGCCCGAAATAGCAGATGTAGCAGTTCTAGATAAAGTGGCAATAAGTTTAGCCCCGCGTGATAATGACCCAGCAAAATTTAATGGTGATATCGCTGATGAATTTTCGCAAACAAATATTGAGCCACTAACTCCTATGAAGGGAGCAATTGTGATTCTGGTAAAAGAAGGGTTTAATCAACCTCAGATAGAACATAATTTCTACAATGAAATGCAGCAGGAAATGGCCTACTTTTCTCGTACCAGAGATTTAGAAATAGGTAGTGAAAGAACCAATTTTTTGGAACAAAGAATAATTGATCCTTTAATGCCTACCCTTGAGAGCCAAGGGGTTAGTAGACCAAGGATAGTGATTATGAGAAAAGGAGAAGAACCAGAGGCTTTTGTGATGCCTGATGGAACAATCTTTTTATCCCAATCTTTAATTAATTCACTAGATACTATCGATGAGATTGGCGGTGTGGTAGCTCATGAATTAGGCCACTTAATTAATAGAACTTTCAATAAAAAAGTTGAAGCTAACCAAGCTAGTAAAATGGGTGTGGGTTGGTTGCATGAGGCAGCTTCCGACATGGGGGCACAAGCATTGCTAGAAAGGGCAAATTTAAATTCATATGCCTTTGGTGATGCTATAAAAAAAATTGCAAGAGTTTCAAGAGATATTGAACACCAAACTGGTTTAATTAGGGCGGTTGAAGTAAATGCAATGCATAGTGCTATTAACTTTAGTACTAGTAATAAAACACCAGAAAAAATTACCGATCATCATCAAAGCCTCTATCATGAATTAACCCCAACTAATTTGGAATTATTGAATGTAGCAATTACCACTGGAAATAAGGAAAGATTTTTAGAGGGAATTGCTAAACTTCATCCTAAAGACTTGGAAAAAATCTATAAGACTGGTTATTTCAGACAAAGTCACTTAGATAGATCTTTCATAAACGCTTCACTTGCTGAATTAGTTTCAAAAAGATTACACACAGCAGGATATAGTGATGCTGAAATAGCTGGTTTTCTAATCTATACAGGAGGACTCCTCTCGAAAGTAAATTTTCCTAATTCGGAGATGGTTTCCCAATTGGGCGATTTTTTTACCAGGGATGACCGAGACATTGTTCATTATAGAATGTATAGAGAAATATTCCAAAATAGATTCTCTTCTGATGAGCCAACAGTTCTTACCTACGTCAATTATTTGAAAAGTCAAATGTTCATTGAAGGAACAGAATACCCAGGTAGGATAATGCCTATAACTGAGGAGGTTTTGCTAGATACTCTTTATAAAGTTACCCATGTTGAATTACCGGCTGATAAGCGTAGTTATAAACATACTATAGAAAGTGTAGTTAAGGATTGTCTATTTGTTTACATAAAGCAAAAATATGGTGTGATGCAAGATACCGTTAATATTCCTGTTGCTGAAATTACCCCCTTTTTAGAAAAGGTAAAACAGAAAGATATTCCAATATTTAATTACTTTAATAAGGAAATAGAAAATCCAGAATTGATTTCTTTATTTAAACAGATTTTACTTCCTCCTGAAGTAAGGTTGAAGGTAGGATTTCAAGATATTGATGCTTTTTTCGAATTAATTGATGATCCTGAATTTTCTAGAGGAGATTTCGCTAAAAAGTTAACATGGGAAGTGCATCAATTAAATGAGTATTTCAACCAAGAAAGCATAACCGATTCTAAAAGAGGTGAATATATTAGTTATATTTTTAACAAAATTGATCAGCTGCAAAATATCAGCGTAGACAGATCAATACTTGCAACCTTAAGTCCAGATAAAGCGAAAAGCCCTGGAGAACAGGGCAGGGAATATAACGATGCTTTAGTTAGGTTTAACCTTAAAATGATTTATGCGGCAAATGTATTTGAAAAAGACGGTGAGGAGTACTACAGGTATCTTAATCAAGCCATGGTCGAATCTAATATTCCCTTTGAAGATTTATCATTTGAGCAGCTAATTAATATTTCTCAAGGACTACTAGAATCAGAGAGTGACAGATCACCTCACTTTATCAGTTATTTGCAAGAAGGTTCCGGGGGATCCCTTGCATTTCACCATAAAGCAGAATGGGGGGTTACTGACTTTACCAAATTTTCAGAGTTGCCATTAATTAGAGCAGCCATTAACAAACAAGAGCACTTAAATTTTAGCAACATAGCAGAATTAAATAACCATGTAATAACTCTTTTAAGAGAAGCTGTAATTGATTCACAAGCAAATACTATTACACTACCATATAAAGGAATGCATTTCGGATTATATGAAACAAGTATAAAATCCCTTATTTTTGGTAAAGGTATCAGAAAAGAATTTATCAGATTACTGAACCAGGGTGTGCCAGTTGGAGAATATGATGAGGTCTATCACTTTTTGTCTCGCCATTTCGCTGATAGTCAGGAAACAAAATCCATTATGAGAGAAATCAGTAAAAGATATTTGCAGTCAGATGCATCATTAGAGGAAAAAACAACATATTTACGAGCCAATTTTTCAATGATAGGGCCTGAAGGAATGGTAATGTTGGGAAATCAAATTGATACTATGGCTGATTATTTAGCATTTAGAAAAGAAATGGGTGAGCATTTACAAAAATCTTTAAATGGTTCTTTAACAACCTCTCTTATTGCCGCAGCAGATTTTACTACATCTCAAATACCTGAAAAAGATCAATTATTTAATACATGTTCAGAAGATCCGGAGGAAAGCAAACATGATACAACCAATTTTGCGAACAAATGGTTGCAAACGAACTTTAGTTATATGGGGGGCTTTATTGCTTTTGATAATAAAACAAAAACAATAGTAGTTGATGAAAGGGAGAGGGGAGCTTTTAGATCTTTCGCGGATATAATTTCCTCATTAAAAGATTTAACTAATATCCAAAGAATAGCAGTGGCTTTAAAAGCTTTAGTAGATCAGGATGGAGCTCTAGCTAATTCCGATAATAAAGAAATATTGGCAAAGAGGGTAATTAGTTCCCTAGATGTTAATGATAATTTTATTCACGCTGTTTTAAAAACCGCTATCACCCTTGAGGATCCGGAGCAAGGTGTTGGATATGAAGATATTATTGCTTTTCCTGTAGCTAGAATGATTGCCCCGCTTTTATTTAATTCCTTAGATGTTAATTCATTAGACTTTTCGGACATATCTACCCCCCAACCCAATTGGCATGTAGATAAAAGTAAATTACCAGATGAAGCTGATTTACCTAGAATTTTAACTGCGGATACAAGGGCGCTACTATTTTTCGGTAGGAGATTTATTGATGATCCTAATTCCTTGTTGGCGAGATTAGCAGGTGAAAGCAACGATGAGTATTATGAATCATTGAGATTGTTAAGAGAAAATTTTCCTCAGTTAATTACAACCAAAATTGAGGAAGGATCAGGTTCAGAATTAGCTCCGGCTACCGAGGCGGTTATCAAAGGTATTGAGACAACGGCATTAGGTATTAGAACCTTACAACTAGCTAGGCAGCTATACGATTTTCCACCTGCGATTGATAGAAGATTATCAAATTTACTTGATGCTAACCCGGGTATAGAAAAGATTTTACTTTGGGAAAATTTAGTAAAGTTATCAGGAGAAAAGCCAGAAGTAAAAGATTATTTGGAGGGAGTGGTTGAAATAAAACAAAAATTAGGCGGAGGAAGCTTGTATACGGTTTTTGAAGCCTTAGTTAATGATGGTCAGGGTGGATATAAAAGAACAGTTATAAAATATCTAAATCCTAATGCCATTAGTTTAATTAAAAAAGCTTATGCATTAGGTCATGATACTTTGGAACAAGTCAAAGAAGATACAACTTCTCCAGAATTTACTGATCGTGTGAGACAAAGAAGATTTGCTGATCTGGGTTTACTTTTGCTTGATTTATCACAAGCATGGTGCATTAAGGACATTTCAGACAAAACATTTTTGGAGGATGATAGAAATTTCAGACAGACTATTAATGAATTTAATCAAAAACTAGGAAGTAATGTTTTCTTTGCACCTGAAATTGATTTTAATTCCACTGACCTTAAATCAGAATCATTATCCGAAGACCCAACTCTTAATAAAGTTTTAAATGATGACAGCATAGAACCTGCGATTAAGAAACAAGCAATTGAATATATCACCAGGTTTTATGCTTACCAGATGAGGAATCAAGCCATTAAAGATGCCGATGGTAAGAGACACTATTTGCTGCATTCAGATCCTCATCCAGGAAACTTTACTGTAAAAATAGAAGATGGACAGATCATTCGTATAGGCATTCTGGATCGAAACATGTATCTTAATTTATCAGATGCGCAAATAGCAGCAGTTGCTCCTTTAGTTAAAGAACAAGGCAATTTTGGATTTGTGGTAACTTTTGTTAATCAAATATTAGAACTTGATAAAGAAAGAAATCCAGACAGGAAAGTAACCCTAATGGAAAAACTTAAATTTGGTAATAAATTTGTCCGCGAGTTGGCTAGACAATATGGACCGAAAGCTTTAGCAACTGGTGGAGTAGACAGCATGGTGCTTTTACGAAGCTTATTTGAATCATTTATTGCTGAGGGGTTGGCGATTCCTTTAGAATTGCAGCTGGCCATTAAAAATATTCAAGCAATGAAAGAACTCTCAAAGCGTCATGGTTTTAAATTTGAAGATAGTTTTAAATAGCAATGGTTAAGTATCAAAGTGAGTTAACTCCAGACTGGGTAAAACTTAAATTACCAAAAAGACCCAAAGATGCGAATAAGGGGACTTTTGGGAAGGTGTTGGTAATTGCGGGATCCAAAAATTATCCAGGAGCTGCATATCTTGCATGTGCCGGCGCATATCGAGTCGGAGCAGGGCTGGTTAGTCTAATTACTTCCCCTGAGGTAAAAATAATTGTTTCCCGGATGTTACCGGAACTCACCTTTCTAACAAAACCAGATCCAAATTATGATGTTTTATTATTTGGTCCGGGTTTAGGAGAAAAAGTAAGTCCCAAATTTATTAACAATTTAACTACTGCTGTAATTGATGGTGATGGTTTGCAGTTTTTTGATAAAAGAAAAAAACCGGCTGTTTTAACACCACATCCAAAAGAAATGTCTGGCATGACTGGAATTAGTGTTGAAGAAATTCAAAAAAATAGAGAAAAAATAGCTAAAGAATTTGCAAAAAAGTGGAATAAAGTAGTGGTTATAAAAGGAGCAGAAACTGTGATTGCCTCCCCCAGCGGAGAAGTTAAAGTTTCTCCTTTTGTAAATCCCCTACTTGCTACTGCCGGAACAGGAGATGTTTTAAGTGGAATTATTGCGGGATTAATTGTCCAGGGATTAAATAATTTTGATGCTGCTTGTGTTGGTGTTTATTTACATGGTCTGGCTGCGGAAATGTTAAAGAAAAAATTTGGGGATCGGGGAATGCTGGCGTCTGATTTATTAGCGCAGTTGCCAAAAGCTACTGTACATATCCAAACATTGAATCAGTGACATTAGTATCCGGGGTCTGACAGCTTTGATCGATTTTATCTTGGCTTGGAATATGGGCTGGAGGGATTAAACCAATGTGGCCGAATTTTTGCGTCACTTCTTTTTCGGATAATTCATCAGGAATAACAATGTTATAAACTGGCACATTAATTGTGGGATGGACTAAATGTAATTTGGCCAGCCAAAAGAAATATCTAAAGCCAACATTTTCACCAGGAGCAGTTATATAAGAAACTCCAAAACAAGGAAAGCCTTTGGAAGTTGAATCCTGTTTGATATATTCCACTAATCCTTTTCTTTCCAAATAACCTTTGTGATATAAATTAACTGTCATCATGTATTCGGCATTTTTAACAGCCACTGTAATTAATAGTAGAGCGACAACAATTTTTATTAACTGATTTTTCTGACTTAAATACCCCAAAGCCAAACTAACAAAGGCAATTAAGATTACATTAATATTGGAAAAATAATATTCGGAGATTGGAGAAGAAGTAACAGAGAAAAATATAATCACTCCCAAAATCCATCCATATAGGGGCCATAAATCTTTTACAGAAATAATTTTGCTTTTGATTAATGAAAAAGGGATTAGTAAGATTAAAATTACAAAGAAGATATTATTGGTTACTACAAAACTCTGTGGAGCAAATAGTAGAGAGTTAGTGTTTTGAGTGATCATTGAAAGAACATGGATAAATTTGGATATCCCGGTTGGTCCCTCATGTGGTGTGGTGAAATTTTGCACTAAAGCAATGCTTTGTTGGAAATGATGTCTAACTTCAAATAAAACTAAAGGTAGTGATGGAATAATAAAGGCAATTAACGATAAACTTAATTGTTTGACAGTTGGAATTTTTTTAGAAACCAGCACGGCAATTGGGATTGCAATTAATGTCGGAATTAATGCAATATGGACATGCCAGATCAGCCCTACGAGTAAACCAAGTAATGGGAGGACTTGGTAATTTTTCCGGGAAATCATAATGATGGCGTAAAAATACCAAACAGCCCAAATAGAAGTAGTAACAGTAGGAACAGACCAACGATCGGCGCCAACAGTTGTTAGTAAGACTGCATATAAAAAAACTCCAATCAATCCGGTTTCTTTGTTAAATAGCTTTGATAGAACCAGATAATAACTAAGAATAGTAAATAGTCCCAAGATAGTTACCGGAATTAAAGCGCCAACAGGGTCCATATTGGTCAGTAGAAAAAAGGGGACCAGTGAGTAATAAAATAGCGGGCCAATAAAAATTCCCGGAGCAGAAGTAAGTTGTCCGATTAATCGAAAATGATGATTAACTACTATATCTTTGACCATCCAGGAATATAAATCTTGATCATGGGCATAGTCATAGCGCTCTACAATCATGTAAGTTCTAAAAAATAAACCTACTAGTAAAATTAGTCCAAGCAGTATCAGGTGATAGCGGCGCATTTATATTTGATAGTAACAGCTTGAATTTGAATGTGCAAACAGTTCCTGCTACTATTGTCATCCTGAGGACAAAGTCCGAAGGATCTCTCGCGAATGCGAGACTCAAACAAGTTGAGAGATTCTTCGCTTCGCTCAGAATGACATAAAGATGATTATTATTGCAATCAAGACCAGAAAATTTTTACCGCCAAAAGATAATTTGGAGGATTTACTAAATAGTATTAAATCTATATCAGAGAACTCAGTGGTAGCAATAACTTCTAAAGTAGTATCGATTACAGAAGGCAGATGCATTCCCACTATGAATATGGCTGAAAAAGATTTGTTGGCAATAAAAGAGGCAGATAAATATATTCCAAGAGAGGATTCTCCAAATGGTTTAGTTTTAACGACTATTAAAAATAATCTAATTGTGGCCTCTTCCGGAATTGATGAAAGCAATGCCAATGATTTTTTAATTTTATGGCCGGAAGATCCATATGCCTCAGCTAAAAAAATCTGGCAATTATTAAAACAAAAATTTAATCTGAAAAATTTGGGAATTATTATTACTGATTCCCGATTAGTGCCACTTCGCCGTGGAGTAGTGGGACTGGCTTTATCATTTTATGGTTTCAAACCCTTAAAAGATTATCGAGGTAAAAAAGATTTATTTGGCCGGGAATTTAAAATGGAAACTACTAATTTACCGGATGCCTTGGCAACTGCAGCTGTTTTAGAAATGGGGGAAGGGGATGAAAGTAAGCCTTTGGCTGTGATTTCTGAATTAACAGATATTGAATTTATTCAGACAGATTACCAACCGGAAACTTTGGATGATACTTTTGAAATTCCAGAAAAAGAAGATATGTTTTATCCAATTTTTTCAAAGGCTAACTGGAAGAAGGGTGGATCTACTTAAGTTTTAAAATTTTAGCTAACGCAGTTGGCCAAATGCTATCGACACCTATCTAACCAACCACCCGTTAAATATAGTATTGGAGCTTTCTGTTGGACCTTGTTGATAAAATGGGGTCAACTGCTTTGTATCTAAACTAATTGTATAATAAGTGCCGGTATTTGTAATACCTTTTGTTTTATCAATAGGTATATTCCCTAAGGTTAATACCCCAACAAACAGATATTTACTATCTGGTGACCAGGCAGCAGTATTGATGTCATTACCTGTAGGCTCTTCCAGTAAAACATCTGGCTTATTAGTTTTTAAATTGAAAAGATATAATTTTGAGCTATTTGGAGCTTCAACAAAAGAGAGATAATTATTATCTGTAGAGATACTGAAGTTTTGAGGATTTGTATTATTACCCATATCAAATAATTCTTTCTCAGTTCCGTTACTCAAATTAATCTCAACAATTTTTTGATTACTCATGGGCACCGAATAACCGTTTATGTTTGAGGAACCAATTGTTTGCTTGATGAGATAACCCTTTGAAAAATCAGATGTTAATACAGAAGGAATGTCCCCATTAGTAGATATTGTTTTTTGTTGACCATTAGATAAATCTATAGTTACTAGTTTTTGAGCAACATTATTCCCATTTTTTTCTGTGAGAATTCCATATATGATATTTTTATTAGCATCAAAGCCTAAGAGTTTAAATTTTAGGGAGGTTTGGCTTGGTACAGGAATGTTAATTTTTGTCTTAGTATTATTACTACCATCCTTATTAACAATGTATAAGCTGTGTTTTGCCGATTTAAGAAAATTGTTAATATCACTGATTCCTAAAACTATATAGATAAATTTTTGGCTGTTGCTGGACCAAATAAAGTCATCAATTGCATCATAGGTAGTTGCTTGAAAAACTTTCCCTGGTTTTAAAATTTGCTGGCTACTAGATATTTCTAGATTTTTAGGAAATCCAATCCCTCCAGAAACGCCGCCGGAGAGTTTCGCCACATATTTTCCATCTGGTGAGGGAAGATAACCTACGGTACTGCTGGAACTAGCTTCTAAGGTAACTTTATTTAATCCTCCTTGTTCAGCCATATAAAAAGAAGGCCTAATAAATTGTCTATCTGAATAAATAATTTCATATTTGGGAGCGGGGGTTGGTAAAGGTAGGACCTTTGATCCGATTTGGTTAGGTAATACATTTTTATAAAAGATAAACCATCCTCCCAAAATTCCTAATATAATTATGATCCCCAAAATGATGGCTACTGAAGCAAAACCTTTTTCTTTATTCATTAATTTACTGTAATTGTTGCTGTACAAACATCGGATTCCAAGCCAGCATGGGTTTGTAAATGCATTTTGGCAGTATAATTTCCGCTACTGGAAAAAGTATAGGGGGAGGGATGCTGGCTTGAAGTATCATAAGATGTATCCCAGTTGCCGTCACCATTAAAATCCCATTGCACATTAGTTACATAATCGTTACCTCCATAACCGGTGTTATACCAGGAAGCTCCATAGACAAAGTTTACTGATAAAGGTGCAGGGCCACTGGAAGGAGTAGTCTGTATTAGACAAACTACCTTAGGAGATGGAGTAGGGGTAGCAGTAGGAGGTGGTATAGGAGTGGAGGTAGGAATTGTAGTGGGAGCTGCTGTCTGGGGTCTGGTAGTAGGGGTTGGGGATAATTGTTGCGTACTTGTCGTGTTGGTGTTACTACTAGTGGGCTTGGTAGTTGGGGTGGGAGCTTTTGTTGGAATAATTGTTGTTGATTTAGGTGCAGCTGTTGCTGTCGGAGTTCTTGTGACAGATGTATTTGCATTACTACTAGCTAAGTTGGTATCGCCAGTGATAGGAGTAGGGTTTTTAGTATTTGATCCAAGTGTGATCCAGGCAATTGCGCTGCCAATAATCAGGAATGACCCGGCAGCCAAAAGTACAAGTATTATTGGAACAAAACCTTTTTGGGTAGGCATTAATTAAATCTTAACACAAATTATTGAAGGGATTTGAAGAACTCTCTAACCGATTAGGTTATAGTCTTTTGAAAAAAGTTTATGGTTTTTTTAAGGCCTTCTTCTAAATCAACTTCCGGGTTCCAGCCCAGTTCTTGTTTAATTTTGCCGGAGGAGGCAACTAAGGAGGGAACATCCCCTTTTCTCTCACCCTTATCATCAATGGGAACTTCATATCCTAGTTCTTTAAATATCAGATGGACCAGGTCAATAACTTTAATACCGGTTTCAGTGCCAACATTATAAACATGATATCCGGTTAAATTTAAAGGTAAGACATGGGCTTTGGCTAAATCTTCAATATAAATAAAATCCCGGGTCTGCTCCCCCTTCCAAAACAAGGGGATAGGTTGTTTGTTTAAGGCCGCTTTAATTAAATTAGGAATAGCATGAGTTTCCGGGCTGTGCAATTCTCCTGGGCCATAAGGATTAAAGTAGCGCAAAATTATTACATCAAATCCATACAGATTATGGTAAAGCTTACAAAATTGCTCCATGTTTACTTTAGTTAAACCATAAGGGTTTTGCTGTTCACCTAAAGCGTCATCTTCAGTAATTGGCAATTTGGTAGGGACTCCGTAAACACAGGCACTGGAAGAGAAAATGATTTTTTTAACACCGGTATTTTTCATTCCCTCCAGTAATTTAACAGTTCCTAAAATATTATTTTCTACAAAGGCCACCGGATTTTTTACTGACTCCCCTACCTCTATTAAAGAGGCCATGTGGATTACTGCCTCATGTCCTGGTAAAGATTCTTCCAGCTTTTTCTGGTCAAGTAAATCTCCAGAAATAAAAGTGGCCCTTGAGTCAACACTGTCCTGGTGGCCGTTTGAGAGGTTATCAAAAACCGTGACACTATGTCCGGCATCTAATAATAGTTTAGTAACATGGGAACCGATAAAGCCGGCTCCGCCAGTAACAAAAATCTTCACAATAGAAATTTTAACACAAATACGTTAAATTGAAGACTGTGAAAAACAAACTGATTTTTGGGATTTTAATTATTGGCATTGTATATCGCTTGTTTTTAACTGCCAACGGTAATTTCCTATTCAATATGGATAATGCCAGGGATATGTTAGATGTTCGGGAGATGGTGGTCTTACACAAACTAAGACTTACCGGACCAACCTCGGCTATTACAGGATTATTTAATGGTCCGGCTTGGTATTATTTGTTGGCGGTCCCCTTTTTATTGTCTGGGGGTAGTCCATATGCTGAGATTTTAATGGAGATAATTCTTTGGGCAATTGGTGGATATTTTTTACTTAAATTAGTTAGCAAATGGGGAAGTTTACTGATTTTACCAATTGGAGGAGTGTGGATTGCTTCTAATTATATAACCTTAACTAATTTATACGCTTTTAATCCTAACCCGGTAACTTTACTAGCTCCTTTATTTATTTTTCTGTTACTTAAGTTTTTGGAAACAGGTAAATCATTATATGGAATCTCGGTTTGGTTTTTAGCAGGATTATTTTTTAACTTTGAAATGAATGCCGGAGTGTTTATGCCGGTAATTATTTTAGTCAGTATTATTCTGTCAAAGAATTTAAAACTTTTGAAACAAAAAACTTTCTGGGCTGGTTTAGCTGCTTTTGTTATTACTTTGTTGCCTCAGATTTTATTTGATTTAAAGCATCAATTTCTGATGAGTAAAGCAGTTTTAGTTTTTTTACATGATGGAAATGGCGGAGGAAAATTTAATCCACTTCTTCGAATTCCAACAATTGCCGGGGATTTTTTTAATACTTTTATTCCAACATTAATGAACCATCAGACCTTGTCAGTAATTCTTTTACTGTTATTTTTGGTGGTCGTTTTAAAAAAGTGGAGACAGATTTTAGAAAAAGATTTACTAGTATTAATTTCTTTAATTTATATCTTGGTACCCTTTTTAGGTTATTTAATAATTCCGGTCACAGTTAACCCTTGGCATTTGGGAGGAGAAATGAGTGTTTCTCTAATTCTCTTAGGATATTTACTGGAAGAAATTTGGCATCTAAATTGGAGGGGAAAAATAGTGAGTGTGGTCCTGGGAATATTTTTAGTAATCTATGCCATCAGTAACGTAGTTCATTTCTTTGTCAGCGATTTTGGAAAACCCAGTGGTGACCCTTCTTTATACAGAAATGAAACAGCTGCCATAGATTATGTATATCAAAAGGCTAATGGTAAAAACTTTAAGGTCTATACTTATCTTCCTTCAGTTTATGATTTTCCTTACCAATATTTATTTTGGTGGTATGGTAAAAAAACATATGGATATATTCCCGGTGACTATGCTTATTCTCCTAATAAACCTCCGTATGTTGCTAGTCAAAGTCAGTTTTATGGGTCCCAGACTAATTATTCCGGACTGGTTTTTTTAATTAAAGAACCGGATCATAACTATACCCGCCCTGGTTGGGAAGGCGCTTTTGTAAAATTACCTACAATTAGTACCCAAATGGTTGGCCCTATTGAAGTAGAAATCAGAAAAGAACACCCTCAATAGTAATTTTTCTTTGATTATTTTCTAAAGATTCAAAGTTTATCCAGGTTGTGTTTTTAGGTAATAAGTGTTTGGCTTTTTCGGCCCATTCCACGAGTACTAAATTTTCCGGATTGTTAAAAATTTCTTCCAAACCTATGCCGGTGAAATCTTCCAAACGATACAGATCAATGTGATAAAGTGTTTTTTCGGTGTTGGGAATTTGGTGAAGGCGGATTAGCACAAAAGTCGGAGAGATAATTTTTTCTGTTATTCCTAAGGCTTTGGCAAAGCCCTGGACGAAGGTAGTTTTGCCGGCACCTAAGCCTCCTGATAAAGCAATTACTCCGTTATTAAATTCTTTAGCCAGTTTGGCTGCCAGCTGCTTGGTTTCTACATCAGACTTAGTTAGGAATTGTTTCATGACTTTTTCTACTGCGTAAGTATATAAAACCTAAAGAGCCAAGTCCACCCAGGACTAAAATTCCTCCAATCCAGGGCAGAAAATTAAATAGTTGCTGACCAGCTACTTCGGTTTTAGTGTTTGGTTGAGGAGATGGGGTAGTGGCAACTCCAGCAATTGAGGCAATTTGATAATCGGTTTTTGCAGCAGATGAAGCAGGAGAATTATTTCTTTGGCTTAGAATAGTGTATGCAGAAACTGAGTTTGCTGAAGTAGTTGGAGTTTTAGTGACAGCAGAAACAGGAGTATTGGTCGGAATTTTTGGAGTTGGTGTGGGTGTTGGTGTTTTGGTGGGCGTTGGAGTGGGTTTAGTTGTGGGAATTACAGTAGCAGTAGGTGCTGTTGTCGGTGTATCTGCAGCTGCCGCAAGGCTAAAAGACCAAATAGTACTCCAGTCGCTCCAATTGCCACTGCTATCTTTGGCCTTTACTCGCCAATACCAGTTACCATAACTCAAAGTCGGTGCGTAATGAGTGTTACTAGTATAGTAATCTTTATTCAATGAACCAAAGCCAGAATCATCATCGACTTGTACACGATAAGGGTTGGAAGAATAAAGAGCATAGCTGGGTGCTTGCCAGTTTAAAGTGCTGGATGACACAGTAGAATTATTTTCAGGACTACTTAGTGAAGGAGCGTCACCTGCATATACAGGAAAAGCAAATAATATGCTAGCCACAATGATCAGCAAGACGGTACGGATCACGACAATATAATATCACAACAGATGCCAGTAAAGAGCGACCAGGCCGATGCCGGAATCAATTACTAAACCTTTGGCTGGACCATGATCAAAGTTAATGCCGTTTATATTATTACCCGGACAGCCTGAGTCAGATAAAGAATATGAAGTACCATCAAAAGTTGCTAAAAGCGGAGTGCCAACAAAAGCATCATCATATATATCCAGTCCGGTATGTTTTCCCAAAGCATAAATTTGGCCAAATTCCGTACTAATATGAGTTGATGTGGGATATCCCTGCATGGGCGGGCCAATCTGGTTATTGTCCAGATAACTATGTGGATTAACTAAATAAGTCCAAATCCGGTTTGCATCACTTGATGAAGAAACCGGGACACCGGTGGTTTTATCCACAATTGCCCCTTTTTGCACTTTGGCATTTTGGTAAATTTCAAAGTGCAAGTGTGGTCCGCTAGTACAACCAGTTAGACCCTCCTGAGCAATTACCTCACCTTTTTTAACCGGTCCAATTACAGTGCCAACATTATTAATAGCCCGGGCAATTGAATCCGCATCGGCTTTTAACTGAGTAATTAAAGCTTGATAGCGGGTTTCATTATTTTTGGTTAGTCGAAGTAGTTGGTCTTTACTTTGCTTTTGAGAATCTAACTGTTTTTGGTAACCGGCTAACTGTTGATTTAACCTCTCTTCCTCTAGCTGTTTATTTTGTTTATCCTGTTTTTGGTCATCATAGGAAAGTTTAGTGGCTTGCAGTTCATATAACTTTTGTTTTTCATAGGCCTGAGCGATTTGAACATATTTAAATTTTTCCAACAGATCGCTAAATCCTTTGGCAGAAAACAGCAAGTTAAAGCTGCTGACAGTTTGATCATATTTGTAGGTTTGGATTATTCGAGCGATTAACAAATCAGATAAGCTGTCAACACTTACGCTAATTTGAGTAATATGCAAAGACAGGTTATTAATATCACGCTCAAGTTTAGCCAGATTTAACTGAGTATCTTTTATTTTTAAATTAGTAACTTGGGTTTGTCCGTCAATAATATTTAACTGGGACTGCAGAGTATTTTCATTTTGTGATTCTTTATTATAAAGTTGCTGGCACTGGTTAATTAAATCATCTAAGCAGGCTTTTTTTTGATCTAATTGATCTGCAGGTATTTGGTCACATTTACTACTATCACTACAGCTTTGAGCGTAAACAGGAGTCAGGCTGTAGGCAACAGGCAACAGTAAAACTATTAAACTAATGCCTAATGCCTGTAGCCTATTGCCTCTCATTAGAAAGTAACTTTGTCAATTTCATGAATGCTGCCAATAGAATAATGGTCAGTAAAACTAATGTTGTGGCCGTTTGGCACAAATGGATCATTCATTTTATAATTTCCTCCAGAGCCACTTAGTAATACTACAAAATGATCTGGTCCCCTGCCAATTCCCACAATCACCGGGCGTCCGGCTGCCAGCTCTCCGTCAATTACTGACCCGGCTCTGCTTGATGAAATGCCATTAGCACTGATGCTGTATTTCAAAAAAGTGGGAGCATAGGCTGCAAAATTATCAGAATTAGCATTAATAGACAAAGGGGTGACGTCTTTATGACCGTAGTGGGTATAGACCATGGCCATGGAAGTCATTAAACAGCCAATATCAGCAATCCGATCACCGGTTCCATTTAAACCAACATTGCCCCATTGAGAATCGCGCTGATTATAATAACAACCCCATTCATCACAAACTGTTTGTCCGGATAATATACTGGAATTTCCACCGGTAAAGGAAGTAAATCCGGCTAGTTGTGATTGGGCCTGGGCCAGTAATTTCTCATAAGTGGCCTCATTACCCTGAGTTTCGGAAAGCAGTTCCTGCTTGGTTTTTTTCTGATCAGTCAATTGTTTTTGGTAAGTATCCAAATCTTTGCTAAGTTTTTCAGCTTCAGCCTGGCGCGTTACTTTATCCTGTTTTTGGTCGTTATAATCTAGCTTGGTAGCCTGCAGCTCATATAATTTTTGTTTATCATAGGCCTGGGCCACCTGGATATATTTTAATCTTTCTAAAAGATCAGTAATATTTCCAGAGGAAAAGATTAAATTAAAAGCTGAATCAGTATTGCCGTATTTATAGGTTTGGACAATTCTTTTGAGTAGCAGTTCTGATAAAGAATCCAAGGTACCGGAAATGCGATCAATTCTAGTTCCCAAATCAGAGATTTGACGCTTTAAAGTAGCTATTTTGGCATTAGTTTCTTGAATTTTTAAATTAGTTACTTTAGTTTGTCCATCAATAATAGCCAGTTGGGAAGTTAAGGTTTTTTCTTGGCCGCGGGTGACTTGCAGTTGTTGCTCACATTTATTAGTGACATCAGTTAAACAAGATACATCATCGGATCCGCAAGCTGAGGGATCACAACTTGCTTCAGCATAAACAGGGTACAGGGTGTAGGGTACAGGGTATAGGGTTAAAAATAGTAAAAAGAAATACAGTCGGATTTTCTTCATCATGTAGTTCCATTAAATTTTTAGGTAACGTCTGACAGCGCTAAATGAACCAAAGCCGCCAATAATACAGGCAGCAAGTATTGCTGCTCCCAAAATAGCTAACATAAATAATGGACTGACCGGAAGCAGTTTGACATCTCCTAAATAGCTTTGCAAAAAAGGTGTAAAATACCACAAAAGTCCATAAACAACTACCCAGGCTGATAAAGCTCCGGCAACTCCGTAAAAAATACCTTCCAGTAAAAACGGATTGCGGATAAAACTAGGGGATGCTCCTAAAAGCCGCATGATTTCAATCTCATTTCTTTTTAAACGGATTTTAAAACCAATAATCATCACCACCACCAAAGTGGCAAAGATCATTAAAAAGCCAACAATTGCCGAGCCCACTGTACGGATAATCGTAGTCACTGAAGTTAAGGTGGCAACAACATCTTCAGGGACAATTACTTCTGAAACTGCCGGTTCTTTTTTCAAAATTTCAGCCACCGGCTTTAAATCTTGCGGATCTTGGGTAGAAATTTCCAAAGATGCCGGGAGGATGCTGGAAGTTACCAGTTCAAGGAGTGCCGGGTCATTTTGATTTTTCTGCTGATAGATTTTTAAAGCATCCTCCTTGGAAACATATTTGGTTTTAGTAACCCGGGGTTCTTTTGATAGCGCATTTTGAATGGCTGTTACATCAGCTGGAGTAGTGCCATCTTTGAAAAAAGCAATCACCTGAGGTTTACTTTCAAAATACTTTAATGAGGCCTCACTGCCTGCTGCTACCAGAATAAAAACAAACAGCGCCAGGAAAGTTAAAAACATCACCATTGAGGCAGCAATCGCCTGCATTGGAGTTCTTCTGATATTTTTCTTGGCAAAAGTAATGGCGCGTGACATTAGTGTAAAGTGTATTTCCCTTCTTTAGAATCAGACATTACTTTGCCTTTTTTTAAAGCAATCACCCGCCGTTTTAAAGTATTAACAATTTCCTGGTTGTGAGTAGCCATTACAATAGTGGTGCCCCAGGAGTTTATCTCATTTAACAGCTGGATCACGCCCCAGGCTGTTTTAGGATCCAAGTCGCCAGTTGGCTCATCAGCCAGCAGTACATCTGGTTTACCAACAATCGCCCTGGCAATTACGGTTCTTTGTGCCTCGCCCCCAGACAGCTGTCTAGGGAATAAATTGCGACGATCCCAAATTTCGACCAGTTTTAAAATGTGCTCGACCTGTTTTTCTATTTCACTATCATTTTTCCCCAGCACTTCCAGAGTTAAAGCGACATTTTCAAAAACCGTGCGATCATCTAATAATTTAAAATCTTGGAAGACAGTACCGACTTTACGACGAAGAGCTGGGATTTCCGAATCCTTCATTTTAGTGATATCAGCATGTCCTACCTTGATAGTGCCGGAGGTAATGCCGGTTTCTCTGGTTAAAATTCGAAGCAGCGTGGATTTACCAGCGCCGGAAGGACCAACAATAAATACAAATTCACCCTGTTTAATCTCTAAAGAGATATCCTCAAGGGCAAACGTCGAACCGAACTTCTTGGAGACAGATTCGAATAAGATCATTTAATTTCACTTTATTTCCTCAACCTTACCAACATCCATTAACCAGCCGGCATTTAAGGCTTTTTGAGTTTCACCGTAAACTTTAACTTTTTTACCTTCATATTTAGTTAAATCAACTACTGAGGAAGTTAGGGCCACTGGATCAGCGCCATCACGTTTTAAGATTTCCGTGCCTTCGGAATAATCTGAAGCATTTTTGTCTTTTGGTGTGACTACACCTTCAGCAAAATCTTTGAAGGTAGTGGTATCTTGTTGAGCAGTTTTAGGAGCAACTCCGGGTAAGGAAATCGGGGAAACAGAGCCACCACCACCTTTGGTGGAAAGAATATAGCCACTGGCTACACCCAAAACTAAAGCAGCAATTAAAGTTCCCAGAAGCAGTCGTTTGGGATCGGAGGTTAACATTGGCTTGGTTAGCTTGTCTTCTGAGAATGTTTGAGATTCAATCATTACTACTTATAATAACCATAAACTGGGTACTTTGTCTACCCACTAATTTGACGGAAGTTTAACCTCAGCTTCAATAAAATCAGTTAAATCACCATCAAGCACTGCCTCAGTATCTGAGGTCTCCACATTGGTTCGTAAATCCTTAACCATATGGTAAGGATGTAGCACATAAGATCGAATCTGCGTGCCCCAGGAAGCTTGAGTATTGCTGCCTTTTAGTTCGGTTTGTTCTTTTTTCTGCTGAGACTGCTTAAGTGCCCACAGTTTAGCTTTTAACATTTTTAAAGCATTTTCCCGATTTTGCAGCTGAGAACGTTCGGTTTGACAAGTCACAGTAATTCCGGTGGGAATATGTTTTAACCGAACAGCAGTTGAGACTTTATTAACATTTTGGCCACCGGCTCCACCAGAACGGAAGCTGTCAAATTCAATTTCATCATCTTTTAATTCTATTTCTTTGTTATCCTCAATCACTGGTAAAACCTCGACCAAAGCAAAGGAAGTTTGACGCAGCTTATCGGCATTAAAAGGGGATTGGCGAACCAACCGATGCGTGCCGGCCTCGCCTTTTAAATTACCAAAGGCATAAGTTACATGAACAATCATTGAAAAAGTCTTAAAACCCGCTTCTTCTCCGGGATTTTCATCAGTGATCTCAAATTTCCAGTCACTACGTTCAAAAAAACGCTGATACATGCGGGCTAACATGGCTGCCCAGTCCATGGCCTCAACTCCCCCGGCTCCGGAATGAATGGAAACAATAGCTTCAGAGCCGTCATATGGACCTGATAGAAAAGTTTTTAGCTCAAAAGCTTTTAGAAGCTTTTCAATTTCCCTGGCTTCAGTGAAAAGTTCATCCTGCATTGAATTATCGGCAGCTAATTCCAAAGCATCATCAATGCGCTTTTCCATAAGCTCTAGACTTTCCAATTGTTTTTGCATGTCTGCTAGCTGTCGACTGACAACTGTGGCCTGCTCCCGGTCATTCCAAAACCCCTCCTTCATAGTCAAAGCTTCCTTCTCGCGAATTTCCGTGCGAAGAGAGTCCCGGTCAATTGACAAGGAAATCTTCCCAAACCGCTCTTTTAAATCATGTAATCTGGATTTTATTTCTTCCATGAGGAAATTATATCCTATTCGCCACTTCGAAGCGTGGTTTGATCTCAACTGCTATAATACCCCCGTATGGAATGGAAAAGGGGTTGGCAAGAATTAATGGCTCGCGCAAGAAGTTCTACCCCATCCCCGCATGCTGAGGTAGATGCTTTAGTGGACGGTCTATATAATATGGCTGACGGTTGGAAAGCAGATGAGTCTTATAGATTATTGTTACCCCAACCTTACCAATTTTCTACTATTAAAGAAGTTTACCATGGTTTACCAGAAATCACTGAAATGATTACAAGCATTGAAGGATGGAGTAGCAGGCTGCGCATTGTTTGTCATGCAGCGCCCCGCCAATTTTGGGTATTGGATATGCATTATTCCAGGTCAAATCATAAAAGTGGAATCGATACACAAAGAACAATTAATTTTGCTGATCCCAGTTTTCGCATAAGAGTTATAGAAGAGGCACTCACTGTTATTAATGACAATAAAGGTTTGGTGTATCAAGTACGTGGAGAAGAGGATTGACTGAGTCATTGCGAGGAGCGAAGCGACGTGGCAATCTTCTAAAATTCCCTAGGTGTCAAGCTAGTCCACCTCCCAGGTGGACTTTTTTATACTTCTAGATACTACCTAATCTGTCTTCGTCTAATTAATAACATCGCGCTAAAAAGCCCATTTGCTATAGTCCAGCTGGCAGGGTATAACCAGGTCACAATACTATATTGTTGTAGAGCAAACAGACTAAGTCCATGTCGAAAAGTGTTTAATCCATATAGAAAAAGAGTTTCTGAATGAGGTTTATTCCATGATTTACGAATAGTTGGCACAAAGCCTAACATATCAGTTAAGGATACTAAAATAACTGAGAGTACCGGCTGTTTTGCTATTACCCAAAGAAATAGAGCAATAAAAGAAAGAATTAAAAACAAAGTATCTAGTTTTGTTATATCTTGTTTACCATTTCTCAAACCAAGTAAAAATACAGTAAAGCAGGCAATGACAATGGATAGAGTAATCCATGCACCAGCACCGGCACCGCCCTGAACTTGTAATCCAAATGCAATCGCAGTAACCAGTGCCCAGATAAACCAAGTATAAATATGGGGAGTAGTTTTTCCATTTAAAGTATCTCGAATATATGGAAAGTAGCCGACAAAAGTTAAAACAACAGCAATTACACTAATAGTAGTTTTTAGATCCAGCATATCTGCAGTATAACAAAAAGTGGTAAAATCTGACCATGCTTTTGCTAATTGATACTAAAGACCAGAAAAAGGTCACGGTTTCTTTAAAGGAAAACGGGAAAGATATTAAATCCTTAAGTAAAGAAAACGAATTTGGCTCGCAGGTTTTATTACCGATAATAATAGAATTGTTATCACGCACAAAGAAAACTAAAAATCCCGAGGTGGCATCGGGAATCAACCTCCGAGGTGGGATATGGAAAGTGATTGATGAGATAGAAGTAGAAACTGGTCCGGGTTCTTTTACCGGTCTACGTGTAGGTGTATCAGTAGCAAACTCCCTAGGTTACTCTTTGGGAATTCCGGTTAACGAAAAAAAGCTCGAGTCCGATTTGGTATACTGATTAAATGCAGTGGCATAAGTGGTTTATACCCCATCGTGATACTCATCAAAAAGCTCACCTACTTTCCTGGCAGGCCATGCTGGTGTATGTGCTGGTGTTTATCCTAATCCAAGTTAGTTTTTCCGTTGTTTCCTATACTAAGCCCGGAGTTTTGGGAATTACTGCTAATTTAGATCAAAAACAACTTATTGCCCTAACCAACGTGGAACGCGCTAAGAAAGGTCTACCTCCCTTAACCGAAAATGATGCTTTGGATAAGGCAGCTGCCTTGAAAGCCCAAAATATGTTCGCCGAAAATTACTGGGCTCATTTTGCACCAAGCGGGAAGACCCCTTGGGATTTTATTTTAGGTGCCGGGTATAAATTTACTTTTGCCGGAGAAAACCTAGCCAAAAATTTCTATAGTTCCCCGGAAGTAGTAAATGCCTGGATGAATTCCCCAACTCATCGGGATAATTTGTTAAATGGAAGTTACAAAGACATTGGTATTGCCATTGCTGAAGGTACTTTAAATGGCCAAAAAACTACTTTAGTGGTGCAGGAATTTGGTACTACTGATTTTATTGCTCAAAAGCCGGCGGTTTCAGTCCAAGGTAAAAGTGTGGCAGTGCCGGATGCTGATTTAGCTTCTACTAAGCCGGCTTTGGCACCACCAACAGTAGAAGCGGCCACTACTCAGCCTTTGTTTGATCCGTTTAAATTCTCTAAATACGCCGGATATACCATTATTACAATGCTAGTGGTGTTACTTTTGGTAGATATGTGGGTACTCAGGAGACGGGGAGTATTTAGACTGTCATCTCATCATATTGCCCATATGGCAATTTTGGGACTGGCTGCCGGATCGTTATTTTTAGCCACACCAGGAGTTGTTCTATGATATTAATAAAACTGTTACTAGCAGGAGTGTTATTATATTTAGCCTTTGCCCTGAGGCATCATAAAAAAACCAAAAGTTTGACTTTGGAAATCCTTTTGGAGTATCTTTTAATCTCTGCCCTGGTGTTAGTTATTCTTATGGGAGCTTTAACTTAAATGAAAGGAATTATTCCAACCGGTGGTCGTGGTACCAGAATGCGACCACTAACTTTTTCAACTAATAAACATTTTATCCCGGTTGCCAACAAGCCCTTAATTTTTTATCCAATAGAAACAGTAGCTGATGCCGGGATTAAAGAAATTGGCATTACCTATAATCCAGGATATCTGGAAGAGGTTAAGTCGATGCTAGGAGATGGTTCCAGATGGGGTTTAAAGATTACTTATGTGCTGCAGGAAGATCCTAAAGGTCTGGCCAATATTTTCCAGGTCTGTGAAGAATATTTAAACGGGGAATCATTTGTCATGCATCTGGGAGACAATATTTTTGTGGATGGAATCTCTGATTTAGTTTCTCATTTTGAGAAAAACAAACCAGAAGGACTGGTGGCCATGGTTCATCATAAAGAAAACACCCGTTTGGGTGTGCCATATTTTGATGAAGACGGTCATTTGGTGAAGTATGTTGAAAAACCGGAAAATCCACCTCATGATTTTGCTATTCCAGGCATTTATTTTTTCAGCTCCGTGGTTTTTCGCTGTTTTAAAGGAGCAGGCGCAATTAAACCATCTCCCAGAGGTGAATATGAAATCAGCGCGCCTTTTCAGTGGTTAATTGACCATGGTTTTAAAGTGGATGTTTTAGAATATAAAGGTAAATGGCTTGATCCGGGAAAAGTGGATGATTGGTTGGAAGCTAATGAATACATTTTAGGAAAGAATTTAGGGGACAAAGTCCAGCAAGGTAAAAATACCAAAGTGCGAAATTCCAAAATCACCGGGCCGGTAATACTGGGTGATAATGTGATCATTGAGAATTCAGAAATTGGTCCATTTACTGCAGTTGGTGACGGCTGTGAAATCATTGGCAGTAAAGTGGGCAGGTCAGTACTAATGAATGGAGTAAGAATTAGTGGAGTTAAGGAACGCCCGGTTGAAAATAGTTTAATTGGTACTGATACAGAGATAGTAGGTGATGGGGGTAAAACTGAGCTTTTTGTGGGAGAAAAGTGTAAAATTCAACTATGAAGCTTCTAGTAACAGGCGGAGCCGGTTTTATTGGCTCTAATTTTATTCATTATTGGTTAAAAAAACACCCGGATGATCAGATTGTTAATCTTGATGCGTTAACTTATGCGGGTCATTTAGAGTCGCTTAAGGATATTAAAGATAACCCCAACTACCAGTTTATTGAAGGTAGTATTACAAATTCTGAAGATGTAAAAAATGCCATGACCGGAGTAGATTTAGTAGTTCACTTTGCTGCTGAATCTCATGTGGATCGGTCAATTATAGATCCACTGGCTTTTGTTAAAACCAATGTTTTGGGAACTGCAGAGTTACTTAATGCTGCCTTAAATGCCAAGGTAAAACGATTTCACCATATCAGTACTGATGAAGTTTTTGGAGAACTTGGTCCTAATGATCCCGCTTTTAATGAAAATAGTCCATATAAAGGTCGTACGCCCTATGCTAGCTCAAAAGCAGGGTCAGATTTGTTAGTAAGAGCTTATTTTGAAACTTATGGACTGCCAGTGACTATTACTAATTGTGCCAATAATTTTGGGCCATTTCATGATCCGGAAAAATTATTTCCCAGATTTATTACCAATTTATTAGAAAATAAAAAAGTGCCTTTAATGGGAAAAGGAGAAAACATAAGACCTTGGTTATATGTCGAAGATCATTGTCGAGGGATTGAGCTAGTAATTGAAAAAGGGGAACTGGGGGAAACCTATTGTATCGGTGGTGAAGAACAAACTAATTTAGAGGTGACCCAAAAAATAATTAAACTATTAGGAAAAGATGAAAGTTTTATAGAGTATGTCGAACATCGTTTAGGTCATGATTTCCGTTATGCCCTGGATAGTTCTAAAATTATGGCATTGGGTTGGAAACCAGAGCATAATTTTGATGAATGGTTAGAAAAAACAGTAGAGTGGTATAAACAAAATGAATGGTGGTGGAAACCGCTTAAAGAGGGTCGGCCAAATGTAGATGCTTCGGCCCAAAAATCTTATGCAAAATAACTATATTAAAGAAACTTCTATTCCAGGTTTATTAATTTTAGAACGACCGATTCATCAGGATGACCGCGGATTTTTCCGGGAACTGTTTCATTTAGATGAGTTAGAAGAAGCATCCGGAATTTCTTTTAAAGCAATTCAAATGAATCATTCTCATTCCGAGCCGGGAGTGCTTCGGGGAATCCATGCGGAGCAGTGGAATAAAATTATCTATCCGATAAATGGAGCAGCCTTTTTAGCAATTGTTGATATTCGTCCTGACTCCCCTACTTTTAAAAAGGTGGAAACTTTTAATATTAATGACAATAACCGGATTGGTTTATTTATTCCCAATGGTTTGGCAAATTCTGTTTGCGTCACAGGTAAAACCGCTGTTGATTATGTTTATTTGGTAGATGCCTACTGGGATGGTTCTGATACACGGGCCATTGCCTGGGATGATCCGGAGTTAAATATTGATTGGCCGATTAAAAATCCGATTCTGTCAGAAAGGGATAAGAATAACCCTAGACTTAGGGATTTATTTCCGCTATAGTATTTGAAAATGGCTAAACGAGCTTTTATTACCGGTATCTCCGGACAAGACGGATCTTATCTTTCAGAATTGCTACTGGATAAGGGTTATGAAGTAGGTGGTTTAATGCGCCGCAATGCGGTGGGGGAATTGGGTAACATTGAACACATTAAAGAAGACATCAAGATCTATTATGGTGATTTACAGTCTCCTGAATCAATTGCCTTGGCTTTGGTAGATTTTAAACCGGACGAAGTTTATAATTTGGCTTCCCTGTCATCCCCTTTTGCTTCTTTTAGCGATCGATTTGCCTCAATTATGATTACTGGCGTGGGGGCTTTACATGTTTTTGAAAGAGCAAAACAAATTGTCCCGGAGGCTAAAATTTATCAGGCTTCCACCTCAGAAATGTTTGGTGCTCCTAAAAATATTCCTCAAGATGAAAATACACCGTTTAATCCAGCCAATCCATATGCAGCTTCTAAAGAATTTGCCCACCGGATGGCAGTAATTTCCCGTCATGATAAAAAATCTCCCCAGTTTATTTCCTGTGGAATTTTGTTTAATCATGAATCACCCAGACGCGGTATTAATTTTGTCACCAGAAAAATAACTGCTGCAGTGGCTTGTATAAAAAATAATAAAAAAGAGGGAATTCCCTTAAATGAACTGGGAGACCCGATTATAAAAGACGGTAAATTAAAGTTGGGTGATTTAACTGCCAAAAGAGACTGGGGATTTTCTCCGGATTATGTGGAAGCAATGTGGTTGATGTTACAGCAAGACAAACCAGATGATTTTGTAGTTGCTACTGGTGAAATCCATACAGTGGGAGAATTTGCCAAAGAAGCTTTTGCAGTGGTGGGGCTTGATGCTGACGATTACATTGTAACTGATCCTAGTTTTGTGCCACCGGTTGCAACTGGCCCTCTTTGTGGAGATGCGTCTAAAGCTAAAAAGGTTTTGGGTTGGGAGTCAAAAACTAAGTTTCAAGATTTGGTAAAAATAATGGTCCATTCAGATTTAGCCAAATTCTCCTAAGTATCTTGTAAAAATCTTTCTGTTTACTTATAATCGTAGCAGAAAATCCTGCTTTCTTAAAGCAGGATTGAATGCAAGATTACAGTCTTCCGTGGACATTGCAATTTCTGCTACTTCTTGTAAACTTAAGAAGACCGCTGACTTTCAGTCCGCGGAAGTTTATACTCGATCAATATGAAAAAAGTCTCAGTAGTGCTTCCTACATATAATGAAAAAGCCAACCTAGAATCGACCATTAACAAGATTTTTGCCCAGGAAAAGAATTTACCAGGTTGGGAAATGCATATTATCGTCGCTGATGATATCCGATCTTCTGATGGTACAGACCTGATTGCCAAAAAGTTAGCAGCAAAAAATCCCCGGATTCATTTAATCAAAGTTGAACCGGGTTTAGGAGTTGGTTTAATTAAAGGGCACCAATATGCTATCGAGCATATTCATCCGGATGTGCTAGCACAACTGGATGCTGACGGTCAGGTAGAGGCAGATGTAGTAGTGCGCTTGGTCAAAGGAGTAGATCAGGGCTATGATTTTGTAATTGGTTCCCGGCATGTAGAAGGTGGAAAGAATAATTTAAGCTTGTCTCGCAGAATTTTTACTTTGGGGTCTTCCTGGGTTTGCCGGATTTTAATGGGACCAATGAATGTTAAAGAATTTTCCAACTCGGCCAGGGCTTTTACACCGGCAATTTTTAATAAACTTAATTTAGATCGGCTTCCTTGGAAAGAAACCACTTTTATTGTCCAGCCGGCTTTTTTACATGAAATGATGCTGGCAGGTGCTAAATATAAAGAAGTGCCCTTAATCTTTAAAAATCGTTTGGAAGGATATTCTAAAAACAAAGTTTTAAATTACACGTATGACACCATTACTTATTGTTTTGATGCTTTTTTACACAGACTAGGTATTAATTTTCCTTTTTATAAATTTACTCATCGGATCAAAACCTTTGTTAAGTTTGCTATGGTTGGACTAATGGGCACGATTATTGATTTTTTGTTCTATAAAATTTTTATTAGGGCATTTGGACTGCCTCCGGCTACTTCCAAGGGATTCTCGGCTGAAATTGCCATCCTTTGTAATTTTGTCTTAAATAATTCCTGGACTTTTAAACATCGCAAAACCAAAACTAACACTTGGCAGAAACTGGGTATTTATAATTTGGTTAGTTTAGGAGGGTTAATAATTGGAGTATTCGTAGTTAAATATCTGCATAATCTTTATGGGGACGGTTCAATTCCTTTATTTGGTCATCCAGTGGCTTACAATAACTTTTACTTTTTAGCCACCATTCCTCCGGTGATGGTTTGGAACTTTGTAGTTAACCACTTTGTTACCTGGCGCCATCACAAGGAATGAAACTGCTTTTGATTTCCATTCCGGGAATTTTACTAATTAGTTTACTGGTTAGTGCACTTTTTCCACTACAATATCAGCCCCAGCCACTTTTTTTATCCGAATTAATAAATCATTCTCTTGGTGTTCCTTGGCAAATAATGCCGCTGTTTTGGTTGGGTAATTTGATTGTGATTTTTCTAATTGGCAAGCAATTATTTAATCGAAAACTGGGGTTACTCAGCAGTTTGATTTATAGCATAACACCCTATTTTGCTTATCTAACAGTTGCCGGTTCTTTTTACCTATATTTAAGCTTTTGGTTTTTGTTGCTATATTACGCTTTGTTAAAATCTAAACAGGGAAATTTATTCAAAGCAGTAGTAGTGATTAGTGTGGCAATAATTTGTTTTAGCTCTTTGTTTGGAGTGGTTTTATTAACTGGAGTAGCTTTTCTTAATCAGTCACGAATTTTTCTTAAAAGCTTAGCAGTATCAATAATAATTTTAGCTGTCTTTTGTTCTTTAAATTTTGCCGCTTTTAAAAATATTGCCAGTAATCAGATTACTTTTTTAGCCGACCCGGCGGTTTATCACAATGTGGACATTTTTCAAGGTGAGTCAAAGGCAGCTGGATACAAAATTGTAAGTCGATTAGTGGAGAATAAATATTTATACATTAGTAAATATCTATTATTAAAATTTTTGACAAATATTAATCCTTTAATCTTTTTTACTGCTCAGGAAAAAATGTTGGGATTTTCTTTTACACCGCCTTTTTATCTAGGTTTATTAATACCTTTTTTCTTTGGGCTTTATAAACTGTTACAAACCAAACAGATCAAAAAGTTAATCCTACTTTCTGTTATTTTGACATTACCGTCATTTTTCGGACAGAGTTTAATTGATTTAAACCGGGTAGTAATTCTGGCTCCGGTAATATTATTTGTGATCATTTTTGGACTGTGGGAAATTTATCAAATTAAATCTTTTACCATAAAAAAAACTATCTTGGGGTTGATGATGCTAATGCTGATAGTGCAAGTCTTAAGCATGTGTTTCGATATTAGGATGAGGGAATATCCTCGTTTTTTAAGATATCAAAGTAACTTTTATAATTTTAGTTTAGGGAAACAATGAGTAAGCAATTGACTGTTTTAATACTAATTCTACTAACTTTGTTTGGTGGGTTTTTACGATTTTATAAAAACACGGAGAATCCCCCCGCACTAAATATTGATGAAGTTTCTTTTGGTTATAGCGCTTATTCTATTTTAAAAACCGGCCGCGATGAAAATAATGTTTTTATGCCGGTATTCTTCAAATCCACAGGAGATTATAAAAGTCCTGTTTTAACCTATTCATTGGTACCGGCGATTGCGGTATTTGGTTTAAATGAGTTTAGTGTCAGATTTACCACGGCTTTAGCAGGTACATTATCCATACCGGTATTTTTCCTTTTACTAATTACCTTACTCAAAAACCAAAAAATAGCTTTATACGGGACTATATTACTTACAATTTCTCCTTGGCATATTTATTATTCCAGGTATGCATCTGAAAGTGTGATTGGTATTTTTTTACTACTACTGGGGTTATGGTGCTTTCTGAAGATGTTTGAGGGAGGTAAATTCTGGGCAGTAGCAGCATCATTTATGCTTGCTTTATCAATGTATAGCTATCTTTCACCAAGATTATTTATTCCCTTATTTTTGCTGACTATTTTTCTAAACAAGGCCCGGCAATTAAAAGCTAAATCAGCAAATGTCTGGATATTTATTTTCACTATCCTAATATTAATTTCACCAATGGTCTTTTTGCTGATTTGGGGTGGTGCTAATAAAAGAGCCGGAATGGTTTTTCTATCTCAGGATATCGACTATACCAGATACGTCATACTTGATCATTCGCATCGTTTAGGTGAGAATTTTTTACTATTTTTCTTCTGGGCTAAAAGATATTTAAATTACTTCCAACCGGATTTTTTATTCTCAACAGGATTGAATATGACTATGGCAGGTTCAGGAGGTTTAGGGGTGCTTTATCTTTTTGAATTACCATGGCTTTGTTTGGGGTTTTTAAAACTAGCTAAAAACAAATTTCCGGGTAAGTCAATTATTATCTATTGGATTTTACTAGGAATTATACCGGCAACTTTAGCAAATAATGAGCTTAGTTCATCGAGAACTATGTTAGTAGCGCCCGCACTAATTACAATAGTAGCAATCGGATTAAATTATTTCACAGAATTAATTACTTCAGTAAAAAAAACTGCCCTTAAGATAAGTATCATGCTAATCTATTCAATTTTTATATTAATCATTTTACTTCAAGCAATATTAGTATTTGTGGTTCATTTTCCGATACAACAAGGCGAGGCATTCATGGAAGGCACCAAAGAGAGCGTGTTATATGCAATTAATAACAAGGATCAATACAAAGAAATAGTTTACGATCCTTTTCGGGGGATAGAGGCGCCTAATATTGTAAATATTCCCTATATGTATATTTTGTTTTATTCAAAATATGATCCGGCCAAATTTCAAACCGAGCCAAAAATATCAATTAATGATTCCTTTCATTTTGATAAATACACCATCAGAAGTATTAACTGGAGAGAACATGCGGACCGGGAAAGGAAAGGTACTTTATTTATTGGTAGCCCTTGGAGTTTACCGGAAAAGGATTTAAAAGATGCTAGGATTTTAAAGAAAATTTACTTAAGTAATGGTAGCTTGGCTTTAATAATTGTCACACCCAATTAGTTAAATAAACTGACGTTAGGGATTGGAGCACTGTTAGCTAGGATAAAGTTTTGGGCGTATAAATAGATGGCTACGGCAATAATCGGCAGAATAATTTTAAATTCCCTACTCGTTAATACTTTTTCAAAAGCAATTAAAACAAATGGGGTAATTGGTAAAATGTAACGGGAGACGTCACGATGGGCCACAAAAGCGGCGGCGGTTAAATAGGTCAACACAAAAATTGCCATTGGATATAATTTTTTCTTCCATAAAGTCACTCCGCCTAAAAAGCCTAAAATAAAAATATAAACAATATCCTCCAGCCAAATATCTCCCACCCAGAACTGGTTTTTGTTAAACACCTGAAAAGGTGGAAAAGTTAAGTGAATATTGTCTCCACTATGAAAGTAGGCCCAAAAATCTCCGTAACTTTGACTGAATAAATAGAATACTGCAAATAATCCTAGAGGAATTAGAAGAAGGGGAGAGTATTTTATATGGGTTTTCCAGGCTTTGCTAATAGTAAATGGTTTGTTAAGGAGTAATTGCCAATGAAAGTAAATTGCTAGAGCGATGAAAAGTAAAATCCCCGGGGGCCTGGTAACCTGTGCCAGTAAACCTGCTAACGCGCTATAAATTAAATAAGGGTATTTATTGGAATACTCAAACTTCATGAAAAAATATACTGCCAGAATGGTAAAGAAAATAAAAGTTGGCTCAGATGCGCCCACACTATGGACAATTAACCAGCGGGCGGGTAGTAGCAGGAAGATAGTAGCAAGTAGTAAGGGATGATCGGATAGTTTAAAATCTTTGATTAAAAAGTAAAAGGCCCACACTGCCAAAATAGTAGAACCTAAAGTGATAAATAGCATTGATTTTAGGAATCCTAAAAAAGGTGCAAAAAGGGCAATTAATAAAGAAAACCCGGGAAAATGCGAGGCAAAGTAACTTGCCGGCAAAGATTGGGGAAGCTGGGCTATTAAAGCCGAATTGTAAAAAGTTTTGGCAATAATTACATATTCCAAACCGTCAAAATTGCGATATATTGTGGCAAAGCCATTAGAAAAATTTAACCCCCAGAAATTTGGTAAAGCAAGTAGATGTGGTAGCCAAACTAAAAAAGTTACTGCTAAAACTAGTCCTAGTAAAATCCCCAGGTCTTTCGTTGTTTTGTGCATAATTTGATGTTAGCATATTACAAGAATGATTAAAAACCTCTCGGTGTTTTTCCCGGTGTTTAATGAGGAAGGAAATATTGCTACCACGGTTGGTAAAGCGCTGGCTGTTTTGGAAAAATTAAACCTGGAACAATGTGAAGTAATTATCGTAAATGACGGCTCTACTGATGGAACCCAAAAAGTAGCCGATGAGTTGGCCAAGAAAAATTCCAGGGTGAGGGTGATTCATCATCCCAAAAATTTAGGCTATGGCGAGGCTTTAAAATCCGGTTTTTATAATGCCAAATATGAGGTAATTGTCTATACTGACGGTGATGGGCAGTTTGACTTTGCCGAAGTTTCTAAATTCCTGGAAAAAATTGAAACTGCAGATCTGGTGATTGGTCATCGCATCAAAAGACAGGATCCACTTTTTCGGCTGTTATTTAAAGAAGGTTGGAAATTATCTTTGTTTGTAATTTTTAGATTAACTTTAAAAGATGTGGACTGTGGTTTTAAGATGGTAAGACGCCAGGCTTTAGAAAAAATTTCTCACTTAGAATCTAGCCGGGGAGCGATGATCAATGCTGAACTGGCTATTAAAATTAAAAAAGCTCATTTAAGAACCGCTCAAGTGGGAGTTAATCATTATCCCAGGCTGTCTGGTAAACCAACTGGGGCCAATATTAATGTGATTTTTAAATCTTACTTAGATTTAGTGAAGTTATGGTGGAAATTAAAAACCGACAAAATGATTTCTGCCCTTATTATTTTGGTACTGATGCTGGCAGCTTTCCTGCGGCTTTACCAGATAGATCATTATATGATCTTTCTGGGAGATGAAGGACGGGATGCGGTGATTGTGAAAGCGCTGGTGACAGGAGAGCATTATCCCCTAATTGGTCCACCTACATCAGTAGGAAATATTTATTTAGGACCAATGTATTACTACATGATGGCCATTCCAATGACCATTTTTTATCTAAATCCAGTGGCGGCATCAAGTATGGATGGGTTAATTGGAGTTTTTACTGTGGCTTTAATTTATCTTTTGGGGAAAATGTGGTTTGATAAAAAATCCGCTTTAGTGGCAGCTTTTCTATATGCCATTTCCCCTGTGACCATCAGTTACAGCAATTTTTCCTGGAATCCCAATCCCCTGCCGTTTTTTTCCTTGATTTCTATTTTTAGTTTATACAAAATTCATCAAACCAAAAACTTTAATTGGCTGATATTAACCGGGTTGTCTTTGGCAGCGGCAGTGCAAATGCATTATCTGGCTTTGATTTTAATTCCGATTGCCGGGATACTTTGGTTAATGGAAATTATCCGCTACAAAAATTTAAATCATCTGATTTCCGGAACTTTGTTAGGGCTGGTGGCGTTTTTGCTTTTAATGTCTCCCCTGTTTTTGTTTGATTTAAAACATGACTTTATGAATGCCCGGTCAGTAAATCAGCTGTTTACAGGAACAACTTTTAAAGGAAATCTGCTGGATAATTTTTTAAGAATTCCTGATATTTTTAACAATAAATTAATTGGCAGGTACATGGCCGGAGGAAATTTTTATCTGGCAGTAGTGATGTCAATTTTAGTAATTGCCGGGTTAATAGTTAACAGTGGTTGGCCTCTGTTAGCCTTAGGGATTTGGCTGGGGGTAGGGATTTTTTTGCTGTCTTTTTATCAGCAAAGTATTTATGATCATTACCTGGGATTTTTAAATCCGGCACCATATCTTTTATTTGGATCACTTTTCTACAAAAGGAAATGGATGATGGCTTTGCCTTTGGCTGGACTACTACTGATATTAACCATTGTTAATTTTCAAAAAAATCCTTTAAATAACCCTCCGAATAATCAGTTGCAAAGAACCAAAAATGTGGCTGGTTTTATCATCAGCAGGTCTGGGGAGCAGCCGTTTAATTTTGCTTTAATTGCCAAAAGCAATTATGATCCGGCTTATCAGTATTATTTAGATCTCTACGGACATAAGCCTTTGGTTTTGCCCACTGCAAAAGCTCAGCAATTATTTGTAGTGTGTGAAGATGCCCTGTGTGATCCAACACATAGTCCCAAATATGAAATCGCGGCCTTTGGCTATACAAAAATAGACTGGGAGCAGGATTTTGCCGGAGTTAAAATATACCGGCTGATTGCAAATCCCGGAGGTAAGCCTTGATTGTCACCCTGAACGCAGTGAAGGGTATAATCTTATATTCTTCGCTTTGCTCAGAATGACAAGGAATAAAACATGACTAAATTATCAGTAGTAATACCTTCTTATAACGAATCGAAGAACTTAAAAAACGGATCTTTGGATCAGGTGAAAGATTATCTTAAACAAAGTAAATTAAGCTATGAAATAATTATAGTAGATGATGGTTCCACAGATGCCTCAGTGGATTTAATAAAAAAATACCCTTTTCGTTTAATTCAAAATTCTCATGGTGGTAAAGCCATGGCAGTAATGACCGGTATGGAAAAAGCGACTGGTGACATCGTGCTGTTTACTGACATGGACCAAGCCACTCCAATTAATCAGCTGGATAAATTCCTACCCAAATTTGAGGAGGGTTTTGATATTGTGATTGGTTCCCGAAGTGGCAGAAAAGGCGCCCCTTTTATCCGTAAATTATCGGCTTGGGGATTTTCAGTTTTAAGACGACTTATTTTAGGACTGCCTTTTTCCGATACTCAATGTGGTTTCAAAGCTTTCGACCAAAAAGCTATTAAAAAAATTATTCCTAGAATCAAAGGGGAGTGGGGAGTACTTCATTCTAAAACAGGAGCAGTAAATGCTGGTTTTGATGTAGAACTTTTATACCTAGCCAAAAAATATGGCTTTAAAATTGCCGAAGTCCCCGTAGAATGGAACTATGTTGACACCGAGCGCGTCCAAGTAGTCAAAGATGCCGCGGCCGCCATCTATGACATGTTCCGCATTAGAATTAATGATCTTAAAGGAAAATACTAGTATTGGGGATTTGTTGGGCTTGCCTAGTGGGCTTTGGGGACGTACAATAAGTAGGTGGATTTTGTACGCAAAAATATTCTAAGTATTTCTGTTCTGTTGGGTTTAATTGCTGCCTATTTTCTAATTCGTATTCCTCATTTAACCTTACAGCCGATTTTTGCTGATGAGGCCATCTACATCCGCTGGGCTCAGGTTATGAAATCTGAACCTACTTTGCGCTTTATTTCTTTATCCGATGGCAAAACCCCCTTATTTATGTGGCTAATGATTCCTTTATTTAAAGTAATTCATGATCCTTTAATGGCCGGCCGATTTTTATCAGTGATTTCCGGTTTTTTTACCTTGATCGGGGTACTTTTATTAACCCGTAAAGTATTTGGTAGAAATGCCGCATTTTGGGCAGGACTTTTATATGTAATTACACCATACACTGTATTTTTTGATAGGATGGCGCTGGTTGATTCTATGGAGTCCACCTTTACTGTCTGGATAATTTATCTGGCAATTTTGGTGGTGCAAAAAATGCGCTGGGATTTGGCCATGATACTGGGATATTTACTGGGTGGTGTAGTGTTAACCAAAACCCCGGGAATGTTAAACAGTTTAATACTGCCGGTCTCCATCTTCGGATTCACACGGATTAAAACGGATAAATATCGATTGCTACGGCTACTGTTGTTGTGGGCAGTAGCAATTGCCATCGCCTTAGTCATGTATAACATGCTGCGCCTGGGTCCGAATTTTCAATCCTTATCTTCCCGCAATGCTGATTATGTTTTCTCACCGTTTGAACTAATGGGTAGACCGCTTGATCCATTTATTCCCCATTTTCATGACATTTCCGATTGGTTTCCCAAATTACTAACTTGGCCGGTGTTGGGACTTTTGGCAATTGGTTTATGGTTTCTTATTAAGAGTAAAAACAAACTGGGTTGGATGGTACTTTTGTGGGCATTGATACCAATGTTATTGTCAATGGCGTTTTTAAAAACCTTTACTGCTAGATATTTATTAACGTCTATTGCTCCGCTTTTGGTAATCGCCAGTTTTGGTGCTGCGGAATTACTGAAGATGATAAAGATACCAAATGTCGCAAAAGTCGCTGTAGTCGCAATAGTCGTGGGAGTATTGCCGCTGTGGTTTGATTTACAGTTAATTAACAATCCTCCCCCACCCAGTTTACCTAGAGAAGAAAGCCGGGGATATTTTGAAGAGTGGACTGCAGGATATGGTTTTAAACAAATTGCCAATTATTTAATTGCCCAAAAAGCTAAAGGATCGGTAGTGGTCGGGACTGATGGATATTTTGGTACTTTGCCGGATGGCTTATATATTTATTTGGATAAAGCTAATATCTCAATAGTTGGTGGGACCGGTACTATTTCTGCGAAGCTTCGCAACTCTGCCAAAGATCACCAAACCTATTATGTTGGTAATAAATTGGAAGTAGCAAAATCTGCTAAAAATTTATCTGAAATTATGGAATTTCCTAAAACTAGATCGTTAGATACTGGTTTACAAGATGCCACAGTGTTATGGCAAGTTTTACCAATCAATGAAAAATAATTTACTGGCTTTAGTATTTTTAATTGTAATAACCATTCCAACATTACTGCCTTTTTTTAACGCCAGATTTTTTTATACTCAAGATTATATTTTTATTGCCCGTTTGCAACAAATGAGTACGGCTTTAGCTGACGGACAATTTCCGGTTCGCTGGGCTCCGGATTTGCGTTTTGGTGAGCCGACTTTTAATTATTATGCTCCGTTTCCTTATTATATTGGCGCGTTAGTGCATCTTTTAGGAATTAACTATATCTGGACTGCCAAAATTTTATTTATGTTGGGCAGTATCTTGTCCGCCTTTGCAATGTATTTTTTCATCAAAGAATTATTAGGTCAAAAAGCCGGCCTGGTGTCGGCAGTGTTATATACATATGCGCCTTACCGGGCAGTTGATATTTATGTTCGAGGATCTTTATCAGAGACCTGGGCTTTTATTTTTTTTCCTTTAATTTTTTATTATTGCCTAAAGATTGTAAAACAAACTAGTTTAAAAAACGCTACCTTACTGGCTTTATCATTGGCCGGATTATTTTTAACACATAATGTGACTACCCTAATGTTTGCTCCTTTTTTAATTTTTTGGATGGGGTATTTAATTTGGCATTATCGTAATTTTAAAAGCCTGCTTTATTTTATTAAAGCTTTGGTTTTGGCTGTGGGACTGTCTGCCTTTTTTTTGTTGCCGGCTTTTTTGGAAAGAAATTTTATTCAGACCAAATATTTAACTGTTGGTTATTTTAATTTCCGGGCTCATTTTGTGGCAGTGCAGCAATTTTTCTCTTTATTTTGGGGATATGGTTCCTCTGTCTGGGGACCAGAAGATGGATTATCTTTTCAAGTGGGTTTAATTAATTGGTTAATTGTAGCAGCTGGAATAGTAGTGGGATTTATCAGCCGCAAAGACAAAAAAACTTTGGGGTTATTAATTTTTCTGGCAGTCAGTTTAGCTTTTTCAGTTTTTTTACAGCATAACAAATCAGCTTTTGTTTGGGAGGCATTTTCTTTAATGGCTTTTATTCAATTTCCCTGGCGGTTTTTGGCGATCTCCATTTTTATTGCGGCAATTGCCGGAGGAGTAATTACGCCCATTTTCAAAAGCAAACAAAATATTTTTCTAGCGGTGATTATTATTGCCTCAATTGCGGCTACTTTTAATTATTTTAAGCCCAAAGAATATTCTGATGACTCATTTTTTGATAAGTTTGTTAATGTTAGTAAAATGCATCAAGGCGTTGATTTAACTAAGGATTATCTACCAATTTGGGCGGAAAATACTGATATCCCATTTTTCGAAACACTAAATGCTGTAAGCGGTAATATTTCGGTAACCGATATCAATAAAAGATCTACCTCCTTAACTGCTAAGATTAAAACTATCGAGGATAGTGAAGTTGTGGCTCCGATTACTTATTTCCCTGGTTGGCATGTTTTGGCTAATGGGCAGTCAGTTGCCGCTACTCCGGCCCCTCACACTGGTTTGATTACGTTTAAATTACCAAAAGGGGAGTACAATGTAGCTATTGCCCTAACTGATACACCAATTCGGGTAATTGGTAACTGGGCCTCGCTATTTTCACTGGTGGTGGCAGCTGGATTTTTATTGATCGGTAAAAGATATTCCAAATGAAAGATTTTTTAATTAAACACAAAGAGTTTTTACTGGGACTACTTTTGACTTTAAGTTTACTGTGGCCGCTGATGGCCGGCCCTTATTTTACCCATCATGACGATGTGCAAGTGATTAGGTTGTATGAGATGGATAAGTGTTTTAAGGATCATCAAATCCCTTGTCGTTGGGTGCCGGATTTGGGAGGACTGTATGGCTATCCGATTTTTAATTATTACGCACCAATGCCTATTATTTTGGAGAGTTAATTTATTTTCTAACTCATAGCTTGCTTGTTTCTGCCAAGGTGATGTTTGGGGTAAGTTTCATAGGTGCATATGTATTTATGTATCTTTTAGCTAGAAAATTCTGGGGTAATTTAGGAGGCGTCCTATCAGCCATTTTTTATAGTTTTGCGCCGTATCATAGTGTGGATTTTTATGTCAGAGGTGCAATGGGGGAAATGTGGGCCCTAATGTTTTTTCCAGCCATTTTTTGGGCTTTAGCCCGGATGGAGGAAAATCCCAGTTTAGTTAATTTGGTACTTTTGGCACTAATGCAAGGACTGTTAATTGTTTCGCACAATTTATCAGCGATGCTGTTTTTACCAATTTGTTTGGTGTGGATGGTATTTTTGTATTTTAGAAACAAAAAGAAAAAATTTATTTGGTTTTCTTTTTTAGGATTTGTCCTGGGAATTTTACTTTCTTCTTTTTATCTTTTCCCAATGCTTTTTGAAAAACAATTAGTGCATGTTGATACCACCACCATTGGTTATTTCCACTATACCGAACATTTCAAGGGCTTAAAAAAATTATTCATTGAACGCACTTGGGGTTGGGGATCATCGGTTCGAGAAGTGCCGGGTGGAGAAAAAGACGGATTATCTTTCCAAATCGGCTGGGTGCATTTAGCAGCCTGGGCTTTGGCGCTTTTAACGGCTTTTTTATTATGGAAGAAGCAAAAATGGTTTAGTATCCTAATTATCTTAAGTACAGTAGCCACTTTATTTTCTGTATTTATGATACATCCTCGTTCGGAATTTATCTGGCGAGCAATTGATCCTTTAAAATATATCCAATTTCCCTGGAGATTTTTGATGCTAATTATATTTTTTATCTGTTTTACTTCCGGAAGTTTTATATTAACCAATCTTAAATTTAAAAAAATAATTTGGTGGGGGCTGATTATTTTAGTGGTCATACTTAACTTTTCTTATTTTGTTCCGGAAAAAATCATTCAAACAACTGACGCTATGCGGCTATCAGATGGTGATTTTACCAACCAAATTAACCGTTCTATTTTTGATTATTTACCAATTTATGCTAAGGCTCCTCCAGGGGCACTGGCTGATAAAAGATATGAACTGCTAACCGGTGACTCAACAGTATTTAATTTTTATGAGGGTACCAACTGGATTAGTTTTGATACTTACACCCAAACACATACTATTATTCGTTTGTCACAGTATTATTTCCCGGACTGGAAGATTTTTGTTGACGGAAAAGAAACCATGATTGATTACCAAAATAACCCGCTTGGTTTAATGACGATTATTTTAGGCGAAGGAAATCACCAGGTCAGAGCCAGGTTATATGATACGCCGGTCCGGTCAATTTCCAATTGGCTATCAGTTGCCACCATGTTAGCGCTTTTGACAATCTATATTATTAGTTTTAAAAAAGTCCGCAAATGGATTGCTTATTACCGGAAGGGGATTAATTAAAGTGGGGGATGGTGTTAAAAAAAAGATTGCTAAGGGGTTTTTAAGTTTAACTTTTCGAAAAGCAATTTTACTGGCCATTAATTATTTAACCATTAATATTGTGCTGGCGCGGATTTTGCCGGTTTCCACAATTGGGGTATTTAATATTGCCTCCTCAATTTTAGCTTTTTTTGCATTTTTTTCTGATATTGGTTTGGCCGCCTCTTTAATCCAAAAAAAAGAAATATCTCTGGAAGATATTAAAACCACCTTTACTATCCAGACTATCTTAGCTTTTTCAATCAGCATTATTGTGTTTTTAGCTGCTCCTTATTTTGCTAATTTATATAATCTGGATTTTCAAGGCATGTGGTTAGTTCGCACTTTAGCCCTAAGTTTTTTCCTAGTTTCTTTAAAAGTAGTGCCCTCGGTTTTGCTGGAGCGGGACTTAAGATTTCAGCCACTGGTAGCAATTGAAGTAGCAGAAACAATTGTTTTTAATTTGATTTTAACTTTTCTGGTTTTCTCGGGTTTATCAGTTTCTTCTTTTAGTTATGCCACTGCTGCCAGAAGTATCATTGGAGTGATCTTAATCTATTCCTGGGCACCGTGGAAAGTTTCTTTAGGAGTTTCCAGACAATCAATCAGAGCTTTGCTTAGTTTTGGTTTGCCGTTTCAGCTAAATTCTTTACTGGCTTTACTAAAAGATCGCTTAGTTCCTCTGGTGATTGCCCGGATGGTTGGTAGTGTGGGAGTAGGACTAATTACCTGGTCTCAAAGTTTGGCTTTCCTACCTTTAGAGGTGATGAATATTATGACTCGGGTGACTTTTCCGGCTTTTTCCCGCTTGGCTGATAACAAAGAGCACTTAAGGGAGACTTTAGAAGATTCCTTGTTTGCAACCGGTGTGGTTTTATATCCAATGTTATTTGGATTAAATGCGGTCACTCATAGTTTAATAACGCATGTAGTATCCAGTAAGTGGCAGCTTGCAGAACCCTTAGTCCACTTGTTTTCAATCGGTGCTTTTTTTGCCACCTTATCCTCTCCTTTTACCAATTTTTTAAACGCCATTGGCAAGGTCAAAACTACTTTAAAATTAATGGTGATGTGGACGGTTTTAGAATGGTTACTGACTCCGGTATTAACTGTCTACTACGGTTTTTTAGGTGCCGGAATGGCCTCGGCTTTAATTTCTGTGACCTCAATTATTCCTTTGTTAATTATTAAGAAAATGATGAAAATTGATGTGTTAAAAAATATTTGGCAGCCGATTTTTGCCTCAGTGGTAATGGGGTTACTGGTTTATATCTTAAGTCCAATGGTAGTTTATAATTTTTTAAGTTTACTTATTCTGGTAGTTATTAGTGGGCTTTTTTATGTTGGTTTAATGTTACTTTTGGCTAAAAATAGAATGGTGAAATATTATCAAAGTTTTAAACATGGTTAAACTAATTGCTTTAATACTGACAATATTTGCTTTTACAACTCCGGTTTTTGCCTCGGGAAATAATTTTGTTAATGTGGTAAATCCGGTAAGAGGTGGAGATTTTTGGTCAATTACCAATCAGCAGCCGGAAACTGTGGTGGAAGGACAAATTCAAATTTTAAATAAGCTGAATTTACCAGCTACCTGGCTGCTTCGCTTCGACGCCTTAGAAAATCAAAAGATTATCACTGATTTAAATAGTCCCATTGATCAAAAAGGTCTATTTTTAGAAGTTACTCCTACTTGGGCCAAGGAGGCAGGAGTAACTTATCAAACAGGACCTAGTTGGCATGATGCTGGCAGCGCTTTATTAACCGGCTACAGTCCTAGTGACAGAATAAAGCTAATTGATAGCGCTTTTAATAAATTCAAACAGACTGTTGGGTTTTATCCAAAAGCAGTTGGTGCTTGGTGGATAGATGCCTATTCCCTGGACTACATGCAAAAAAAATATGGTATTACCTCAAGTATGATAGTTTCCGATCAGTATAGTACGGATAATTACCAGATCTGGGGCCAGTATTTTTCTACTCCTTACTACCCGGCATTGAAAAACGCTTTGCACCCGGCACAGACCGTGGATAATAAAATCCCAGTGGTGATGTTACAGTGGGCGCCTCGTGATCCGGTTAATTCATATGGTAATGGGGTATTTGAAAGTACATTTAGTGTTCAACCAAATGATTATATTGATTATCATAAACTAGATGCTAAATATTTCACCAATTTACTAGATTTATATCAAAGCCAAAAGTTTAATAAATTTTCTGAAGTGGTAGTAGGTTTAGAAAATACTTATCAGTGGAGCAATTATTCTGCGGAATACCAAAACCAAATGCAGGTTTTAGCAAACCAAAGAAATAGTGGGAAAATTTCTTTAATAACTATGGATGGGTTTGCTTCCTTTTATAAACAAGCTTTTCCGGATTTATCCCCTACTCAAATAATTGTTGGAAGTGATCCTCTAGGCACTGATAAAAAAGTAGTCTGGTATATGAATCCCTATTACCGGGCTGGGTGGTTTTACAATAATGAAGGTGCTTTATTTAGGGATATCCGTCAGTATGTTGATGGACAAGAGGAGCTTTGTTTTAGTACCAGATGCTCGACTGTTAATTTTGCTACCTCTGCCACCAGGGTGTTGGATGAAGTTAGTTTTGGCCAAAAATTATTGCTGGACTCGGGGAAAATTTCCAATTTTGATGTCACTCAAAATGCAGATAAATTTGTTTTAACATATCAGAACGAAGCCGGTAAACAAAGAGAGGTGGGTTTTCTGCCCCGGGATATTGAAATTGACGGCAAGGTTAGTTCAATTGATACCACTATTTTAAATGCCACCAAAAATAGTACGAGTAAGTCACCTACGGTTAACCAGACTATTAGCGGTCCGTTTATTTTTTCTGTTTCATCAACCATTTTAGAATCCTTAAAGTTTCTACTATTTATAACTTTTGGCATGGTGATTCCGGGAATAGTATTTACTAGACTGGCAATTAACCAAAAGTTGGGTTCATTAAACAGATTATTTTTATCAGCTGTTAGCGGTTTGGTGGTTTTTACTTTAATCTTTTATCTTTTGGCAGAATTTAAATTAACTGTTTTAATTTATGTTTATCTGATTTTGTCATTACTAATCTTTTTGTGGTTTTATGTTAAGGATACTTTAAGTATGGCCTTACCAAAAATTAAAAGTATCTATGACTTAGGACTTGTGATCATAGTTACTTTGGGAACTATTTTTCAAGTCCTGCCTACTTTTCAAAGCGGTTTACGGTTTGGATATGGCATGGGACTGTGGGGACCTAATACCCATGATGGAATGTGGCATCTGGCGTTGATTAATCAGTTATTAAAACAAGTGCCACCGCAAAACCCGATTTTTGCCAGAACTATCTTAAAAAATTATCACTATCTATATGATTTATTAGTTGCTGCTACTGTTTCCATATCTAAAGTTCCTGCCACTGATTTAGTATTTAGATTTTATCCAATCTTATTCTCACTACTTTTGGGAATTGGCAGTTATTATTTAATATCCCGATTATTTAATCAAAAATCTCTGATAAAAATTAAATTAATTTCCTTATTTAGTTTGTATTTTATTTACTTTGCCGGATCATTTGGTTGGATTGTGGAATATATTCATCAAAAACATTGGGGAGGGGAGTCGGCTTTTTGGGCTAACCAATCAATCTCTTTTAATCTTAATCCACCGTTTGCCATCTCTTTGGTAATTATGATTGCGCTATTACAGTTGTTGCCATATTTATCTACTAAAAACCGAGGGCTCATTATTTTACTATCAATAATTTCCGGAGCTTTAATTTCTTTTAAAGCTTATGCTGGTATTTTAGTATTATCAACACTTCTAACAGTAGCCATACTAAAACGATCCATGTCCCATTTGTCAGTTTTTGTGCTTAGTTTTTTATTATCAGCATTACTATTTTTATCCAATTTTTCTGTTGGTCAAAGTCTAATTATGGTTTCACCATTTTGGTTTGTAAATTCAATGATTGATGCACCGGATCGGGTTGGTTGGTATAGGCTTTCTTTAACACGGAATGTGGGACTGGCTACTGGTAATTGGTTTAAGTTTATTGGCGCGGAAATTATTAGTCTAGTAATTTTTATTGCGGGGAATTTGGGTACTAGGGTATTTGCGTTAATTAGTTTGATTAAATTAAAAGCTATTTGGAAAAATAATCACTATCTATTTTTGCTAATCTTAGGACTCTTTTCATTACTAATTCCGATTATTTTTATTCAGGCAGGAAACCCTTGGAATACTATCCAATTTATCTATTACTTTTTATATTTAGCTGCCTTAATAAACGGTGTAGTCATGGTTAAAATGCTAACAAAGTTTAACAAGGTAGTAGGTTTTTTACTGTGTTTCGTAATTTTAACCTTAACACCAATTAATGCTTGGACTACTGCTAAGGGTTACCTAAACGAGCAACCTCATGCTTATATCAGTAATGATGAGTTAAGTGCTTTACAATTTCTTAAGGATCAGCCGGATGGAGTGGTACTGACCTATCCTTATGATAGTAATCTAAAAGGCGGTATTGCCCAGCCCTGGCCACTGGTTGCCTATGACAGCACGGCTTATGTAGCAGCTTTTAGTAATAAACCAAGTTTTCTGGAAGATGAAGCCCAAAACCAGATTTTATTAACTAATAATCAAAAGAGATTAATTGCATCAAAAGATTTTTTTACCCAGCCAAATCCTGATTTAAATTTTCTAAGGAAAAATCAGATTAAATACATTTATCTTCCCAAAATATATAATGTAAGGGTTGATCAAAGTCAGGGTAGCATTAAAACTTTGCTGGAAAATAGCCAGGTAGTTATTTATGAAATCAATTAGTAAATCAATTCAAATACTACTGCTCATACTGTTTGTGGCATTAATTTTGCGAGTGGTTTTTATTAACTCCAGCCCGCTTTCTTTATACGGCGATGAATTGACGATTACCTTAGACGCTAATTCTTTAATTCGTACCGGTTACGATCAGTTGGGTAATATTTTACCTTTAACTTTTCCAATGGGAGCAGGTAGACCAGGAGGATATGTTTATTTTTCAATGCCGTTTATGCTGCTTTTTGGCCCAACTGCCTTAGGAGTTAGAGCACTGTCTATCTTATCAGGTCTGGGAATTATTACGCTTTTATATTTTATCTGTAGAAAATTATTTTCTGAGAAAGCCGCAGTAATGGTGGCAATTATGGCAGCAATTGATCCTTGGGAAATCTCTTTAAGCAGGGGAGGGTTTGAGGCTCATTTTGCTCTGTTTTTGCTACTTTTGGGACTTTATTTTCTGTTAAAAGCTAAGGAAAAGCCTATTTTTTATTTATGGTCAGCTATTAGTTTGGGTCTGACAGTGCACACCTATCCTACATATAAAGTGACCTTGCCCTTGTTTTTACTGCTGGCTGTTTGGTTTATTGGATTTAAACAAATGATTGGTGAATCGAGAAAATATTTTATCAGTGGCCTGGTGATTTTATGTTTAATTGGACTAGTGGCTTTTAGCCAAACTTTTATTGGTGGATCGGAAGTGAGATTTTTTAGTATCAATGTTTTTTCACAAACAGATATTAAAGCAATGATTGAACAAAAACTTAATCTGGAAAGAAGTATCACAGTTTTGCCAGAATCTTTGGCGAAATTTTTTCATAATAAACCAGTTGAGTATTTCAAAATTTTATCTGAAAATTATTTACATAATTTTTCCTTTGATTTTTTGTTTATTCATGGTGACCGTAACCCCCGACATAATATGACCACCATGGGCGAATTTTACGCAGCAGAAATGGTTCTGATATTAATTGGACTGTTGTCTTTGGCGGGAAACAAAAAAACTTTGTTTTTTTTGATAAGCTGGATTTTAATTGGTCCTTTGGCTAGTGCGGTGATCGGAGACCCACATGCTTTAAGAAGTGCTTTGGAATTTGCTCCATTAACTATTTTATCTGGCCTTGGGCTGCTTGCGTTATATAACCAAAAAAGTAAATTGCCATTAATGCTGGTCAGTTTTGCTTTAATTATACAAATGATTTTCTTTTTGCAAAAATTATATTTTCTGGCACCTAGGGAATATGCCAATTTCTGGGCCTATTCGGCAAAATTGGCAACCAATATTGTGTTAGAAAATAGATCTCAATATGATTATATTTTTGTATCCGATCAAATTGACAGCGTAGAATTTGGTTATCCGGTTTATGCCAAGGTGAACCCGGCTGATGTGATTGATCGTAATAAAAATAAATATCAGCTAAATGGCTTAAGTTTTAAAAAGTTTGATAATGTTTACGTAGGTTTTATTCCCAAAACTGACACTGAAAAATTTCTAAACACTATTAAAGGAAAAGTGTTATTTATTGGGGATGCGGAAATGAGTAAGTATTTAAAGGATTATCAAATTATCAAAGGAGAGGATAAATTTACCACCTTGATTGTAAGTAAACATCTGTAATGTTTCACGCTTTAGATAATATCAGTTTAAAAAAATTATTTATTCTGGCAATCCTTCTAAGACTTTTGGTGATGCCGTTTTATTTTCATCCGGATATTAAAACAACTTATTTTCAAACTTCATTTTTAAGTAAAGGGGTAGTTAATATTTATACATATATCAGTAACAATAAAACTAGCTTGCCTGTTAGAGATGATTTTACATATTTTCCCTTAACCTATTTTTTGCTGGGTGGTTATGAAATTTTAGTATCACCAATATTAGGAATTGATTTTCAAAAATGGTTATTTGATGCCTCAACTTACGCCCCAACCGCCGCTCATATTTTTAAATATCTATTTGTTTTAAAGCTGCCATATCTAGTTTTAGATATCTTAACCGGCTTTTTATTAATGCAATTTTTTGTAAATAGGCAGGATCAAAAAAAGGCTGCTGTTTTTTGGTTATTTAATCCAATTTGGCTAATTCTAATTCACATATATAGTAACTTTGATATTATTCCGGTTTTCATTACCACAGCCGCATTACTGCTATTTATCAAAGGCAAGAATTTTCTGTCAGCTGTTTTAATTGGGGTCGCTGCTGGTTTTAAAGCCTATCCGCTACTTTTTTTACCATTTATGATGCTTTATACAAAAAATCTTAAGCAGTCGCTGGTCACTTTATTATCAGGCCTGATAACATTTATATTAATTGTCTTACCTTTTTGGTCAGAAAGTTTTAAAAATCAGGCTTTAGTGTCAGGACTAACCTCGCGAATCTTTTTATCTAGTATTAGTATCGGATTTGGTGAAGCCTTGCCGGTTTCAATTATTTTATTTTCTCTACTGTTTTTCTATTGTTTAAATAAAAAAGATAAAAAAAGAGAGGATGTGCTACCGGTTTTACTGGCAGAGCTATTAATTTTATTTTCCTTTATACATTTCCATATTGCCTGGCTGCTTTGGCTGGCGCCGCTTTTTACCATTATTTTAATCATGAAAACTGCTTTGCAAAAGATTTTATATCTTAATTTAATAATTGCTTTTTTAATCCCTCTGTTATATCAAGATCAGTCAATGACTTTTGGGCTGCTTAGGGCCATTAGTCCAATTTATAATCAACTACCAATGCCTTTTGTAATATTGCAGCACTTTTATGATCCTTATCTGGTACAGAGTGCCCTGCAAAGTGCACTAGCAGGAGGAAGCTTAATATTGATTTGGAATTTGTTCCAGGCAAACCCTGAAAGAACAAGTTCTTTAAGAGAAGAAAAAATATGAAAAGTATAATAACCACTGTTTCCATAATTTTGCTGCTTATTGTATTGCCTGCTCTGCTTACTTTGGGAGTTAGATACTTACCTGATAGATATCAACCATCCTTAGATAAAGTATTTGATCTTTATGGACCGACTTCCTTATCTCAGAGTTTTATAGCAACAGATGATAACCTTGCCATAATTGGTCTAAGTATTAAAAATCCTAATCTACAAAACAAAAAAGATCTAACCCTAACAGTTGTTGATAGCGGTAACAATATTTTGAGCACATCTACACTAAATGGAGCTTCGATTCCGGATGGTGATTTTGTGAAATTTAAATTCTCACCGATTATCAGTAGCAAAAGTAAGCATTTAACATTTGTCTTGTCATCGCCATCTTCCAATAGAAATGACGCTTTGGAAATATTTTTGACAAAACAAAAACTGACCGGGGTAGATGACTTAAAGAAATTACCTCTTAGTGTTGACGCATCTGATGTGGCTTCCACCAGTGCCTCATTTGTGCCTTTTTATAAGGTAAACTCGCCGCTTTCTTTAATTAAAAATACGGTTTCAGATTTTTCCAGTCGCTTTTTTGCAGATCGAATTTTTGCAGTTTGCTATATTCTGCTAGTAGCTCTACTTTTAATTACTTTACTTGCCAAATTTCCACTAAATCGTTTGAGAAAATAGGTTTTAAGTCGGTTTTGGTTAGATCTACTAGGGGTTTTTGGGCTTTGGGAAAATATAGATAACTGACATTTAGGGCTTTGATTCTAGATTCAAAAGTTTTCGGCTCAGTCTCTAAAAACAATTCTTGTTGGGTGTTTAGTCTTGGTTTTAAGTCGTATCCCATGATATCAACTTGTTCTGTATCTGCCAGATAAGTTCTTCTATTAGATAGGGCTGTCACATAGCCCGTGTCAGACCAATCCCATATTTGCGGGACAATGGATGGTAAGTTTAAGTATTGGTTGTATGGCGGCGTTAAAACTACACTGTTATCGTCTGAATTCTGTTTCAAAAAATTAAGAGCTACGAGTTCCTTTTGATCGACTTTGGCAAAAGGAGGCCGGCTATAAAAGCTATTAATTAATGAAATCTGTGTAGGAACTGCTAACAAGATAATTAAAAAACCGAGCAGGAAATTTATGAAGCGGTACTTAATTTTTTTAGATATTTCACTGACAAAAACCGCAGAGATTATTCCCATTAGCAGTAAATAGTATTGCAAAAACTGAATTGAATTTGAGGCCACCCCTTTTTGCAAAAAAAGCATCGGTAAAATAAATGAGATCAAAATGATCAGAATTATTATCAAATTTAAATGATTACTAAAAGATTTTTTAATAAGTCTTGGTAGGGAAAATAGAGCTAAAAATCTCATGCCAAGATTTCCAAAAAAGAAAATTAAAAAAGCCTCAGTTTCTAGCTGGATCACTCTTTTCCAGTTATGGTCGGCAATATAGGTTTGTCTCCGGAGCTCCATATCCAGTTGGTTTAATCTGTCTGGAGTCACAACCATGGTTCTGACATACCACCATGGCTGAAATATTAAAAAAGCGCCTGAGTCTTGAGAGTTTGGTAAATAAAGTATTGCAGAAAGTATGCTGCTGCTAAAAAACAAAGATAGGATATTAAACTTTCTTTCTCTGATTAATTGCCAAAGGCCTACTAAGCCTAAGCTGGCTAAGATGACCACCGCTCCATAAACTTTAAATACTGCCAGGGTTCCTGCCAAAATTGTGCACACAAAAAATAAATATTTGGTCTGTTTTTCGATAAAAAAACTAAATAAATACAAAAAAGCTAAAACAATAATAAAAGCCGCGGCTTGAGGGGGATTACCAATTGAGCTTTGGACTTGTGAGGCCCAGAAGATACTTTCTCCGCCAATAGAACGGTCTTTTAAGTAAGTGAGAATATAACCAAAGCTACCGGCAAAATAAGTAAAAACTGTCGCCCAAAGACCGGTTTGAAAATTACCACCCAGCTTTTTTCCTAACAGATATGCTAGTCCGCCTAAGAGTATTGAGAAAAGCAAAGGAAAAAATCTAAAATAAAGATCAAACAAGGAAAATTTAAAAAACAAATTAAAATCAGATGGGGCAATATCAGAAAAAAAATGATAATTTACTAGTCTGGTACCGGCAAAGACCGGGTTTTGCAGAGGATAACCTTTTTGATATTCCTGCATTAAACTAATGTGCCACAGCCCATCATGGCCATGAGAACTCCAAAACACTAAATCTCCATTTAAATTAATTCCGCTAGGTGCAATTATGAGCAATTGTCCGGTGATGCCAATGATAAAGACTAGTAAAATTAAACTAAGTCTTTTTCCAGAAGGTCGGGTGTATTTTTTAAACAGGTTAGGTAGTTTTTTAATCTCCAGAAAAGAAAATATCAAAATTAGCGGTAACAATAGAAAATGTAACTTTATAACACTAAACAAATAAGAAACTAAAGAAAAAAATACCAGTCCTACCACAGACCCCAGGATAATTTTTTCCCAGAAATTTAATTTATCTGTAGACTTTTCTAAAAAATAAATGCCTGGTAGAGTAAAAAAAGCTGTTGCAAGGCCAATAAAAGCCACTAACTGAACTATCAGTAAAACGAAATACATATTCACATTATGCCAGAAAGGATCGTTAGAAACTAGCTGAAGGTGGATTTGATTTTACATACACCCCCTAAATTAGTAAGATAAGACTATGACAAAGATATCGGCTGTTGTAAATGCCTTTAATGAGGAAAAAAACATTCAAATAGCCATTAAATCCGTAAAATGGGCTGCTGAAGTATTAGTGTGTGACATGGAATCTTCAGATAAGACGGTTAGTATTGCCAAAGCCTTAGGAGCTAAAGTAATTTCACATAAGAATATGGGTTTTGTTGAACCAGGGCGAAATTTCGCAATCGAGAAGGCTGCAGGGGATTGGATTTTAATTTTAGATGCTGATGAAGAGATCCCGGAAACCTTGGCCAAACATTTGCAGCAGTTGGCTGATAAAAATCCGGAAATAAATTATGTTGAAATTCCCCGCAAAAATATTATCTTTAATAAATGGATTGAGCACACTGGTTGGTGGCCGGATACGCAGATCCGCTTTTTTAAAAAAGGTACTGTGACCTGGAAGGACCAAATTCATAGTAAACCAGAAACTAAAGGCCTCGGTCTTACTCTGGAGCCAGAAGAACAGTGGGCCATTATTCACAGAAATTACCGCTCAATTTCTGATTACCTGGGGAAATTAAACCGTTATACAGATGTTCAGGCAAAAGAACTATTAGATACCGGTTATGAATTCAAAAAAGAAGATCTATGGAATAAACCACTTGCTGAATTTTTATCCCGTTATTTTGCAAATAATGGATACCATGATGGATTACATGGATTGGTTTTGAGTTTGCTGCAGGCGGTCTCTTTTTTGGTTTTGTATTTAAAAGTTTGGGAGAAAAAAGGATTTAGTCAACAGGATATCGAATTATCAGAGTTTAATGAGCAAACCAAAATTATTGGCAAAGATGTTGATTACTGGGTTAAGCAAATCAAAGGGGGATCTTTAAAGCAAATATTTAAGATTTTTAAAAAATGATTAGTGTAATTATTATTGCTAAAAATGAGGAGCAAAGAATTAAGGTCTGTTTAGAATCTGTTAAATGGGCTGATGAAATAATTGTGTGTGCTAATGGTTCTACAGATCAGACAGTTGAGATTGCCAAAAAATATACTAAAAAAATTATCAGCTTTAAGGGTGAAGATTTTGCTGAGTGGAGAAATCAGGCTACCAAGGAAGCTACCGGAGACTGGATTCTATACATTGATCCGGATGAGCGGGTTACTGAAAAACTTAAATTAGAGATTTTACAAATTGTACAAACCGGGGATCGGGTTGCTTATGCAATTTCTCGGAAGAATTTTATTTTTGGTGAAAGAGTTACTTATGGACCATTTTGGCCGGATTGGGTCATTAGATTAATTAAACAAGATGCCCTAGAGGGTTGGTTTGGTAAAGTTCATGAACAGCCAAAATATCAAGGCAGGTTGGGTTATTTATCAGGATCATTAATACATTTGACTCATCGAAATCTAGACCAAATTGTTTTAAAAAGTTTGGAGTGGAGCAAAATTGATGCCAAATTAAGACTAGACTCTCACCATCCAAAAATGTCCGGCTGGAGATTTCTACGGATTTTTATTAGCGAAACCTGGAATCAGGGAATTAAAAGAGGCGGTTTTTTTAACGGCACTGTTGGAGTAATGGATTCCTTGCTTCAGTCATTTAGTTTATTTATGACCTATGTTAGGTTGTGGGAAATGCAGCAGCAAAAATCCCGTGAAGAGATTTACGATGAACTTGATCAAAAATTACTGGAAAGCCATTTTGAACTTTAAGGAAACATTATTTTGAAGGTAGCCATTTATTCTCCATATTTAGATACTTTGGGTGGGGGAGAGCGCTATATGATGAGTATTGCTGAGGTGCTTTCTAAGCCGGATATCAGAGTGGATGTTTTACTTGACGGCCATTTGTTTAAAATTGGTGCCGATTATTTAAAAAAGCAGTTAACGAAGCGCTTTGGGCTTAATTTATCAAGGGTTAATTTTCTTGCTGCCCCCATTGGAGGGGGCAGCAATTTTGTTTCGCGACATTTTTTTTTAAAAACTTATGACGTTTGTTTTTACCTAACTGATGGCAGTATTTTTTATCCTTCCAGCAAGAAGAACTTCTTGCATATTCAGTCTCCTCTGGTGGGACAACCAGCTAAAAGTACCTGGGGTAAGAAAAAATTGGCCGGATGGGATTTAATTATTTATAACTCCACTTTTACCAAACAAGCTGCACAAAATTATTGGCCGATTAAATCAGAAGTAATCTATCCTCCGGTAGATACAGATGTTTTTAAACCATTAAAAAAAGAAAAAATTATTCTTAGTGTTGGCAGATTTTTTGGTTTTCTAAAAGATAAAAAGCAGGAAATTTTAATTGATACCTTTATTAAAATACAAAAGCAACATAAGCTAACTGGTTGGAGCTTAGCTTTAGCCGGTTCTGCTAAAGAAGGAGACCTGGATTATTTAGATAATTTAAAGAAACAGGCCGGAAAATTCGAAGTAAAGTTTTTCCCTAATTTGGAGTATGATGAATTAATCAATCTCTACGGTAGATCAAGTATTTATTGGCACGGGGCGGGATACCAAGAAACTGATCCAACTAAAATGGAACATTTTGGGATTTCTACAGTGGAGGCCATGGCAGCTGGAGCTGTACCAGTAGTGATTGGTCTAGGTGGACAAGTAGAAATTGTTGAAAATGGTAAATCAGGACTACTGTGGAATAGTTTGGATCAGTTAGAGGAGGAGACCTTAAGAGTAGTTGAGGATGAAAAACTTTTTGCTAAATTGTCAAAGGCAGCCATTGAAAGAGCCAAGAATTTTAGTAAGGAAAAATTTAGAGAGAAAATTCTAAATCTTATATGAACAAAAAACTGTGGATTATTTTAATAATTGGCATTATTTTAAGAATTGTCCTGGCTGTTTCTACTTATCACCCGGATAGCTTAGCTTTTAAATTAGGAGGACAGTTAGTTGCCAAAGGCTTAATATTAAATCTATATGATTTTTCTGATTCTAATATTGCAGTTTTAAATTATCCCCCTGTGATTTATTGGTTTCACGGAATTTTTCAACTCTTACTTGCCAGTTTTATTCCGGCAATTTTGGCTGTGAAATTACCATATTTACTGTTTGATATAGGACTGGCATTTATTCTGCTAAATTTATTTCCCAATCAAAAACAAGGCAATCTAGCTTTTAGTTTATGGATGTTTAATCCGTTAACTTTATATGCCAGTTACATGATGGGACAATTTGATGTAATTCCCACTTTTTTTACAGTTCTTTCTATTTATTATATTGCTAAGGGTAAACTGGATGCTGCTGCGCTGGCCTTGGGCGGAGGAATTGCCTTTAAAATTTATCCGATTTTTTTACTAATCCCACTGATATTTTTAGGAAAAGATTACTGGCAAAAGATCAAACTTCTTTTCATAGGTATGGCTCCATATCTTTTATCTATTTTGATTTATTTACCATCACACAGTTTTAGAAGTATTGCTTTATTTGCTGCCCAAAGCTCAAAAAGTTTATATGCGGCCATCCCGGTTTCTGGTGGAGAATCAATCTTACTATTTCCATTGGCTTTACTAGTTTTTTACTTAATTCTTTGGCAAAGAAAAGTCAGTCTAAATAATTTCTGGAAGATTTATTCAATCCCTTTGTTTTTCTTTTTTATATTCACACATTATCACCCCCAATGGTTAATCTGGATTACTCCGTTTTTAATTATTGGTTTAGTAATAGAGTGGAAAGTAACAATTCTTCCAGTGATGATTATTTTGCTTAGTTGGTTAGCATCACTTTTTTTCTTTGACCCTTCATTAACTTTAGGAATTTTTTCCCCGGTAATTTTTACATCAAAGGATGCTTTAAGTATCTGGAGTTATTTGCATCTTAATCCGGATTACAACTTTTCTCGCAGTGTAATACAGACCGTGTTTACTGGTGGTCTACTTTATCTGATATATGAATACTTCCCCCGATTTTCTAATGAATAAGTTATCGATATTTTTCCTAGTTTTTTTAATTGCCGGCTGGTATTTTTTTAGTTACAGAATTACCGATGTACCTCCGGGAATAAATGGAGATGAAGCGGCAATTGGTTACAATGCGGCTCTGGTTTCCAAAACTGGCCATGATTCATCCGGACGTTTCTTACCATTATTTATTTCAGCCTTTGATTTAACTGATTGGAAGCAACCCGTGACGTTTTATTCAACAGTGTTAGCATTTAAGTTATTTGGAACCACTTATGAGATGTTAAGGCAAGTTAGTGTGGTTTTTGTATTGATTTCAGCGGCATTAGTGTTTTTTTTGTCTCGAGAAATTTTTGGCAAAAAACTTGCCTTTGTTAGTTTAGGACTTTTTCTAACAATTCCTGCCATATTAATTCAATCCCATCTTGCCTTAGAGAATATTGCTCCTGTGCCAATTACCATTTTGTGGTTACTAATGTTGGTTAAATATCTAAAATCTAGCAAAGCTAGATTTTTGTATTTATCTGGTTTATTTTTAGGCATTGATTTATTTACCTATCCAGGACTTCGGATTATTTTTCCGGTTTACTTTTGTTTATCACTAGGGTTAATTTTTTACTTACAAAAAAAGAGGGATTTTAAATATGTAATACCAAAATGGTTTAAGTTTGCAGTGGTTGCTTTAATTTTTCCGGCGATTATGTGGTCAGTAAAAAATCAATATCCAGGTGCGATACTTGCTTATAACCGGCCACATTCTTTGCCTTCTTATCAAAATTTTTTCCTGTCATATATTTCCTCTTATGACCCCTCATTTTTATTTATTAATGGAGATTCCACCCCTTACCATTCTACTGGCAAGCAAGGAGTATTTTTACTTTCCACACTACCCTTATTCATCTTAGGACTAATCTGGATTATTCGAAAAAAGGATGTCATGTTATGGTTTGTCCTACTTGTTTTTTTCTTAAGTCCTCTACTTTATGGATTGGCTGAAACAATACATAGGGGTAGCAGATTGCTCGTGATGTTGCCACCTTATGCTTTAATCACAACAGCCGGAGTACTTTCTATAACTCAAATAAAAAAAAGAAAATGGGCAATGACTGTCTTGGGGATTTTAGTTTTATTAATTTCTCTAAATTATTTTGATTTCTTAAGAGATTATTATTTTGATTATCCTAAACGAGTGGAATCTCAATTTGCCAAGCCTTATCAATTGACCTTTGAAAAGGTTGCTATTTTAGCTAAAAGTAAGAACCTAAATCCTTATATTTGGCAGGATTTTGGAACTGAAAATAAAATAGCCATCGATTTCTTTAAGCAAGTAATGCCTGGTGATTTAAAAAGCTGGACTGAGAATGAAGTTATTCCTGCCCACAGTGTTATTATCGTTCCTGAGTATATTTTAAAAAACAGGCAGCAAGTACCCCAAGATAATAGTGGTTATGGATTTGGCCTATTAATTAATAACTCTCAAAATGAAATTCGATAAACTACTAATTGCTTTACTATTACTGTCTCTTATTATTAGAGTTTTTCCACTGGGTTTTCCCAGTTTTACCAGTGATGAAGCCAGAATCGCAGTTCGCGGTCATGTTTTATCAACATTAGGTAAGGATGAACTGGGAAATTCTTTTCCATTATTTTTTAATTCATCAGCTGACTACCAATTTCCTGTGGTGCCATACCTAACTGCGGTAGGAGAGCTAGTATTTGGTAACAATGACTTTGGAGCTAGAATCCCGTTTATTTTAATTGGTACTATTTTAGTATTTTTAAGTTACAAAATTGCTGAATCATTTAACAGTGATCAATGGTTTAAGCTAGGCAGTGCATTTATTGTAGCCACCAGTCCGGTTTTAATCTTTCTATCCAAAACACCAAATGAAATTATTGTTTTAACCAGTTTTTTTGCGCTGCTTTATTTATTGCTAATCAAACAAAAGAAATTTTGGATGATTGGTAGCGTGATGTTTTTAACTATACTAACATCCAAATTAGCATTATTTTTTCTAATCCCGTTTACTTGGCTGACTGTATACAAACAGAACAAAAAGTTAGTAATTCTGTCAGTTATTATTGTAGTTTTAGGGCTATTACTTTTTTTTACCAATGAGCAAGCCAAGAGAAGTTTTATGGAAAATAATTTTTCATTGCTCTCTGATGTTACTGTTAAAAACGGTATTGATAAATTAAGGGGTGAGGGGCTTAAAGCCGGTTGGCCAAGTTTTGTTAATTTTATCTTGTTTAATAAGTCGCACTATTTAATCATTGGGTTTTTGCACTGGGTTTCGTATTTTAGTCCGGCATTATATGTTGGACAATTTGATTCATCAGGACTGGTTAATTATTTTTTCCTGGGTGTTTGGGCCAAAATTTTAATTATTCCTTTTATAATTGGCCTGATACAACTGATTAGAAAACAAACTAACTTAAGATTTTTACTAGGGTATACACTTATTTTTACATTTCCGGCGTTATTTAATTATCCTAAATTTGATCCAGTGCTAATTGTTTTAAGTATTCCGTTTATAGCACTGGTTATTACTTTCGGTTTACTAAAATTGAATAAATTATTTGCAATATTTGTTCTTTGTTTAGTAATTCTTGAGTTGTCTGTAAACATCTACAGCTTGACTCCGCAATATAAAAATGCTCTAAATTTGCGGCCTAATTGGGTAAAGAGTTTAGTTTTAAGTATTGATCAAACTAGTAAATCAGAAAATACCTATGTGTCTGATGATATTGTCTCGGATATTGGTCCTTTCATGGAATGGTACACCAACTTTAATCCCAAAGATGGCTTTGAGCAAGTTAAATCGCCTTATAAATTTACTCAGTATAAAATTGGTAAAGTTAAACTTTTGGGAGCTGGACAAATATTTACGACCTGCGGCAAAGAGCAGAAGCTGATTATTTATGCCAGTCCCAGGGATTTAAAGAAAATAAAAAATGATTTCAAGCCGATAGTGGACGGCACTTTTTCAGACAGCAATGGTCAGATTAGACTATATCGGATTAATAATACCTGTATCAGATGAAAAAGATTATCTTGTTAGTATTAATAGTTTTACTTAGTGCAGTCTTACGTTTTTGGGATTTAAGCAATTTTCCTATACAGTTGGATCATGATGAAGTAAGCCAGCTTTATGATACCCGATCAATAGTAGAAACTGGTAAGGATATTTACGGGAATTTTCTACCATTGGCTTTTCCTTCAACAGGGGATTATAAAGTAGGTCACTATATTTATATTTCAACTATCTTTTATCGAATATTTGGCATGAGAGAAGTTACGATTCGATTACCAGCTGCTTTTTTTGGTAGTTTAACCGTACTGGCAGTATTTTTATTTGTCTTAGAGCTAACTGGTAATTGGTGGATCGCTTTAGCATCTAGCTTAATGGTAGCCATTACCCCGTCGGAGATTTTTTATTCTCGCAAAAGTTTTGAAAATGCCATTGGAGTCAGCTTAGATTTCTGGGGATTATTTTTATTGTTAAAGAGCTTAAAATCAAAAAAAACGACCTATTGGCTGCTAGGAGGTAGTTTGATACTAGCACTGGCAATGTATATTTATACTGCCCAAACAATTATTATTCCGCTATTAATTATTCTTTTTGCCTGGCTTTATCAAGGAAAAGAAAATCTTTCTCGGAAAAATATTACTTTTTTAATTCTTTCCGGACTGATATTTATTGCTCCTCTTCTATATATTTCTGCCACTGATGCTGGGATTCGGTTTAGGGCTAGCTCGGTTTTTATTACTCAAGACCCCGATCTAGGTAGTCTAATTAATCTGACTCAAAATATCATAAAATCGTATCTGGATTTTGGTTTTAACAGATACTTAAATCAATTTAACCCAATATACCTTTTTGCCAATGGATTGGATTTAACAGATCAGGGATTAATTGGGTCTGGGCCTTTATTACTTATTCAATTACCATTTTTAATTCTGGGGATTCTGTTCCTTTTGCGATCAAAGAACTTAGGTAAGGCCGGTCAGTTGTTACTGGGAATAGTAATAATTGCGATTATTCCATCGAGCATTACTTTTGAGAAAGTTAGCCCGCATCGGGCAATGCTGGCTTTTTCCACAATGAGTATTATTTCCGGCTTTGGTTTGTACTGGTTTTATAATGTTTTACAAAAAGTAAAACCACCAGTCAAGTTGATAATTTTGTCGATAATTTCGCTAGCCTTTTTGTTAAACCTAATTTACTTTGTATTCATCTACTCAGTGGGTTATCCGTTTGAAAAATCGCATAAGCTGCAATATCCATTTAAACAAGTCGCGCAATTTGCCTGGTCTGAGTATCCTAACTTCAGTCAAATTATTTGGGATCCCAAGTATGGAGATATTGCTCCAATTGTCGGTGTTGGCACTCATTACTATTTAGCCTATTATGGTAATTATTCACCAGTCCAATTTCAAAAAAAATATCATACTGATTTGCGTGGTCAATATTTTGATAAATTTGCAATTCGCAATGTAATATGGGGAGGAGATAAGAATTTGAAAAACACATTATTAATTGTTAGCCCCTGGAGTGTGCCGGAAAATGAAGTGCCACAGAGTCTAATAATTAAAAAATTCTACTTCTATAATGGACAATTGGCGTTTTATGCCATTAAACTATAGATGATGAAATATAAGATTTACTTATCACTATTTTTGATTGTTATTGCTGCTTTCGCGCTTCGTTTTTACAAAGTAACTGAAATACCGCCTGCATTAAACTGGGATGAGGTGTCGATTGGTTATAATGCTTATTCAATTTTAAAAACCGGTAAAGATGAATGGGGGCAATTTCTTCCTGTTCATTTTAAAGCTTATGGCGAATATAAATTACCAGTGCAAATTTATGCTTCAATTCCGGCAATTGCCATATTTGGCTTAAACGAATTGGGTGTCAGAATTACCCCGGTGGTTTATGGAACTCTGACTGTGCTGATAACATTTTTTCTGGCAAGAGCTTTATTTCAAAGTGAGCTGCTAGGTCTAATCGCCGCTTTTTTACTAGCAATTTCTCCTTGGCATATTCAACTTACCCGAGCATCTTTTGAAAGTTCATTTTCTGTATTTTGGGTGGAGCTGGGGATATGGTTTCTAATTAAAGGGTTTTCTAATAAACGTTGGTTAATTTTTTCGATGATACCATTTGCAATTTCGACATTTACCTATAATAGCACCCTGATATTTACTCCACTTTTTCTTTTTGTGATTTTGCTGGTGTTTCATAAGACCTTTATCAAAATGAAAAGAACAATTTTAATAGCGGCGATTATTTTTATGATTTTACTGCTTCCCGAAACCCCCTATTTATTAAGCGGCAATAGGAGCTCTCGGTATAAGCTGGTTAGTATTAGTGATGATGCCGGTCTGATACCCAGAATTAATCAAAACAGAGGAAACTCAAAGTTGCCACAACCCTTGCCAAGACTGGTTCATAACAAGATAACTTATATTGCTTTTTATTTTACTGAAAATTATCTGGCGCATTTTACACCGCAATTTTTATTTATTAGTGGGGCACCTCATAAACAGCACAATGTGCAAAATATGGGTGAATTATATTTATTCCAGGCACCTTTTTTGCTGCTAGGACTTTATCTGTTGTTTAAACGAAAAAATCGTCACCGCTATCTGCTGCTTTCCTGGATCTTACTGGTGAATGTTCCGGTGGCAACTACTAATGATAGTATCCCCAATGCCTTAAGAACTGCCATTGCCAACCCTTTTTATCAACTAATTACTGCTCTGGGAATTTTGGAAATGATTAATTGGCTTAGAAATAAAAATATCTCTTTAAAAATTGGTGCTTTGGTGGTTTCGATTGTAATTTTGGCTGTTAGCTTAAATTATTATTTCTATCAATATTATGTTGTTTATCCAGCAAGTTTCTCTAGGGATTGGCAGTATGGTTATAAACAAGTAGTAGATTATATTGGTCAGCACCAAAATGACTACGATCTAGTGGTATTTAGCAGATACTACGGTGAGCCACATATGTTTACTCTATTTTTCTTAAACTATGATCCAGCTAAATACCAAAATAATCCCAATTTAGACCGCTTTGAAACATTTAATTGGGTGTGGGTACTCAAATTTGATAAATACTATTTTCCTGACCTAGGAGATCCTGGTACTCACTATGCCGATATTATTAAACAAAATCCTGGTAAAAAAATCTTATTTATCGGTAAACCAGGAGATTTCCCAGCTGATAAGCAAAAGCTGTTAACGGTTGATTTCTTAAATGGAAATGAAGCCTTTGAGATAGTAGATTCTAAATAAGATGAAAATTTACGATGTGACAATGCCAATTTCAGAAGAAATGCTGGTTTGGCGAGGTGATGACCCTGTCTCTATTAAAGCAGTAGCAAGTGTTAAAGAAGACGGTGTAGCTGTATCCCAGCTTACCTTAAGTAGTCATACCGGCACTCATGTAGATGCACCCAGTCATTTTCTAGAAAATAGTACCGGAGTTGACATTATTGATCCGGAAAAATTAATAGGGGACTGCATTGTGGTTGATTTAACAGATATTGATCACCAGGAGATTACTGTTAAAGATCTGGAAAGCATTGATCTTACCTGTTTACGAGTTGTATTTAAAACCGGTAATTTTAAGTACTTAAAACAAAATACTTTTCCTGATAAATATATCTCATTATCTGTTGAAGGAGCTAAATATCTAGTGGATAAAGGAATAGTTTTAGTAGGAACGGATTTTTTGGGAATAGAAAAAGAGAAAAACCCTGGGCATCCTGTACATACAACACTGCTGGAGGCTGGAATTGTCAATGTTGAAGGATTAGACTTAAGCGAAGTGCCTGCTGGAGAGTATCAAATTATTTGTGCACCTCTTAAAATCAAAGACTGTGACGGCGCCCCATCCCGGGTCTTTTTAATTAAGAATTAACCAGATCTTCATGCTATGATTATGTTATGGCTAAATCATGGCTATTTAGTACCAAAGGAATACTGGTTTTAATATGCGCGCTGTTTCTTTTTACCAGGCTGTATAAAATCGCTGAAATTCCAGTTTCTGTGTACTGGGACGAGGCTTCCATTGGCTATAACGCCTATGCTATTTCTACTGATTTAAAGGATGAATGGGGCAAGATGTTACCAATCCATTTTAGGGCCTTTGGCGAGTTTAAACTGCCGGTTTACATCTATTCAGTAGTGCCAGTTGTTAAGACATTTGGCTTAAATGCTTTTTCCGTTCGGTTTCCGGCAGTACTTTATTCCTTGGGATCAGTAATTTTAACTTTCTTTTTAGTTCGTAAACTTACTGCGAGTGAGGCAATTGGGCTATGGAGTAGTTTTTTACTTGGTATTTCTCCCTGGTTTTTTATTTTTTCCCGGACCGGCTATGAAGTTACAGCAGGATTGACGTTTTACCTACTGGGAATACTATTTTTCTTAAATATTAAGAAAAAAAACCGCTTTTTTCTATTTTCCACCGTTAGTTTTATTTTAAGTGCCTATAGTTATAATAGTTTTAGAATAATTGCCCCGCTGACGGTGAGCAGTCTATTTCTATTCAACTTAAATTATTTAAAACAACTATTGGCCAAGGGGAAATTATATTTGCTTCTCGCTATTATCTTAGTTATTGCTGCTATTATCCCAATTTACAGGTTATATAAATATGATGCTGGAGGTGTACGACTTTCGACAATTGGTGGTGAATCTACGCAGCAAATGGTAAAAAATTATCTGTCTCATTTTAATCCGCAATTTCTTTTTATTCAGGGGGATAAAAACCTAAGGTCCCAGCAAGCTAATTTTGGTCAGTTGTTCTTTCCGGATCTAGTTTTATTGCCTTTAGGTCTGGTGTATTTACTAAGGTCAAGAATAAAATACAAATGGTTAATATTTTCTCTAATCTTACTTGGCCCAATTCCAGCAGCAATTACTAAAGAATCGCCCCATGCCTTGCGGTCTCTGTCCATGGTACCTTTTTTGCATTTAGTTTCCGCCTGCGGGATCCTTTATTTGATGCAAATCTCTAGTAAAAGGCTGAGCGCTTTCCTTTTCATCAGTTTGTTTTTAGTATTATTTGGCAATTATTTTTACAACTTCTTAACTGTCTATCCCAAGCAGTCCGCCAAAGATTGGCAATACTCATATAAACAGATTTTTACAGGATCGTTAAAGCCGTACGAACAAAATGGTAAGTTTGTTATTTCTGACAAAGAAGCTCAGCCATATATTTTTGGTTTGTTTTATTTAAAATACAATCCGGTTCAATTTCGTCAAGAGGTAGTGCGTAATCCAGTTAATAATTGGGGATTTTCCACAGTAAAAGAATTTGGCAATTTTCAATTTACAAATCAATGAGCAATTTAACAAAAATTTTACTGGGTTTAATTATCATCTTGTCCTTGGTCCTTAGAGTGTACAAGATAGATTCAGTGCCTCCTTCAATTTCTTGGGATGAAGCAGCTGTTGGATATAACGCCTGGACTATTGCCAACTACGGGCGCGATGAATACGGAAAATTTTTGCCCTTATATTTTCGCTCTTTTGGAGAAGATAAAAACCCAGTTGATATTTATATCACCGCAATTTTTGTCAAGACAATGGGCTTAAATGAATTAAGTATTAGGTTGCCCTCAGTCTTATTTGGAGTGTTAGATGTATTGATGATTTTCTTTTTGGCTAGAATACTTTTCAAGAATGATCAGGTTGGTTTAATTGCTGCATTATTTTTGGCTATCTCACCTTACAATTTACATTTCTCACATTTTAATCACGAAGCAAATCTGGCTTTGTTTTTCTTTATGCTAGGAGTTAGCTTATTTATATTGGGTCTTAAAAAAAGCAGTTGGATGCTTTCATTTTCCATGATCAGTTTTTGTTTGGCTTTTATCTCCTATAACCCTCCGAAGCTAATTGTACCATTGGTGATATTAATGTTGGTGTGTGTTTATGCCAAGCAGTTAATAAAAAGTCCGAAGAAATTAATTGCCCCAGTAGTTATTTTAGTTTTATTCATTACTCTAATTTTCTTTAATCAAAATTTGCTGGCTGGTAACCGTATTAGTCAGACGATTCAGGGTAACGCTGATATTGAAAAAACCCAGTTGTTTAAAATGACTCACAATGAGTTGTTAGGTCGGGTGAATTTAGCGCTAACTCAATATAGTTGGCATTTTACGCCAAAATTTTTGTTTATTTCCGGTGATAAAAATCCAGTTCTATCATCTCAATCGAACGGAGAATTCTACTTAATTGATGGTTTATTCCTGATTTCGGGTGTAGTATTTTTGGTCTGGAAAAGAAGTCGTGAAGGCTTATTATTGTTAGGTATTGCTCTGATTGCTCCACTACCGTCTGCTTTAACAGCAGAAGCACCACATGCTGGAAGAGCAATGTTTATGATGGGTAGCTGGAATTTAATTTCTGCATTTGGATCATATTCTTTGCTAGGACTTTTTAAAAAACTGCAGATTAAATGGGTAATTATGGGAATTACCGTGGTAATTCTTAGTTTTTCTCTAAAAAATTATCTGACCTATTATTACGTAGAGTATGCGAAAAGATATGCGATTGATTGGCAGTATGGAATGAAGCAGATCGTAAGTTATGTAAAAGCTCATCCAGAGTACGCTCAGGTTTATATGACTGATGCTCGTTCCCAGCCCTATATCTTTTTCTTATACTACCTTCAAACTCCATTACCGGAATATTTAAACAGCGTAATATATAATAACAACAAAGAGTCAAACAGTTTTAGTAATGTGACAACTTTTGGACGTTTCTATTTTGAGGGCTGGGATCCGATTGAGAGTACGCCGCAAAGAGATGTGTTGTATATCGTTACCCCCAGTCAATATGATGGGTTAAGACATAAAGCTGTATTTAAGGTAGAAAAAAAGATTGATTATCCAAATGGTTTGGATGCTTTTTATCTGGTGGGAATAAATTAACAATGAAATTATCAGTTGTTTTAGCAGTTTATAATGAAGAGGAAAATCTAAAGAGCTGTTTAGACTCAGTTAAGGATTTAGCAAACGAAATTATTATCGTTGACGGAGGCTCAACAGATAAAACAATAGAAATTGCTAAGGGTTTTAAGGCCAAAGTGATTGAAACAACTAATCCAGCGGTTTTCCATATTAACAAAAACAAAGCAATTGATGCTGCAACTGGTGATTGGATTTTACAACTGGATGCTGATGAGCAAGTTAGTCAAGAATTAGCAGAGGAAATAGGGAAAGTCATTTCAGAAACGACAGATATTAATGGTTACTGGATTCCCCGAAGAAACTTTTTTTTGGGAAGATTTTTAACAAAAGGCGGACAATATCCGGATTACACTTTGCGTCTTTATAAAAAGGGAAAGGGCCGGTTACCAGCCAAAGATGTTCATGAGCAGGCAGAAGTGGAAGGAAAGGTGGGTTATCTTAAAAATGACCTGTTACATATACGGGATAAGAATTTCTCAATTTATTTAGAAAGATTTAATCGCTATACCAGTTTAATCGCAGATCAGTTAAAGGATGCTAAAGTAACTGTTAATCCAATTTCTTTTCTAGATTATATTTTTATTAAACCATTGTACTGGTTTCTAAAAGTTTACTTCCGCAATCGAGCGTATGTTGATGGTTTCCCGGGATTTGTGTTTGTGTTATTTTCTTCTTTAAGATTTCCAATTGCCTATTTAAAATTGTGGAGTAAATATAATGAAAATAGCGATTAACACCTTACCTCTTAAAACTGGGCATAAAGATCGAGGGATTGGTAATTATACTGCTAACTTAATTGAAGCTTTAAAATCAGAGGGGAAAATTGAGATAATTGAGTTTACGAATTTGTCACAAATTAAAGATGCAGATTTAGTGCATTATCCTTGGTTTGACTTTTACTACCATACGCTTCCAATCAAAAAACCTTTTCCTACCGTTGTTACAATTCATGATGTAATTCCCCTTAAATTTAAAGAACATTTTCCAACTGGTGTAAAAGCCAGATTTAGCTTAGGTTTACAAAAATTAGCATTATCTTCTGTAAAACAAATCCTGACTGATTCTAATGTTTCTAAAAAAGATATTACGGATTTATTAGGTATAAAGCAAGACAAAATTTCTGTTGTGCATTTATCAGTTGGTGAAGATTTTAAACAGTTAACAAATACTGAAAGCTTATTTGCTAAAAGAAAATATCAGCTGCCTGATCGGTATTTATTATACGTAGGAGATGCTAATTGGACAAAAAATATCCCCTTTTTAATTGAAAGTTTTAATGAATTAGTTAAAAATGACGAATTTAAGGATGTAAAGTTAGTTTTGATTGGCGGAGTGTTCTTAAAAAAAGTGGAAAATATTAATCACCGTGAACTGGAAAGTTTAAAATTAGTTAACCGGTTAATTGAACAATACAGGTTGACTGATCAAATAATACGACCTGGCAATATCGAAACAAAAGATTTGGTCGCTTTTTATAATCTGGCTACCATTTACATACAACCATCAATCTATGAAGGCTTTGGATTGCCAATCATTGAGGCAATGGCTTGTGGAGCCCCTGTGGTTTCATCAAATGGAGGTAGCTTGGTGGAAGTAGGGGGGCAAGCTCCGGTTTATTTTAATCCAACAAATAGCCAGCAGGTGTTTACTCTTATTAAAGAAATACTTGCAAGTAAGTCATTGCAAAACAAATTGTCTGAGCTGGGATTAAAAAGAGCTCAACAATTCTCTCCTCTGCAATTTGCCAGCGAAATGATTAAAATTTATTCTCAAATAATTAATTCATGAAACTGATTAGAAAATCTGATGTATTAACAATCTCGGTACTATTTATTGCATGGCGGATATATTTAATGATAGTGGCTTTTTTTGCCGGTAAATTTTTGCCTTTGGCTCAGACAGATAAATTACTCGGAGGTGGGCCAATTAATTTTCCAATTGCCCCACAAGTTTTTTCTTGGGCCAATTTTGATGGAGAGCATTATTTATCAATTGCCATATTTGGCTATAAAAGTTTAGAACAAGCTTTTTTTCCGGTTTACCCAATGTTAATTTCTTTTTTTTCTAAACCGTTTTGGGGAAATCAGTTTGCAACCATCTTATCCGCCACAATTATTGGACTGCTAATATCAAACGCGGCTTTTTTGATTGCGCTAATTTTTTTATACAAATTAATTTGTTTGGAGTTTTCTAAAAGAATCGCCTTTATGTCGATAGTCCTACTACTTATTTTTCCCACATCATTTTTCTTTGGAGCTGTATACAGCGAGTCACTTTTTTTACTATTTTCGGTTTTATGTTTTTACCTTGTCAGGAAAGAAAATTATTGGTTAGCCGGTTTTTTTGGAATGTTAGCTGCTGCAACTAGGATTTTCGGAATTTTATTACTCCCAGCTATATTAATTGATGTAATTAGGCAAAAAGAGAGCCTCTTGAAATCTTTGGGAGTTTTTCTAATTCCAATTGGTTTAGGCATATATATGTGGTATCAATACGTTACAGTAGGGGATGCCTTGGCTTTTTATCATTTACAGCAAATAGTAGGACCACAGCATCAAAGCGGTTTAGTAACCTTACCTCAGGTTTATTATCGCTACGGGAAAATGCTCATCACTGTAGATAGTGGTAATACGATTTATCAAACTATCTTATTGGAATTTTTTGTTGGAATTTCTTTTTTCCTACTACCTATATATGGATTTTTTAAAAAAATTAGGTGGTCATATCTTTTTTATGCAATGGTAGGCTTCATTGCTCCCACCATTCAGGGAAGTTTTTCCTCAACTCCTCGGTATGTAATTGTATTGTTTCCAGCGTTTATTGCCATGGCATTTTTTTTAAATAAGTGGTCCAAATTATCAAAAACTCTTTTTTTTCTTTCTTTAGTTTTTCTACTGACGCTTGAAACAACATTATTTATTAGAGGATACTGGGTAGCATGAAGACTATCAGAAATTTTATTAATAATCCACTTTTTGCAGGAAGCTTGGTAATGCTTGTTGGCCTAAGTTTTGTTAATGTTTTAAATTACCTTTACCATTTTATAATGGTAAAGCTCTTAGTTGATCCAACTCAATACGGGGAGCTAGTTGCGCTAATTTCTTTAATGGCCCTTTTGGGCATAATTCCTGGATCATTTAATTTGGTGATCATTAAATACATTTCCGCTGCAAAAACTGATCAGGAAGTTAGTCAACTAACAAAGTGGTTTGCTGATAAGGGTTTAAAGCTTTCTTTGCTATTTTTTGTCTTTACTATCTCAATGTCACCACTTATCTCTTCCTTTTTACATATTAGTAATGTCTGGTTTATTGTGGCCATTGGAATCTCTTTTATTTTTTCCATCCCTACTCTCTTGAATAGAGCTGTTTTACAGGGATTGTTAAAATTTAAGGAAATGATTTTTTCTTTAATAATTGAAAATGGATTTAAGCTAGTACTTGGTGTAATTTTTGTATATATAGGATTAAGCGTCAGTGGAGCTATGCTTGGGCTACTGATTGCTTTAATTATCGGATGGTATATAACCAAAATATATATTGGAAAATATTCGCAAGAAAAAAGGACTCTTTTTGTTGATGTCAAATCCATTTTAAAATTTTCTATTCCAACTATTGTTTATTCTTTTGCAACTACTTCCTTATATACATCAGATATAATTTTAGTTAAGCACTTCTTTTCGGCCCATGATGCAGGTTTATATGCTGCACTTTCAACGTTAAGTAAAATTATTCTATTTGGGGCAGGGCCTATTGGTGCTGTAATGTTTCCTTTAGTTTCCAGAAAACATTCTCGCGGAGAAAATTACAGAAAAGTATTTTTATATAGTCTAGGGGCCACATTAGTTTTTGGTCTGCTAGTTCTGTTAATATATTGGATATTCCCAGGTTTGATTATTACTCTTCTGTTTAAATCAGCATATTCTGAAATAAATGGTTTACTAGTATGGTTTGGTTTATTTATAACGCTTTTTACCCTGGCCTTACTTTTAACTACTTACAGTTTGTCTTTAGGAAGAACAAAGGTAGTGGTACTACCTTTAATAGCGGCAATAAGCCAAATTGTTATTATTTGCTTCAATCATCAAACATTGTTTTCAGTTATCTTAACCTCAACTATGGTCGCCACTTTACTATTAGCCTCCCTACTCATATACTTTGTATACGAAGAGAGAAATCATTAAATGGAGATAAAGTTAATCTCGGTAATAGTCCCTTGTTATAAACAAGAAAATACAATTGTTAAAGACCTACAAAAAATCTACCAAGCAATGGAGCAGCTAAGATATAATAGCGAAATTATTTGTGTCGTTGATGGTAGAGTTGATAAAACATTTGAAAACGCCGATCTGTTTGCCAAAGAACATCCAAATATAAAGGTAAAAGGTTATGATACCAACAAAGGTAAAGGTTATGCAGTGCGTTTTGGAATGGCAGAAAGTAAAGGAGATATTGTTGGATTTATCGATGCTGGGATGGATATTAATCCAAATGGTCTAGCCATGCTACTAGAGCATTTTGAATGGTACAATGCAGATATTATTGTCGGTTCTAAAAGACACCCAGTATCTAAGGTAGATTATCCCTGGCAAAGGAGAATACTTTCAATAGGTTATCAGCTTCTGGTTTTTCTTCTTTTTGGTTTAAAAATTAGAGATACACAAGTAGGAATGAAGTTTTTTAAACGAGGAGTTCTAGAAAAAGTTCTACCACGACTTTTAGTAAAAAGATTTGCTTTTGATATAGAAATGCTTGCTGTGGCAAATTACTTACACTTTAACAGAATTTATGAAGCTCCCATAGATATAACACTAAGTTTTGGAGGGACCTCCACTATTACCAGCCAAAGATTTATCAGGACAGTTTTAGCAATGCTGATGGATACATTGGCTGTTTTCTATAGATTGAAAATATTGAGGTATTATTCTGATGAGAATAGGAGAAAATGGAGATTTGATCCAGAATTAAACTTTAGAGTAAATATTATCTAAAATTTCCCCTATGAAGATATTAATTTTTTCCTGGAGAGGACCAAAGCATCCGTTGGCAGGTGGAGCGGAGATTGTAACTCATGAACATGCCAAAGCCTGGGTTAAGGCAGGTCATGAAGTAACTCTTTTTACATCTTTTTATTCTGGTGCTAAAAACAGTGATGTGATTGATGGTGTAAAAATTATACGTGAAGGACATCAAATACTAAGTGTACAATTCGCAGCGTTTAAGTGGTACCTTTTCCAAAGAAAAGAAAAATTTGATTTAGTAATTGATCATTTTCATGGTTTGCCTTTTTTTACTCCACTGTTTGTTAAGTCTAAAATATTAGGATTTATTCATGAAGTTGCTAAAGAAGTGTGGCAGTTCAATTCTTTGCCAAGGCCTTATAGTTATTTCCCGGCAGGTTTAGGAAGAATATTTGAACCGTTTATCTTTCTAATGTACAGAAAAATTCCTTTTATGACTGTTTCAGCATCTACTAAGCAAGATTTAATTAGTTGGGGGATACCGAAGGAAAAAATATCAGTAATTCACAGTGGTGTAACCAGATTAAAAAATAGACTAGCGCACAAGAAAGAAAAACATAAAACTCTTATATTCTTAGGCGCCTTAAGTAAGGATAAAGGAATAGAAGATGCGTTAAGAGTTTTTTCCTTACTGCATAAAAAAGAAAGTGATTATAAACTTTGGGTAGCTGGAGTAGCTGAAAGCAATTACCTTAACAAAATCCAAAATTTATGTCAACAACTTAAGATTGAAAAAGATGTTACCTTTTTTGGATTTGTTAGTGAAGAAAGAAAATTTGAATTATTATCAAAAGCTCATTTGTTAATTAGTACCTCGATTCGTGAGGGTTGGGGACTTGTGGTGATTGAGGCAGCCACAGTAGGAACCCCAACAGTGGCTTTTGATGCGTCTGGTTTAAGGGATTCTATAAAGAATGGACAAACAGGTTTTCTTTGTCAAGAAAGAGATGTTAGTCAGTTAGCCGATTTAATAGATCAAATCTATAAAGATCAGGACAAGCTAAATCAAATTAGTAAAAATGCTATTATTTGGAGTAAAAAATTTACCTGGGAAGGATCAACACAGCAAAGTTTAAAGCTAATCAGTAGTCTAGCTGGTTGAATTTTTTTGCTAGATTAGCTACACTTTGTGATATCAAAATGGAAAAAGTTGTTGTTACTGGAGCAGGGGGATTTATAGGTAGTCATTTAGTAACTTTCCTCAAGAAGAAAGGCTATTGGGTAAGAGGTGTTGACTTAAAATATCCGGAATATGGGAAATCCGATGCTGACGAATTTAAGCTTTTAGATTTAAGAGACAGAGCAAATGCATTAAAAGCCATGGCTGGAATGGATTACGTATATTCTTTGGCGGCTGATATGGGAGGTATGGGATTTATTTCATTCAATAATGCCTTAATTTTATACAATAATGCCTCCATTGATTTAAATACCTTGGACAGCGCTAAACAAAACAAAGTAAAGAAAGTCTTTTACTCCTCATCTGCCTGTGTATATCCGGAGTACAAACAAAGTAAAGCCAAATTAGTTCCCTTAAAAGAAGAAGACGTTTATCCGGCCCAGCCTCAGGATGCATATGGGTGGGAAAAACTTTTTACTGAACTGCTGGCTAAATACTACACAGAAGATTATGGTATGCAAACTAGAGTTGCCAGGTTTCATAATATTTTTGGACCATTAGGTACCTGGGATGGTGGTAGGGAAAAAGCCCCGGCTGCCATTTGTAGAAAAGTAGCAATTGCTAAATTATCAGGAAAGCATGAAATTGAAATTTGGGGAGATGGAGAGCAGACCAGGTCCTTTTGTTACATTGATGATTGCGTTAAGGGAATATATAAATTAATGATGTCTAATTATAAAGAGCCATTAAACATTGGACAAGACCGCATGGTTACCATCAATCAATTAGTTGATATGGTATCTTCTATAGCCGGAATTAAAGTAACAAAAAAATATATCAAGGGCCCGCAAGGAGTAAGAGGAAGAAATTCAGATAATACAAAACTTAAGGAGGTTCTTAAATGGGAACCGGATATTACATTAGAAAAAGGTCTGGAACAAACTTATCAATGGATTGAAGCCCAGGTAGGAAAAAAGTATGGCAAGTAAGACGGTACTAGTGACTGGATCAGCTGGCTTAATCGGTTCTGAGGCAGTTAGGTTTTTTGCAGATAAGGGTTTTAAAATAATTGGTATTGATAATAATTCCAGAAGATACTTCTTTGGTCCCGCTGCGTCTACTCTTTGGAATAAAAACAAATTAAAAAGAGAAATTAAAGATTACACACATGTAAATGTTGATATCAGGAATCAAAAAAAAATTGAACAAGTTTTTAAAGATAATAAAATTGATTTAGTAATTCATGCAGCAGCACAACCATCTCATGATTGGGCAGCCAAAGAGCCTCTAACTGATTTCACTATTAATGCCTTAGGTACCTTGATTATGCTGGAAGCCTACCGAAAATTTGCACCGGAGGCAGTGTTTATTTTTACTTCAACAAATAAGGTTTATGGGGATAATCCCAATAAATTGCCACTAAAGGAGTTATCTACTCGCTGGGAATTACCGAAGACTCACAAATATTATAATGGTATCGATGAAAGTATGAGTCTGGATGATACCACTCATTCGATCTTTGGAGTTTCTAAAACCTCTGCTGATTTAATGGTACAAGAGTACGGTCGTTATTTTGGGTTAAAAACAGGTGTATTTAGAGGCGGTTGTTTAACTGGTCCTGCTCATTCTTCTGCTCAGTTACATGGCTTTTTAGCATATCTAGTGGCCTCTATTGCCAGAAAACAGCCGTATACGATTTTTGGGTATAAAGGAAAACAAGTAAGGGATAATATTCATGCTTATGATGTGGTTAATGCTTTTTATCAATACTTTCAAAATCCACGTCAAGGAGAGGTATATAATTTAGGCGGATCAAGACATTCCAATATTTCAGTAATGGAAGCAGTGGAAAAGATCCAAAAGATAACTGGAAATAAAGCAAAAATAGAATATAACAAAACAAATAGGATAGGGGATCATATCTGGTATATTTCTGATGTATCCAAATTTCAAAAACACTATCCAAAATGGGAATATACATATGACTCAGATAAAATTTTAGAAGAACTTTGTGATTTTGCCATGCATCAGAAGAAATAATTTACTGTGCTTTTAATAGCCCCTTGGCTTTTAATTGTTCAGATGCTTTTTCAAATAGATCTTCAGCTTTTTCTTTCTCGCTCCAGGTAATTAAATCTTTCATTCCTTCTGTAAAACTCCATTTAGGAGACCAGCCCAAGGTTCTCTTAATTAAAGATATATCAGAGCTGCAGTGTCTGACATCACCGGACCTGAATTTTCCGGTAATTTCTGGGCTAATATTTTTCTTGAGTAACTTTGCCAAGATTTCTGCAATTTCCTTGATGGTAATTGCTTTGCCCGCTCCTAAATTAAAGATTTGCCCAAAAGCTTTTTCATTTTCCAAAGCTGCAATATTAGCATCTGCAATGTCATAGACTGAAACAAAATCACGAGTTTGTAATCCATCTTCATAAACCACTGGTTGGTGATCATTTTTCAATCTACTTAAGAAAATAGCAGCGACCCCGGTGTATGGATTAGAAAGAGATTGACGCGGCCCATAAACATTAAAATATCGAAAAGCTGTGGCAGCAGTTCCATAGGCTTTTCCAAAAATCATTACCATATCTTCCTGAGATTGTTTTGTAACAGCATATATAGAATTGGATCTAAATGGTTGATCCTCGGAAATTCCTACAGGTGTAAGTAAGCGATGACAATTAGGACAAAATAGTTCCCACTTTTTTCCAGACATTTGCTGATCATCTCGAAGATTTGGTCTGACTAAACCGCATTTTGGACAATTATATAGTCCTTCACCATAGGCACTCATGGAAGAGGCGACAATAATTCGTTTTACAGAAGTTTTATTATTTGCTAGGTAATCTAGCAGCTTAGCTGTTCCTAAAGTATTGTTATATACATATTTTTCTATCTCATACATGCTTTGACCGACTCCTACCACTGCTGCCTCATGATAAATAGCATCCATACCAACGATTGCTTTTTTCAAATCACTAAAATTAGTGACGTCTCCTTTAATAAACTCAGCTTTTTTGTTTAGATATACTGGTTTTCCATTTTGATGAACTTGATCTGTTAAATTATCTAAAATTCTGACTTGGTATTTTTTTGTAATTAACCTATCTACTAAATGAGAACCAATAAATCCGGCCCCGCCTGTAACTAAAACCTTTTTAATCTTCATATTTCGCTATTTTATCATATCAATTAACTTGGATTATAATAGCCAGCGGCGGCTTTTATTTGTGCTGATAAGAAGCCTAGATTACCCTTGAAAAAACTAATTTTAGTGTGAACTTTGCCTGGAGCGTATCTTCTTTCAACTGGGATTTCCTTTGTTTTTAATCCCAATTGGTTAGCCCTAACTGTTAGGTACATGTTTAATTCATAACTGGTAAAGATATTACGAAAAGGTTTTACTTTAGGGTGAGTTAAATATTTGACACTATATCCTCTAAAACCATTGGTTACATCTGTATACCAATACATTGCTCCGATAGATAAAATTGGTGCAGCAAGTAACCTAACAGCGAAGAATCTCATCGGAGGAGTATTAATGGCCCTGCCGCCTTTTACAAACCGTGATCCTTGTACATAATCATAACTTTCGTCTAATGCCTTAATGAAATCAGGAATAGCTTCAACACCATCTTTGTTATTACCATCAATTTGGATGATTCCTTTATAACCTTGGGATAAAGCATAAGAAAAAGCCATTCTAAGTTGGGTGCCCTGTTTACCTTTAGTGACCAGTGTCAAAAGAGTTCTGACATTCATCTGTTTAAGAAACTTGGGATTGGTTGATTCATCAGTTGATCCCCAATCAGCAATAATGATGTCTGCCAATTTAGAAAAGGGAAGCATTCTTTTTAATTGGGTTTTAATTTTTTCACCTTCATTTAATACCGGAATACAAATACAGTATTTAGCTGTTTTTTTTCTAAATTCTTGTTTTTTATAATCAGGAATTTGCCAACCGCTTTTTTTAGTCATGCGTTGGATATGATATCATTCTAGAATATGAAAAAGAAAGGTTTGGTTTCAGTAATTATCACTACCAAAAATGAAGCCACAGTTATCGGAACTCTTTTGCAAAGTATTCATCAGCAAACCTACCCTAAAATAGAAACTATTTTAGTTGATAATAATTCAACAGATAACACAAAAAAAATTGCTGAGCAAAATAAAACAGTGAAGATTTACTCTGTTGGTCCAGAAAGATCAGCTCAAAGAAATTTTGGAGCCAAAAATTCTTCTGGAGATTTTCTATTTTTTCTTGATGCTGATATGGAATTAACATCAAAAGTAATAGCAGTTTGTGTTCAAAAGATAGCCAAGGAAAATATTGCTGGAGTGGTGGTGCCTGAGGAATCTAAATGGACTAACTTTTGGGGACAGGTAAAAGCATTTGAACGATCATTTTATAGTGAGAAAGGAGATCCAATTACTGATGCCGCTAGGTTTTTTTCTAAAAAAGTATTTAATAAGGTAGGTGGATACGATGAATCCATTACCGGACCGGAGGATTGGGACTTACCAGATAGAATTAGAGAACAGGGTTATAAAATAGATAGAATTACAGAAAAAATTTATCATCATGAACAAGAATTATCTCTTGGAAGATTGTTTAAGAAAAAATTTTATTATGGCCTTAATGCGCATAGATATTTATCAAAGCACAAAATTGGAGTCCTTAGCCCAAAAACAATTTATTTTTTAAGACCCCTTTTTTACAAAAACTGGACTAAGCTAATTATTCATCCACTGCTTTCTTTGGCGATGATCTATATGCTTTCAGTAGAATTAATTGGTGGCGGATTAGGATACATTATCGGAAGGTTTAATAAGTGAAAGTTTTACAACTAACTGTACATTTTTCACCCAACGTAGGCGGAGTGGAGACTCACTTATCAGATTTAGTAAAGTTTTTAGTGAAACAAAATATACAGGTATTTGTACTTTGTTACCAGCCTCTTTCCGTAAAGGTTGGATGGAAGATGTATGAAAAAGAAACAGCACTGGAAATTTTCCGTATTCCCTGGATTGCCGGTTTATTTTACAAGTTAATCAAAAGTCCGATACTGGAATTTATTTACTTAGTCCCGGGTTTGTTCATAATTACTCCTTTGATACTGGTTATTAAAAATCCTAAGATTATACATGCCCACGGAATAGTAGCAGGCTTTGTAGCTGTATTTTGGGGAAAATTATTTAACAAAAGGATAATTATTTCTACACACAGCATTTATTCATTCCCAAAAAGCGGTTTGTATCATGACTTTGCCAGATTTATTTTTGTCGGAGCAGATCAAGTACTTTGTTTATCTAATCAGTCTAAAAATGAATTAATTAAGCTCATTAGTGTAAGTAAGCTTAAAACATTTACATACTGGATTGATTTGAATAAATTCACCAGACAAAAAGAAAGCAGTTTTAAATTTAAGGAAAAGTTTGTGGTCTTATTTGTAGGAAGACTTATTTTAGAAAAAGGATTGGATGTATTACTGGATTCGGTAAAATCCTGGAATAAAAATATCGGATTGGTGATAGCAGGAACAGGACCATTGGAAAATTTGGTAAAAAAACAATCCAGTGAAAATTTCCAAATTCATTTTCAAGGAAAAGTAGATCAAAGCAATTTGCCGGATTTATATAATAGCGTCAATCTTTTAATTGTTCCATCTACTACAGAAGAAGGTTTTGGTAGGGTGATAATTGAGTCACTTGCATGCGGAACCCCGGTAGTAGCTGCTAATAGGGGAGCTATTACGGAAGCGATGGATAGTAGTGTAGGTAGATTAATAGACATCTCTCCCCAAAGCATCAAAAATGCAGTTGAGGATTTATATAATCATCCGGCAAAACTGAATTTAATGGCAAAAAATGCCAGAAGCTTTGCGGAGAGGAGGTATTCGGAGAAAAATGGACAAACAATTATCAACTCCTACAAGGATTAAACTAGATCGATTACTTGATAATGCAGGCGATATGGCTTTAAAAAGAAGAGCAAGACGAATTATTGAGGCTATTAATCCCCAAACTAATGAACAGATTATGGATTTGGGTTGTGGCACTGGGTATTATCTTTTTCTATTATCCAGTTTACCAGTTAAACTTCAGTTAACAGGTTTGGATAATGATAAGAAAGCTTTAGTTGAAGGAAAAGAGTCTCTTAAAGGACGGGGTATAAAATTTGTCTTGAATGATTCACGTAAATTACCCTTCCCTAAAAGCAGTTTCGATAAAATTGTAGCCTCTGAAGTATTAGAGCATGTTGAAAATGATGAACAAGTCCTAAAAGAAATTTATCGAGTATTAAAACCAGGTGGTAGATTGGTGATCTCTGTTCCGTCAATCAATTATCCATTTTTCTGGGATCCCATTAATTGGACTTTGCAACATTTATTTAATACACATATTAAAACCGGTTTTTTTTCCGGGTTATGGTATGGACATTTAAGATTATATCAAAAAGAAAACCTCAGAAAAAAATTTATCAAAGCCGGGTTTAAAGTAGCAAATTGTGAGGAATTAACTTTCTGGTGTTTACCATTTAATCACTATCTAATTAATTTAGTAGCAAGGCTTTTATATGATGTTAAAATCTCTCCTAAAATTGCTGATAGTCTATCAAAATTTAAAGAAACTAAGAAGCCCCTTTTTATAAGGTTAGCTTTTGGTTTAATTAATACAGTTGATAGTCTAAACGAACTATTTCCTCAAGGTAGTGGAGTAAATGTATTTGTTGTAGGGGATAAATAGCCTTATTTATATAAGCCTTTGATCTCATTTAACTTTATTTTCACTAGTTCTGTAAGTGAATAAATAATCGCATCCGGAAATTTTACTTTTGTTCCCAGATCATTCCTCCATTCTACAGGAATTTCCTTAATGGAATGTTTTTTTATCTTACCAATATATAAGATTTCAGAATCAAATCCCCATCTGCCAATTTGTTGCCTGCTAAAGATTTCTTCCGCGGCTTTATCGGAAAAACATTTAAAGCCACAGGTAAAATCAGAAATGTCCATTTGTAATATTGTCTGAGACATTTTAGTAAACATTTTTCCAAGAGCCTCACGAACTATTGGTTGCCTAATGATTATTTTAGAATTTTTCATCTTGCGGGACCCAATAATAATTGGATATTTTTTAAAGTGGGGTAGTAATTTATTAAACTCAGTTATTGGGGTAGATAGATCAACATCCAGAAAAAAACGATACTTACCTTTAGCACTGAGCATTCCTTGTTTTATTGCCGCCCCTTTACCGCGATTAGGAGCATAGGAAACTAGTTTAAATTTTAATTTCTTTTGTAAACTATTAAGAAGTTTTAAAGTCTTATCAGTTGAACCATCGTTAATGATAATTACTTCCCAGCTAAATTTTTGCTTCTTAAAGAAATCGATTATTGAATTAATATTACCTAATCTTTTCTGCTCATTAAAAACTGGAATAATTACTGATAAATACGGATTTTGTTTTTTCATTGCTTTATCTTTTTTGCAATTGTTACCAAAGATGTTCCTATAGGAACTTTATAATTAATAACAATCCTTTGTTCAATTCCGGATACAACTTCAAGTACGCTATTAACTAATTTGTTGGATATTTTAAAATCAGATGGATAATGGTTTGGATAAAGCTTTTGTTTAATTGTTCTAATTATTAAAGCAGGAAGAACCAAAAAAGAAAAAAAGTAACTGATTTTGCTTACCTTAAATCCATTTTGGGTCAAAACCTTTTTTAAGCTTTTTGCAGAGTATCTTCTTTTATGAAAAAGCACCTCATCCCATTTGCTCCACAACCAACTAAAAGCAGGGACCGTAATAATTAAGATCCCATCTTGATTTAAAACTCTTTTAATTTCTTTTAAGGCTTTCACATCATCAACATGCTCCAAAACATCCAACGCTGTAACTGCATCAAAGAAGTTGCTTTTAAATGGCATTTTTTCAATGTCACCTTTTATAGCCTTAAATCCTCTTTTCTTACAGAAATTAATAGCGTCAATTGAGTTATCAATTCCTATAACCTCACCAAACTTGGAAAAAGTTTCTAAGTTTTTTCCAGTCCCGCAACCAACATCGAGAATCTTTTGTTTTTTGTTAGCGAGATTTTCTTTTAATAAATAATTGACCAACTGTCTTTTTGCTCTATGCCACCAGTGCACATCTTCTAAGGTGTAGAGATCTTTGTAGAGATATTTTTGCATTATCTGTTAGTCTTGCTAATGAGTTTACCACTCATATATAATTACCTCAAGATGAAATCTCTTAAGATTGGAATACTTGTTCTGTTCACCTTCTCTTCGCTATTTTTTTATCCAGCTAAAACCTCGGCTGAAGGGTTAAATTTACCTAAAGTTAGTATTAACCCTAGCTACTATTTGTTGTATTCCTTCAAGCGATTATTTGAAAAAGGGGATTATTACTTGAAATTTTCCGATCAGGCTAAATTAGATTACTTCCAACATTTAGTTTTAACTAGAATGTCAGAGCTGCAAAATATGGTTAATGCTAATTCCCAAAGCGATATTGAACAAGCCACCCAAAGATTATCCTATCAAATAGGAACATTAAGTGATTTTCTTGCCTCACACAAAAGTTCCTTACCAAATAAACAAGGTGAGGTAATAAATCTCTTAAATAATCTAAAAGATCCATTAGCTAACATGCGGGATAAATATCATTCAAATTCCAGTTTTTGGTTACTGCTGCAACATAACATTAATACGATTGATATAAACCTGACTAAATTAAAGTAGAATGAAGGCAAAAACATTAAATAATCTTTTAATTTTTTTGCTTTTAACTGTAATCATTGTTTTACTAGAGTATATTATTCTAGCTCCTCATTTAAAATACGCTTTTGCAGATGTTGACTGGGCATTTTTACTCAGCTTCAAAGAAATCAGTAATACATACCATAATCCGATTAGTCATTTATTGGGAGCTTGGAAAAGTTGGGGCGTATATACATACCAAGTGTATTACATAGGTTTAATTCAAAAATTCTTTGGTATGGATTATCGAAATTTTCAAGTAGTTACACATGTTTTTAAAATTATTGCTACATTAAGTCTATATCCGCTGATTTGGTATATTACCAAAAGCAGATTAATGGCTTTTATAACAACCATTTTATATGGTGTTTCTTATTCTAGTGTTGGAGTGATGTATACGGTTGTTACCAGCGGTTTATTTGTTGCCATTCCTGTAATGATGATGTTTTTGCTTTGGTATGCTCGGTTAATAAAAAAAGGAAAAAACAGTGTGCCTGAGATGATTATTGCTATGCTATTATTTTTTTCTACCATCCTTTTGGCCACTGAGAGAATGTATCCTCTGGTTCCTTCGCTATTTTTGATAGAACTATACTGGTGGTTTAAAAATCAGTACTCAAGAAAAATATTAATGCAGATTATTAAACGTGTAGGAGTATTCCTAGTGGTATTTGTACTAATTTTCTTATTTAAACCAGCCACTTTTACTGCTTTTTTTGGTAATACTAACGATATCTATACTAGATTCATAGCGGGAAATTGGCAGGTAGTTATGACACCGACTATTTCACTAGGAAGCTTGTTTTTGCCGCATGATTATTGGAAATATATTGGAACACCCAATATTGATAATATTGCTTCTTATTTTGGTTTTGTTTTACTAGGTCCCTTTATATTGTTTACTGCAATTACCGTATTTTTATCATTATTTTTGTCAAAAACAAAAAGAAAATTTATTTTACTAACCTTAGGAATATTTCTGTTCTTTTCTGCCGTTGTGTATATTTTATCTAGTCATCAGCTAAGTATCCTGGATGTAGGGAAAATGCATTTTGATATAGATACGATATTACCGGCATTACTTGGTAGTTACATTATTGCTTTAAATGTAACTATGTTTACAGAATGGCTAACTAATGGGAAAAAAGATGACTTAGTAATTTTTATGGTCGGTGCCATGACAATTGCTATGGTTTATATTATTCTAACTTGGGTTGCGGCAGATTATGTTTTAGTTTTTACTGGTGTACATAGATATCTAACTCTTCCAGCTGTGGGATCTTCCGTATTTATTGCGGGGCTTTTGACAATTTTTTTTAACAAGCTTCATTCACATAAATCTACGAAACTCGTAGCATACTTTGTTTTTTTACTACTAATTCCTTTGATTTTATTCAATGCTCGAATAATTACGGATTATTTTACTTATGAATTACAGTATGCTGGAACAGATGCAGCCGGACACATAAGAATGAAGACTAAGCTAGGGTCATATTTAGGTGATATTAGTAAAACCAGCCCGTCCATATTTTATTTTGACGAGTCTAAGGATCATGACAACGGATATTTTGATGAAACAACGACAATGGCAGGGTTTGGAAACTGGATGAGATTTAGAGGCTCAGATATTGTCTCTGGTAAATTAACTCCTGCAATTTTGAGAAGTAACTTAATATGTAAAGAAGAAAGAAGCATGTGCTTATCTGCTGTAAAGAAATTAGTTACAGAAAGAAATGGCGAAAAAGGAATCTTATATGGAGAAGTTTTTTATAGAGTAAAAGATTTCTACGCTTTTCGATTTATAAATAAAGATATCATAGATATAAAAAGAGAAGTTACTGCTGCTCTTGGATTGGAGTAAGATCTTAAAGATTAAGATCAGAAGTAATTTTTTGGCGTACCTCGTTTGTTATATTAGTTAATACACCATTAGTAAAATCAAAAGCATACACTCGGGATAGTGGAACAGGAGCCTTTTTCCTACCATGAACAGTTTGCAATGGCTCTCCTGTTTTTACCATATCTAAAAGCTGTTGATAGTCTGTTACCGGAAGAGGTGTTAATGCATCATCGGTAATCCTCCATTCTAAACCTGACCGCATAAAAAATCCAAAGGTTAGGACCCCATATAAAGATGATGGATTATTAGTAGTGAAATAAAAAACGCTGGGTGCTGTCGGATCAAGTTTTGGGATATCAGTTAATATTTTATCCCAGGTTCTTTGAGTGAGTTCACGATTTCTATCTTGCCACATCACATTAAAATAATTTTGCTCTGTTTTGACATTATTAAAGATAAATACTATTAGAAAAATTATTGGAACAAATAAAGAAAAACTGGCGATTAGCTTTGAACCTGACTCTTTCTCAGAGGCAAAAGACAAAGCATTTTTAATAAGTAATCCTGTTAGTGTCCCTAAGAATATAGACATTCCAGCTGCCGCCATAGTCATATATCTACCCGTGGTCTCGATAATAAAATAGGGTGTAAACAACCAATGAATAATTGTCATCAATATAATCCAAATTAAACCTATAATTATGCCAGCTGCAATATTTAAATATCTCTTACCAGCAATTAGAAAAAACCAAAGTGCCCAAAACAGAACTTGTCCTCCTAATGAAATAGAAAAATAGGCTTCGCTAGGTGTACGAGTATCTATGCTGCTAAGTATTATTAAAAACCCTAACCAGACAAGATTAAATAATACAGGTAAGAGGGCAAATATTTTTTTAGATTTCAATAAAGAATAGCTACTGAGAACAGAAAAAATAGAAAAAAAGACTCCTTCCATAAAAAGTATGCCTCTTAGCGATCCAGTGGGGATGAGGTTGTCCGGTATTACCAAATGCCCAATTATTCCGAGAAAATATAACCACCAAGCGTAATAACCTTGTGCCATTAAAGTAGTGATTATTTTTGCACTGTCATTAAATCGGTCATTGGTATATGAGGATTCTCCGAAACTTTTAAAATGTATTAACATCGCGAAAATACCAATGGCCATAAGAATTCTTACGATTAAGTATTTATTAAATTTCAACCTTTGTCTCTCAACTGCATATGTTAAAAAAAGATCCATTGAAACTATAAAAGGGGCTGCTCCATGCATTCTGGTTGGTACTACTGCTAAAGCTAATGTAAAGGTAATGATAAATGGAACATAAAGCCAAGATTTAAAAGTTTTTAAAAGCCTGATTTTAAGATAAATCGTTGCAGCAGTGGCCAGTAAGGCAAGTCCAGCATAAGTATTCATATTAAAAACCCAATCAGTTGTCTGTAATCCTGCTGCTGATACTAAAAAGACAAGAGAAGTTAGAAAAGCGGCTAACTTACTTTTAGTTAGCTCATAAGAAAAAAAATAGAGAGCAATATTAGCCATAGTTCTTAAGATGAAAGATGAAATAAAATATGCAGGAGGATAATACCCCCAAAAATGGCTAATAATTCCAAGATATAAGGATTCAGGAAAATAAGGATTTAAATATGAACGCACATCAAAAAAAGACTTGGTATGAAAAACAAAAAAATCTCTCCAAAGTATATATAAATGTTGCCAATCATCTCCGTATAAACCAAGATCAAAAGATTTTCTAAATAAAAATATGCCGATTGTAGGGAGAAGAACAAATAGCCAAACTAAAATCGCTCTATTATTCAATAATCCAGTTTTTTTCACTTCCATGAGTAGAGAGATTATGACATAATTTGCATAAGGAATTCAATAAAGCTAAAATCGTTAAATCTATGAAAGTACAGAAAATTAAGTGGCCAACTGTCTCCGTTGCTATAGCAACCAGAAACTCTGAGAGAACATTAAGTCAGTGTTTAACCTCAGTCAAAAATCAAGACTATCCAGCTGCAATCGAAATTATTTTAGGGGATGGTGGATCAGTTGATAGCACAATAGATATTGCCAAGAAATTTAAGGTCAAATTCATTCCGATCCCCCCAACAAAACAAAATGCTGAATATAACAAAGGAGTGGCCGTAAATGCTGCTAAAAACGAAGTCATCTTAATGATTGATCATGATAATATTTTGCCTCATAAAAATTGGTTAAAGAAAATGATTAGACCTTTAATTGAAGATGAAAAAATTTTTGGAGCAGGTGTTTTAAGATTTGGTTATGATAAAAAAATGTCACTGATTGATCGCTATTCTGCTTTACTTGGTGGAACGGATCCAATACCGTTTTTCTTTAATAAAAGTGCACATCAGTCTTACTTATACGACGGATTTCACTTAAAAGGAAGATTAATAGAAGAAACCGATGAATATTACGAGGTTGAACTTTTTCCGAAGAATTTGCCAGCATTGGGAGGAAATGGATCAGTGCTTCGGAGAAGTGTTCTTGCCAAGGCAAAATCCGATCCAGATCATTTTTTCCATATTGATATACACGTTGATATCACAAAAAAGGGTTTGAGAAATTATGCTTTTGTAAAAGATACAATAATTCATCTAACCGGAAACAATTTTTTTCCATTTCTTCGGAGGAGACGTTATTTTATTGAAAAATATCATTTTGAGGATCAATCAAAAAGAAGATACAGTATCTATGATTCAAAAGTAGATAAATTATCCCTTTTCCTATTTATTATCTATTCAGTTACAATTATTATGCCAGTTGTTGATGCAGTAAGGGGGTATATGAAGGTTCAAGATCCAGCTTGGTTTGTTCACCCTTTTATGTGCTTAGGAATTCTGTTAGTTTATGGTATAACATCTATTAAACAGGAGATTAAATATGTTATTACAAAAAACTAGTCAGTTCTGGAGCAACGAACGAAGTTCTTTCTGGCGAAACAAACCAGTTTTAATAACTGGAGCTAGTGGATTTATTGGACGTCATCTTGCTTTAGAATTATCTACCATAGGGGCTAAAATTTTTACCTTAGGTCCACATATGGTTGATCTAAAGTTAAAAACTAAACAATCGACAGGGACAGTAGAAGATTTCAATCAAGTTAATGACATTATTAAAAAAAATAACATCAAAGTAATTTTCCATTTGGCAGCTCAGCCTTTGGTAGAAGTAGGGCAAACCAATCCTTTAAAAACTTTTGAAGTTAATATTCAAGGCACCTGGAATGTTTTAGAGGCAGCTAGAGAAAATCAGGTGGAAAAAGTAATTGTGGCCTCCACTGTTCATGTTTATGGTGATAATCCTAAAGTACCATACAAAGAAGAATATTTTCCCCAGCCTTCACGACCTTATGAAACTTCCAAAGCCTGTGCTGACTTACTTGCCCAAGTATATGCTGATACTTATAATTTACCAGTAGAAATTCCCCGTTTCGTTAATATATATGGTCCAGGTGATATAAACTTTAGTAGGTTAATTCCTAAAGTAATTAAAAATATTCTAGAAGATAAAAGCCCGGAAATTTGGGATATCGGATCTATAAGGGATTTTTTGTACATTGATGATGCAATTAGAGCATACTTAATCCTGGCTGAAAAAGATTTACCTAAAACTAAACGAGGTAGAGTAATTAATTTTGGTACAGGGAAGCCGGTACTTATAGCGGACGTAGTTGAAAAAATTCTGGAGATTTCAAAACAGTCCTCGATTAAAGTAAAAATAGAAACTACACCATCTGATAGGTCTAATGAAATTAAAAAACAGTATGTTTCAATTCGAAAAGCCAAAAAGGAATTGGGTTGGTCCCCTAAAATTTCTTTGGATGAAGGATTGAATAAAACATTCCAGTGGTATAAAAAAAACTTAAGTGCATGAATAAAGTGTTCATCCTGGCCATTGGTTTTTTACCCAACATCGGCGGTTTAGAAACTCACCTAAAGGATTTAATTGATGAGCTGATTAAAAAAAAGTGGCAAGTTGTTGTCCTAACATATCAACCCCTTCATACCCCCATCCTGGGTAAGTGGATCGAATATTCGGATAGCCTAACCATTTACAGGCTACCCAGTTTAAGAGGTCTTTTCTATAAATTGTTGAAATTTCCAATCCTTGAGTTTATTTTTCTAGAACCACTCATATTTCTTTTTACGCCCATAATTCTTTTATTGAATCCGGGAACAACTGTTATTAATGGACAAGGAGTAATTGCAGGATTTGCTGGAGCATTTTGGAGTAAAGTATTTAGAAAAAGGTATATTGTATCTGTACAGTCCGTATATCACTTTCCTAAAACCGGCTTGTATAGAGAGATTGCTAAATGGATTTTTGAAAGTGCTAAAAAGGTTATTGCCATTTCAAAACAAGCGAAGAATGATATTAAAAGCTTAGGAGTTAAAGAAAATAAAATAATAGTTTATACAAACTGGGAAAATCTTGATAATTACCAGCCTGTGGATAAAGCCAAAGCAAAAAAACAAATTAAATTTGAAAACAAGTTCATAGTTTC
>CAZFYQ010000003.1:0-114238 GCA_964523905.1 uncultured Gammaproteobacteria bacterium
CCATTTCACTTCTTCTATGACCTCCGGATCAGCCTGCTTTATTAAAGCGCGAATCAAGGCAAGGCGTTTACCCCGCCAGTCACTGAGCTTCCCAATTATGGCCTCTATCTCTTGATTTACTGAAGAATTCATTATACATATTGTATCATTCGGCTCACTCCATTATTTTATCATTCGTATGTACATTAGCCTTAAAATTTAGTAAAATATAAGCATGATTTTGTTCAAAAATTGGAGTGATTACCTGGTAGTCATTTTTTTTATAGCATTGATAAATTTACCGCTTGCTGAATCTTTTATTCAAGAAGAATATCCAGAAAGTTTTGACCAAGTAACAATCCAACCTATAAGATACGAGATTATTGATGATCATATACATGAAGAAAATAAAACTACAACTCCAGTTATCACTATGAAGCCAACGATTAGTGGTACCGCTAATGCTTTAGAGGTTAATGTTAGTGACTTTATAATTACTAAAGATGTTGGGACCGTTAATCTGACATGAAAAAATATCCCCACGCAACAACAAAGGGTAACGTGGGCGAGGCTCTATTTGAATCACTAATTGGCCCTTTTGCAACACCTCACAAAATTGATGCCTCAAAAGATATAGGAATTGATTACTTATGCGAGTGGAAAAATAAAGATAAACCAACAGGTATAATATTTATAGCTCAGGTTAAGTATTACACTTCAAAAGAAGCAATTTTTGTTGCTAGAGATCAAAACCTTAATTTAATGAATATATATAAGATTACACCAACTGTGTCGATTAACCGGGAAACACAGGAATACTGGAGCCTTTTTGGGCTTCCCTGCTACTTGTTTGTTATTATCCCAAGGGGTAATCATGCAGATTTGTTTTACAAAAGGTATACACCGATATTACATCATAAAGCGATTGAGCTAAGGTCCCCTTTTTACAAGGCTAATGATCAGCTCAGATTCTTGGCATACAGTAACCCCCAAAGTAAGATTGGAGGTTTTGCCCGAGATTTGTATATCGACCAAATGCGATCAAATTACAATAAAGGGTTAATAGGCTATTTAAACCCCCGTAACCTCGGTCTTGCGCAATTTCCAGATAAAGATACTGATGTCTACTTTCGAGACATTTTCCAGGAATATAAGCTAAGCTTTGAGGATACTTTTAAACAACTAGAGTTAGTTTTTGGTGAGAATAGTGAACAACAGGCAATTCCGAGTGAGGCACCACCTGGCAGCGAGGATGAATAATGTTCTTTCTAAATTTTATAAACCTTAGTAATTTTAAAGGGGTAGGATTATTTATTCTAGAATAGGTTTGGGGCGGATGAGGAAATGGTTTGGATTATATCAAACTACGCCAGAGAAATATTTAAGCGTGACCATTGGCCATTTGAGGGGCAGAAGGCTGAGGGTTTGAGCGGCGACGATTTAGGAGTGCTTGTGTTATTGCGCCAGTTACTACTAATGCAAATCCAGTAACGAAAGCTAAAGTATCTCGTGTGCTTCTATGTTGTATAGGATTTGACAAATCAATTCTTGTTGAATCTTCTAACAATTGATTTCGATAAGTCAAAGCTTTTTCTAAATTCTGTCTTTGGGAATCAGTAACTTCTAATGGTCGGAATGCGGCACTTGCGCTCAGCGTATTAGGGACTTCGAAATAAACATCTCCGCCTTTAATAATTTTTGTTCCTGTTCTTGGACTATAAACAACCTCTGACCAATCACCTCGTTGGTTAGGCTCAATTATAGGAGGAGGAAAGGCTGCTTCCACTTGCTGGTCTATACTCTCTGGTTGCATCATCATATCGATTCCACCATAAGCCAACAATCCTGCACCTCCCGCCATAAGAACTCCTCCGCTAACTTCTTTTAAACTAGGCATATATATTTTTTATCACAATTATCTTATAAATAGCAAGACATTAATCTAAGTCCTATAGTTGAATGTTTGAGGTTATTTTGCTATACTTGGCTCCTTATATGGAAATATTGCATCAGCCTTCGGCTTCCCCTTTAATCATAGAAAGTATGGAAAAAACTGCGCGCTTGATTAATAGTATTGGCTCAGGAGGAATAACATTGAATCTTCAAGAGGCAGCCAAAAGTGGTAGACATGGAGATTTAAGTGTTGAGGCTTTAAAAATTGATGGGGAGAGTTTTTTAGGAACCATGGGACTTTTTGCCTGGACCAAGTCTGTTGGTTATCTTTATGTATACAATGGTGGGGAAAATGATGGTAATGTATATTCAACGGTAACTTCTTTACATAATGTTCCTTCAAGTACTCCTCTACTAATGATTACTACAATGGCAGGTGAAGGCGCTTATGATATGCAAGCCTTAAGGCCTAAAGCTCTAAATTTTACTGAATTAGCACAAGTTTATAGAAGTGGGCAAAGAATTCCCCAAGATGAAATTGCGCACTTTGAGGGAATAAGGACTGAAGGATATAAAGTTATACGTATTGCTCATAATGGGGACTTAGGTGAATATTTTAATGTTCAAGAAGGTCAAGAATTACCAAGAGTTAATGAGTTAGCAGCAGAAATAGTTAAACCAATTAATAGAGTCATTCAGGATGAGCTTAGACAAAGAGGTTACGATCTGGGATAAAAAGTCGGGCTTAATTATGTTCAATAAAGGCTTTGTGGGGATAATTTCAAAATATTATTAGGCTATAATCCTTTACCATCTTGCGCAATTACTAAGAGTTTTATACTATTTTGATATGTATAGTTTACTACCTCGTAGAAAAATCAAAGTTAATTTTAAATTCAATAAATTTGTTAAGCTGTTTATTCTCAATGAATCATTTTTCTGGTCAATTTGGTATACCCTTTTACCAATTTTAGCCTCATTTTTATTGATTACTATTCCAGGTAGCAGAGTTGAATACGGGATCTATGGTTATACCAGCTACGTGATTGCTCGGATTATGGGCGGTTTTTTTAGTAGCGTCTTCTTTCCTAAACCTGGTGATCGGGTGAAGCTTTCGGTAATTATTTCTTGCATTTTGCTTGTTTCAATATCTTATGCTATTTTTGCCATTACAATTTCTATTTTAATGTTTATTGCAGCATATGTGCTGGTCGGATTTGCTCTAGGAGTATCTACTCCGGTGAGATTTTCCCTATTTTCTGAGCATCTGGATGAAAATCAGGAAATTGCTGAATGGTCGATGGATGAAAATTTAATCTATGTTGGTACAGCTTTATTTTCTTTGCTAAGCGGCATTATTTTATCTGTCTACTCATTTCAGGTTTTGTTTATTTTGGCAGCTGCATTGAATCTATTTAGTATTATCCCGATGATGGTAGTGGCTCGACATATCAGTATTCTAAGATCAAAGACATACGATTAAGTCATGTCATTTTTTAAAAAATTCTCAACTATTCCTAAAACAGCCTGGTTTCTAAGTTTGATTAGTTTATTTAATGATACTGCCTCGGAAATGCTTTACCCGGTAATGCCAATCTTTTTAACCCAGGTATTGGGAGCTCCGGTTTTTGTAGTGGGATTAATTGACGGAGTCGCAGAGGGTACTGCCGCAATTTTTAAGGCTATATTTGGTTATTATTCTGATTTATTACAAAGACGGAAGCCATTTGTGATTGCCGGATATGGTGCAGGAGCAGTGGCCAAAGTAATTATTGCTTTAGCCTATTCTTGGCCAGTGGTTTTTATTGGTCGCTTTATTGACCGCTTAGGAAAAGGAGCCCGAACCGGTGCCAGGGATGCTTTGCTACTGGAAGTAACCACGGAACACAATAAAGGCTTTATTTTTGGTTTTCACCGCTCAATGGATACGATGGGAGCAGTGCTTGGACCGACCATTGCCTTAATTTTACTGGAGTATTTTAATAACAATATTAGACTAGTGTTGATACTGGCGATTATTCCCTCGCTAATTAGTTTAAGTTTTTTTTACTATATTAAAGAAGCTAAAAAAAGAATTAATACTGGTAAAATTAAGCTTTCCCTTAGTTTATTTAGTTTACCAAAGCAGCTAAAGATTTTTTTACTAGGGTCAGCCCTATTTTCTTTGGGTAATAGTACTGATAGCTTTTTGATTTTAAGATCAAAAAGTTTAGGATTAAGCCTAATTCTGGTGATTACTGCCTATATTGTTTATAACTTAGTTTATGCCTTGTCCTCTACTCCGGCTGGAATCATATCTGACAAAATCGGCACCAAAACGGTTTATATTATTGGCATTATCATTTTTGTGCTGGTTTATTTGGGATTTGCTTTTAATACTAATCCCTTGCTGGTGTGGCTACTGTTTGGTATTTATGGTTTTTACATTGCTTTAACTGATGGGGTTTCCAAAGCTCTGATTGGGGGTTTAGTTACCTCTGAAAAAGCCGGAACAGCTTATGGAGTTTTTTATACTATCACTAGTATTTTTACAGTTCTAGCTTCAGTAATTGGTGGACTGTTGTGGTCAACTATTTCCCCTTCTGCCACATTTATCTTTGCGGTAATTTGCGCTAGCTTATCAATTCCGGTTTTTGCTTACTTAAAACTTAAGGACTAGGTGTGGCAGAACTAGTGGCAGTTGATGTTGGCGAGGGTGTAGCTGTTGGGGTGACGGTGGATGCAGCTGTTGGTGTCGGAGTTGGTGTGCTTGTTGATCCTGTGAAAGTGACATTAGGAGTGGAGTATGGGGGGTTGCTGCCAGTTATTTTGAATCCTCGGGTTGTATCTTGAATAGTAAAGGTATTGCTGCCGACATTTTGAGATGTAACCCTAAAACTAGATTGGCCATTAGATAATGTATATGGCAATGATCCAGATCCAACTACTTGAAAAGTAGAATCTACTGAGCTTGGATAAACAGTTATAGTATCGCTTGAATAACTTGAACTATTATTACAAGCACTGAAGTCAACAAATACTGTTGTATTAGAGCCAATTGCGACTGGGCTAGAGGGAAATACTGCATTAGAACAACATTCACCTGAATTAGCACAGCTTGAAGTGTTTGATCCAGAGGAGACAGTATTATTAGTCGAGGTAGAGCTATTTGTTGGAGTTGAGGTTGGTATTGGGATATTAGTGGGAATTGGTACCACAGTAATAATCGGATTTGGCATGGCTGTTGGTATTGGTGGTGGTACATAAGAATTTTGGTCGCTACTATTGTCAGAAGATGTAGTTCCTAAAATTGAATTATCGCTCGCATCTGCACTGGGTGTAGCAGTTTCAGATGGTGTGGCTGGCAAAGGCGCATATTTGGCATAGGAAATCCCGGCTTTATCTTTTTGGCCAATCTTTAATTTAGCTAGTAGATAACTTCTAAATCCAATACTGGAGCCAATTAAAGCAACGAAAGCAATCAGGACGATAACTAAAATTTTATGAGATGTAATAGTAGAAATGATTTTTTTAAGCAGATTCATCAATGTCTATTTTACACCACGTTAACAACTGCATATAATAGATCTAATGTCACCAAAATTTGCCGTATTTTTAGGAATGACCATTGGCTCAGTGATTGGTGGATATATTCCGGCTCTTTGGGGCGCAGGCTTATTTTCCTATTCCTCAGTATTACTTAGCGGCTTAGGTGGAATATTAGGTGTTTGGATTGGTTTTAAATTAAGCAGCTAATTTACTTCAAAGCTTAAAGTGACATCTACTGTTACTTCATTAGATCCTGGTTCGACTTGAGTGGGTATGGAAGTACCTACAGCCTCAGATTTAGCTAGCATCGGAATTGGTCTGGGGGAACTTGGAGTGCCTTCTGAATAATTAATCAGATTACCTAATTTAAATCCCGCCAAGTTGGCAATATCTTGGGCTTTTTTCTTGGCATCAGCAATGGCCAGTTTTCTAGCCGCCATTTCTGCTGTTGAATTATCAGCGTTATTAAATCCTAAATTATTAACATTATTTGCTCCGGCAGCTGTAGCAGCATCGATTACTGCATTGAGCTTGGTTAAATCTTTCACAGTGATAGTTAAATTAGTACTGCCGCTATAGCCGGTAATACGCTGCGTTCCTGCAGAATAATCATATGTAGGGTTAATGTTGTAGTTGGCAGTTTGGATATCAGCAGCGTCAATCCCCACGGCTTTAATGGCGCTAGATACTTTATTAATTACTGCATTGATTTGGTTTTGGGCATCTGCGCTAGTGGTGCCGTTAGCTGTAATGCCGGCTGAAACTTTGGCACTATCCGGTTTTATGGAAGCTTTACCCTCACCTGTTACATCAAAACTAGTGGTTTTCGTAGTGGAAACAGAATTAACTGAAAAAGGAATTGGCCCGGCTAATTTCACATAGGCAAACAGTAATACAAAGAAAATTAATAAAATAGCTGTGGTAGATGCGATTTGTTTGATCATTTTATGTTAGCCCCGCGACTTTACTTTGCTCTATTTTACCTACTCTTTCTTCTAAGCTATCAAATTCTTCTCTGGTTGGTGCATCATCTTCCAAGTATGCTAACTGCTTACCTAATGCGTTTATTCTATTTGTTAATCTTTTTTCAACCTGATCAATTTTACTGTCTAGCTTATCAATTTTAGTAACCAGCTCCTGCTTAAGAGAATTTTGGCCATGAATTATGGCCTGCAACATCTTTTTAGTGTCATCCATATTACAAAAATTATACCACAGACAAATGGGTGTATAATATGCACATGAATACTTCAGATTTCCTAAATATTACTCTGGCAGTTGGTGTGATTATTGTGGCAGGTTCTGTGGCTTTTTGTTCTTATTTTTTTGTCCAAACTTTAAAGGCCATTTCCAATGCCGCTAACAATATGGAAGAAATTACTGATGGATTAAAAAACCGCATGCAGATGAAAATGTTAACCGTGATCCCTTCAATTTTACTGGCTTTGGCAAATAAAATACGGAAAGGCAGGTGAAATTATATGGCACAAGACAAAGGCGCAAACCCATTTGCTACTGGTGTAGCAGGAGCAGTCATTGGTGCAGCAGCCGCTGCAGCAGCAATTGCTTTATCTGATGAAAAAAATCGCAAAAAAGCGGAAAAGATTTTAGAAGACATGGAAAAAGAAGGTAGTAAAGTCATCAAGCAAATCACCGGTTTAGCAAAACAGTTACAGGAAAAAGGTCGAGCAGCACTTCCAGAAGCAAAAAAAGCAGCCAAAACTGCTTCCAAAACTTCTAAGACAGCTACTGCTAAAAAGAAACGCTCTTAACAGCATCGACCAAGTTGGTATTTCTAAAATACTGCAGTAGATTCTGCTGCCAGTTAGGATCTTTAATACTAATATCAGGATCTACTCCCCTGCCCTCAATGGGCTGATTATCATCACGCAGAGTTATGGAATGAACCAAAAAGATGGAATACTTTTCAGTGGTGGAAATCTGATTATCCAAAGGAAAAACCTTTTCTACTGTACCCCATCCTTTGGTAGGAACTCCCACCAATACCCCGATGTGGAATTTTTTAAAGGCAGCTGCCATTAGCTCAGCAGAAGACTGGGTATTTTGATCAATTAATACCACCACTTGCTTAAACTTTTGAATGGATGCCAATTTATCAGTCGGGGTTTTAAACGGCAGATAATCACCTTTGTGGTAAAACTCAAAAGCAGTTTGGTTCTTCCCTAAGAAAAATCCTAAAAAGTAAGCCGTGGCATCAATGGCCCCACCAATATTTCCCCGTAAATCAATAATTGTTGAAGTTAGATTAGCATTTGCTTTGTTATCTTCAAAAGCTTTTTGAAATTCATCCAATGAAGTGGGAGAAAACTTTTTAAATTGGATATATAAGGTTTCCGGTTCAATCACACTGGCAAAGATAGTGGGCTCTACTTTGTTTTGATCATACTGGGCTTTGGTATCTGGTTTGGTTAAAGTATCTTTGGCATAAGCAATTGCTTTAAGTTGGTCTTTAGCCTGTTGGGATGAATCAGAAGCCAGTTGATCGGCCTTTTCCTGGTAGGCTTTGGCAACGGCCGCGGCTGATGCGCCCTTAGCCACTCCTAAATCTTTGTATAAATCTTTTTGGGGATTAATATTGGCCACAGTATTATTTAATTGCTGTTCCTGCTTTTGGGTATATAAACCAGAACGGCCGGCTGGTGCCAAGGTGGCTAAAACAGATCCTACCACTGAGGCCAGGAATTTATTTTGGTCATCCTTGTTCATTCCGGTAGTGGCTTTGGGAAGGACATCAAGCATTTGCTTTTTGCTCTCAAATTTCGGTACAGTGACTAAGCCGCCATTTTTATCAATGGAAAGTTTAAACAGGTCTAACAGTTCGGCATCGGAGATATTATTCCAGTAATTATCCTTAATTTTGTCATAGACTTCACTAACAAAAGCTTTGGGTGTATTTTTCTCTGCCAGCACTGATGCAGTTGGTAGATGTTGATTTTTAGAGAAATAACCATAGCCTACAGCAATTCCGAGTGCAAAAATTAGTCCGATGGTAAGCAGTTTTTTAAACGGAGGTTTGGTGATTTTCTTTGCCATGAAGTTTACTATATAATAACTTTAATAACCTAACAACAGATGAGTTTTATATCAATTATTTTGATTGTTTTTGGACTGGCGCTTTTTGAAACTATCTCCTCTGTTGATAATGCCATTATTAATGCGGAAGTGTTATCCACCATGGGTGAAAAAGCCAGAAGATGGTTTTTAACTTGGGGGCTTTTGGTGGCTGTATTCGTGGTTCGTGGTTTACTTCCTTGGCTAATTATTTGGGTGGTCTCCCCGGGACTTGGTCCAATTGGTGCCTTAACCGCCACTTTTCGAAATGATCCCGCTGTTATTGCCGCAGTAGAGGCTTCTGCACCTGTTTTGTTAATTGCCGGTGGGACGTTTATGGTTTTCTTGTTTTTCTACTGGCTATTTTTAGAGCCAAAATATTACGGGATTAAAGCAGAAAGGTTTTTTTACAGTAACGGTGCCTGGTTTTATGCCATTGTGTCTATATTACTCAGTATTATTGTCTGGCTAGCTTTGAATAGAAACCCGATGATGGCTTTTGGGGCAGTGTTAGGTTCTACCTTATTTTTTATTACTCATGGTTTTAAAGAAAATGCCGAGGTGATGGAAAAAAAACTGGAAGATAAAGCCGGGGTGGTTTCTGATACCAGTAAAATCTTTTTCCTAATGGTCATTGATGCTACTTTTTCTTTAGACGGAGTGCTAGGAGCATTTGCCTTTACTTTATCAGTACCATTAATTTTACTAGGTAATGGTCTAGGTGCTTTAGTGGTTCGTAGCCTGACTGTTTCTAATATTGATCGGATTAAAAAATATGTTTTTTTGGAAAATGGGGCCATGTATTCTATTTTGGTTTTGGGAGTAATTATGCTTTTAGAAGCTTTTGGTTATAATATTCCTTCTTGGGTCTCCCCTGCCATCACTGCTATCTTAGTCACCTACTTCTTCTTCAAATCCAAAGCCAGAATTAAATAAATCTACCAGAAAAAAGGGTTTTGGACAGAGTTTCCGATGATTGAGTTGGCAATTGGGTCTTTTGGAAATATTTGCAGAGTTTTTTGAATAAAAGAAGCTCCGGACTGGTATTTGTTTCCCAGTAAAAATAGCCCAATGCGCAGATATGATAAGTGGTTAGTATAGTGATAATTGTCCGCTTGTAATTTTGATAGATCAATTATTGATAAGTTTTTCTCAGCCACGACATTTTCTTTAACCAGAATCAGCATAAAATCATCCAGATAAACTAATTTCCAGTTACTATCCTTGAGCGCTTCTTGCAGGAAAGCCTTACCCCAGGGCGTTTGGTCTAAATAGGAAAAAATAACTGTTTGAAACTGATACTTTTTATCTAAGTCTTTGAACTTGTTATAGTCATACTCGGTAGGGATATAAATGTCCTGGAAAAAGCTGGCTGGAAAGGCTTCCGGGCGGCCATCCACAAACACCTGATATTTTGGGTAACCACGGTAAATAATGTAACTGCCAATATCAAAATTATTATAAACCGGTTCTGGTAAATCCTTACTCAGAGCAAAGTCCATTGCGCCTTTGGCAGATTCCTCCAATTTTAAGCCAGGTGTATCAATGCTGTCATGGTATTTATAATACTCCCCATTTAAATAAAAATAGCTTTCCAAAATCAGTAAAATACCGAATATAGTAGTTAAAAGTTTTATGGGTAAGTTAAATTTCACTTTTCCCAGTCCGATCATTACTGCAGGCAATGATATAAAAACCAGATAAGGGAAACTGCGAACATTTAACAAGGCTAAAGTTGTACCAAAAGCTACCAGCAGAAAGTATTTAATACTAAATCTCCGTCTAATGAGTGAAATTAAAATAGATATTCCAATTATGCCGATGGCTAGTTTTACAAATAGAAAATTTTGGTCAGCAAATCCCAGCTTTTCCAGGAAAAACATGGTCTGATTCTCCACAATTGTATAGCCATAATTTTTAGTAACATTTAAAGGATATAAAATTCCGGTAATCCCACTGGGATTGAAAAAGCTGACCATGATGGATAAAGCAAAAATAATTAACATTTGTTTTAGCCTGACACCTGAAAGGTGTAATCGTAAATGCTGATAAGTTAAATGAATAAGATAGATGGCTTGTAATGCCAAACCCACAAAAAAATAGATATGAGTATTAACCCAGATAAGCGATATAACTGGCAGTAGATATATCCAGCGCGTGGATTGTTTTTTCTCTAGAATATATAAGGTAACTGCTGTAAAGAAGAAACTGAAGATTTCCGGCCGCAGCTCGGTCCGCTCTCTTAAAACATGTAAGAAAATAAAACCCACTGGTAAAAGTAATGCCGAATTCTCCTTGGGAATAATTCTAAGAACAAGCCAAACAGAGATTAATACGAGAATTAGTTTTAATACCAACAGAGCGTAAATGCCCACTGTTTGGCTCGACCAGTAAGCAAAAACTTCAAATAACCAATGAGTATTAATAAAGGGGAAATCCGGATTGGTGTAGGAAAACAGGTTAGTTTTGGGAACAGAATGGGTTTTAGTAATAATCTGGCCCAACTTAATATGTCTTCCCAAGTCCTGATTAAAAGAGGTATCTGTTTTGAAAAATATAGCAAAAACAAAGAGTAAAAGCAGGATTTTAGTCCACATTTTTAAATTGTAACATTAAACTCATTGCGCGATAAATTGCGCGATTATTGCGTGATTCCATGGTATAATATATGGTAGACTAAAAATATGCTGGATCCTAAATATAGCATCACTCCCCTGACCCTTTCTAATATGAGCGAAATTGCCGAGATTAAGGCAGTGGTAGAAAGATCACGTGTTTTACCTCTTAATGAGGCCCAGCTTAGACGCCAGGCTATTCTTCGCATGGCGCATACTTCTACTTCTATTGAGGGAAATAAGCTGGCTCAATTTGAAGTGGGAAAAGTCATTGAGGGAAAAGCAGTCCGTGCAGATCAAAAAGATATTATTGAAGTGGAAAATTACTACAAAGCTTTAAAAATGCTTGATGAAATGGCTAAAAAGAAAACTGCTATTACCTTGGATGAAATCCTCAAGCTTCACAAGATTACTATTAATCAACTGGTGGAAGAGAAAAAAACCGGAGCTTTCCGGCCAGGAGATGTATATGTGTTGGATGACTTGGGAGATGGTCGGGAAATGCTTCGTTTTAAGGCTCCTGATGCCAAAAAAGTCAAAGCGATGATAGAAGATTTACTGCAGTGGCTGAATCAGTCTAAAAAGGACGGCGTCCACCCGGTTATCAGAGCCGCTGTCTTACATTTACAATTTGTGACTATCCATCCGTTTACTGATGGTAATGGTCGTGTGGCCAGGCTGTTAACTCAGCTGCAGCTTTACCGTGATGGTTGGGATCTGCGTAAAATCCTGGTACTTGAAGACTACTACAATAGAGATCGTATGAGTTATTATAATGCTGAAAATAAAGCTCAGGGTAAAAATTATGAGCCGGACATGGATTTTAGTAATTGGATTGAATATTTTACCGGCGGATTTCTGGTGGAAGCTAGAAAAGTCTTAGAACAAATTCAATCAATTGGCTTTGGCAAGGTTTCCAAAAAGAGTGAGCAAGTATTCCTGGACCGTGATGAAATCCAAATTATGGACTTTTTAACCACCACTGGCAGAATCACCTCAGATGATGTGGTTGATGTATTAAATGTAGCCAAACGAACTGCGCAGCTCAAACTAAAGAATCTGGCCGATAAAGGCCTGCTTAAATTAAACGGCAAAGGCCCATCCAGCTTCTATTTACTTGCAAAGTAATGCGCGATAGCTTGCGGGATTATTGCGTAATTTAAATACTTGAATATGGGCTTTTCATTTGATATAGTGCACCCATTATGGCTATAGATAATTTTGATGAGGCAATGTCAGCTTATCTGGCACAGCAATTGAAGGAAAAGGATAACTCCTTAGCGGCAGAGTTGAGATCCAATGCTGATAAATTTGAATCCGGAACCCCACCTGATGGAAGACTATTAAGCCTTCGGATAAGCGATAGTATTTCCCACAGAAATAAAATAATAGATACAGCAAATGAGGTGCGCAAGCACGTTACCAGTATTACACAGCTTTTAGCAGATGTTCAAATCGCCCCACCTCCAGTGGACATTCTATTTACAGAAAAAGCGCAACAAGTTTTGAGTGAGCAGGAACGGGTCAGGCAAATTGACGAGATCAAAAGTAATCTTGGTAAACCAGATGTTTTCAATGGGCCAGCAGAAATGAGTATTGAAGCTTTTTTTGCAATGGACGCCGAAGAAAGTAATGATGTAATGCATGTACGTGTGTTGGCTGATACACAGAGAGCATTGAACAGAGGGCAAATTCAAACAGTAGGCCAAATACTTGCAGCAACAACAGATCAACTAATGGGACTTCGAAGATTTGGCGGCGTTACAGGTTTAAATATAGTCACTGAACGGTTACAGAAAAAAGGCTTTACTGTGCATGAAGATGTTGCGCAATAAACTGCGTGATTATTGCGCGATTACGCTGCTTCAAGTAGTAATCTACCCAAGTGAGGTGATAAATCTGTTTCTCCATTTACCGGTACTAATGCAGAGGGTGGATATGAAATTGGAGCAGATAATATCTGTTGTTTAACTTTTTCTGCAAAAGGTGCTTCATGATCTTTAAAAAACATAATCACACTCTTACCAGTTTGGATTGCTCTTTTTACTTCCCGCTGCGTATTAGGAGAAGTTGAGGCACGTGACATACAAATAACTAAGGAAGCACGGTCTAGTGCAGTTCCATCTAACAGACTGGCCTGTTCAGCGCTCACTCCTAATTGTCCAAAAGCTTGACGGGCATGTGAACTGTATGGTTTTAAATGATTTTCTCTTAAAAATTCAGCAATGGAATCATGTTCTGTAATAGCATCCTGGGGCATTCTAAGCGTTTCGGGATCCCGTATCCCAGTTAAAGGCCCAATTATGAAAACTAAATGGCTGGGATCTATTGTCATTAAAAAATTATGATCTTTTGCAATTTCATGATCTGTCATGGGCCTAACATGCCTTGCATAAGGACTAACTTCAATTTGTAAGCTATGTCTGTAAGGTCCAGTCACCCCTTGTCTACCTCTAGGTTGTATCCACTGACCCATCTCAACTTTAATAGCCATTGGCAAATGATTTTAATAGAAATAGCCTTTTTTGTAAACAGTTGCATTATTGCTAGGTGTGTGGGACAATTTGGGTAGTGGTTAAAGTGTATTTAGTGAAATTTCAGTAATTCACCCCCACAGTAAATAAAGTGAAGGAGGTGAATTAATTTGAATAACAGAAAACTTTTTGTTGGTTCTTTGCCTTGGGCAGTAGACGATGCAGGTTTGGCGCAAATTTTTGCTCAAGCTGGTACCGTTGTTTCAGCTCAAGTTGTTAAAGACCGAGAAACTGGCAGATCAAGAGGATTCGGTTTTGTTGAAATGTCTTCAGACGAAGAAGCTCAAGCTGCAGTTAATAATCTTAACGGAACAGATGTTGAAGGTCGTAAGATCGTTGTAAACATTGCTCGTCCCCGAGAAGATCGCTAATTTAACTATCCCGATTACATTGGGATATCTATTTCAAAGGATGTAATTCTAATGAAAGTTGGCTTATATAATATGGACCTTTATTGAGTCTTCTTTTGCGTGGCTTTCCCCCGCGTCATTCTGAGCGATTAGCGAAGAATCTATTATTTAGATAAGTTTAGGAGACTACCGAGTCTAACTGAGGAAGGATTTTCTTAGCTGTTAAAAACTTCAGAGAATATTTTACTATGACAAATGAGGCGGCAATTCCGGCTGCAAAGAGCAGTCTTTCTTCAATGACCACTGGGATTAAACCTTGCCAGACTTTGGCTGGAAGGTGAAAAGCCCAAATCCAGGCTGCTCCACCCACTGCGTGAGCGGTAAAAGTAGCTCCCAAGCTTCTAATATACAGATTACTTCTGAATCTATATGCAATCAAAGGAATCAGCCAGAAGAAAGAATAATAGAATACCTGGCGGCCAATTGGATTAATTACAAAAGAAAGCATGGCCAGAACTGGCACAGCTAAAATCCATTTGCTAGCAGAGTTTTTTTTGCTAAGTGATGCAAAGTAGTAAACGGCAAACAAAGTTGGGAATAGTCTAATAATAGAACCGGCATTCCAGGCACTATGTTTAATTAGCATATCAACTACTTCCACAGTTAATACTGAGGCTATTCCAAATACTGGTCCTAGAAAAGCCCCGGCAATCGGTCCAAAAAAGTCAAATAAGGTAAAGGAAACATTTGATCCTGCTAAGTGGTTAAAAGGAAGCTGTAAGGAGGTAAATCCTAAAATTGTGAATAGAGCCAAAAATAGCAACTGTTTACGGGTTAGTTTCATGGGACGTGCTTAAGATAAAGCAAATCCCATGAAATGTCAACCCCAATTTACATATTACCCAAAGACAAAATATTACCGGCCGGGTCTTTAAACCAGGCAACTTGCATTTTTCCCATGGTTGCAATGTTATTTTCATCAGTTTTGATATATTCCATATCATAACTTTCAAATTCTATTCCCTTAGCCTTTAATTCTTTAACAGTTTCTAAAGTATTATCTACATTAAAAGCGGCTACGGTGTTTTGTGGGATTGGTAACTGACTTTCGTAGATATACATCATACTACCTTTACCAGCTTCTAGTAATAAGCCCGGATCTTCTCTTTCACCTTCGTGAAGTTTAAGGCCTAGCTTTTCAGTATAAAAAGCTTTGGTAGCTGCCATATCTCTAGCGATTAAAGTGACTGTCACTGGTGCATCAACTAAATTCATATACTCACCTCCTTTCTTTTAAGTGTCGGGGACGGGAGAATTGGACTCCCTACTTCTCGTTCCCAAAACGAGCGTTCTACCGATGAACTAGTCCCCGTAATAAAAACCTTATGCAAGTATATCAAATTTAGAGAAATTTATTTAGGGAAGTTTGGGTAGGAGCCGGTATCGACTCCAGAATTTGGATCCAGCATTACCTGAGTAATAGTACCTCCACCGGTTGGCATTTTATATAAGCCAAAACGATTTGTATCAGTGGTAGCCCGCATAAAATAGATTTGAGTACCATCACGGGACCAGGTGGGCATGGTGTTAACATTTACTAAATCTCCGGTTAGAGCTTGCTGACTTGAACCATCGGCGTTCATTTGTTGAATATTTACTCCCCCGGCATAGCCTCCCTGAAACTGTTCCCAGGTTATTTTAGCGCCATCAGGGCTAAAGTAAGGGTCATCATCCTGTCTTACGACATTACCGCCAGTTAAATTAGTTTCTGTGCCTCCTCCTGAGGGCATGACATAAACATCATATGAAGTTCCCGGACAAGCAGAAGTTATACAGGAAACAAAAACAATCTTAGTACCATCAGGAGACCAACTTGGGTCATAACTGGGCACGTTGCGATTACTAATTTGCATAGGTGTACCCAAAACATTACTACCACTGATAGTTTGCGTGTAAATTTGTGGAAGTACACTGGAGCCGCCGAACATAACAAGCTTAGTACCATCTGGTGACCATTCAGCGTGGGCCTGGACAGCCCAGCCGTCAGTTCCAACAGCTCTAACCAGACTGGTTGATAAATCACTGGTATTTAGTACCCATAAATTATTCTTACTATTATCGCGATCATAAGTCCCCTTAGGTGATTTATAAAAAAGTAAGCGGGTCCGATCAGGAGAGATTCTGGGCCACCAGCTGTCACTGTTAGTATCAGTTGTTAAGCGGGTTTCTACACCAGTGTTTAAATCCTGTGCATAAATTTCAAAATTACCGGTCTTGTTACTATCATAAAAAATCATTGAATCTGTGACAGTTAATGCAAAAACTGAGGTGGCAAATCGACTGGCAACAATCGTAACTAACAAAAAGCTTAAGCAAAGAAAAATACTTTTCTTAATGAAATATTTCATGACTTTTTTCAATATATAGATTTTATTTATGAATAGTTTGAGTAATGAGTAAAAAAGAGGTAAGAAAGATGGTGCCGCGAGTGGGAGTCGAACCCACATCCCTTATGGGGACTCGCTCTTAAGGCGAGCGTGTATGCCATTCCACCATCGCGGCGCTTTAGGTATTCTACCAGAAATTTTCAGGGGTTGACAGATCCTAAAAATCAGAGGACAATGAGATCAGAAATCTCTAAAAACCTAAGGAAACGGTCTCAAGGGATTTTTTTGATGGGAAGGAGTTTATTATGAGCAATCGCCGATTTAACTTTTTAGAAAATATCTCTATTAAACTAACCGAGTGGATTGGTACTCCAATCTCCATTATTGTCCACACGATAGTTTTTGCTGGGTTTGCCACTGTTTTAAGTATGGGAGCAGATTTTAATAAGGTGATCCTGATCTGGAACACCCTGGTTTCTCTGGAAGCAATTTATCTGGCTTTGTTCATTCAACTAACAGTTAACAGAAACACCGAGAGTTTGGAAGAAGTTGAAGAAGACATTGAAGATATTCAGGAAGATGCTTTTGAGGAAGAAGAGTCACATAAAGTATTACTACACATTGGTCAACAAATGAAAAGTATCCAGCAGGATCTGGATACTTTACGTAAAAGTGGTTTGCTTAAACCAACTGGTAAAGGCCATTTTAAGAAAACTCCCTATAATTCCTGAGGAGTTTCTTCTCTTCATAAGATTTCCTAAAACCACATTCCCAAAATTGCACCCATCACCACTAAGTTAACCAAAGCATACCCTGCATCAATGTAATAAAGCTGCATTGGTTTTTTGGTAAACATATAATTTCCCAGCATTACCGGTGCTACAAATCCTAACCAGGCCCATACTCCGGTTTTCATGCCATTAACCAGGCTGTAAGCTCCTGCATAGTGGATGAAATGAGATAGGATATAGGCTTCTACTAAGACGCCTACAAACATTATTCCATATAATTTTGGCATCTGGGATTTATCAGCGTCTTCTTTTCTAAGACCTGCCAGTTTCATCCAGGTGGCACCCAGTAGTGGTCCATACCAAACAGAGCCAACTACCATTGCTGCAACGGCTGAAATTAAAACAGCCACATAATTTACTTGTATCAAATTTATCACCTCCTTTAGATTAATATATCATACAACTCTCTTACTCAAATCAGGGCAATTTCATAAGTTCAAATGTTATTGTCAGCTTCTATGGATCCTATTCAACAACAAGATACAGGTTTTCAAGCAAAGTACTTCCTAAACCACTTATTCAGAAGGCAAGCTGTAGATAGGATGTTAATTGATGAAGAAAACCTTAAAGAAGACAAAAGTCCTCCAAATCATAGTCCTCCTGAACAAGAAATTCTTACTATAGAACAACAGGCTACTAAAAAACTGGATGATTTAGTAGAACATTCTCAAGAACCTCTGCTGAAAATAAAAACTACAATCCCTTTAAATCCATTTCCGGATAAGGTGATAATTGATATCAACAAAGTAAATATTATCTTTAAATACTTTTTTTGGTCTGAACAAATTCATAGTGTTTATATTAAGGATATCTCAGACGTACTGGTAGAAACTGGCTTTTTCTGGTCCACCCTAACTATTATTGATGTAGGTTTTACTGAAAATTCAATTGATGTTAGGTATTTAAGCACAAAGGAGGCAATAAAGGCTAGAAAAATTATTCAGGGTTTAATTGTAGCCCACAAAAATGGCATTGATTTATCCAACTCTGAGAGTGTGGGGGTAGTTGATAAGTTAGAAGAATTAGGCAAAGCAGAATAGGCAATTAGCCACTTGATTCACCCTTTATTTTTGTTAAATAGTTTAATTTAGACTGGTATTTATAATTTATATTGGGGCTTAAATTAATTTTTTTGAATCCAGTAATTTCCGTTGGCATAGAAATAGTACCTACTGAAATTTCCTCAGGAGTAGTTACTAAAAGTCTACCTAAAGTAAACCTAAACGACTGTAATAATTCGTCTAAACCATTCTCAGAATCTTCATCTGCAAGATCAGCTGGTTTTGTCAAAACTAAGGTTGAATCACAACTTTCTTCTAAACCAAAAAATGAGGAAGCATGAAAAGGTGAATGCATTCTGAATAAACCTTCATCAACTCCTGGTTTGACTATTGCGGGATGAATTTTAACTTTACCTCCATTTTTAACCACACGCAACATTTCTCTTATTGCACCTGCTAAACCACGATTTATCCACCAAAGTGAATAGGAGGCAATAACTTCATCAAATGTTTCATCCCCAAATGGTAGCTCCTGACCTAAACTAGAAACTTTATCTTTGTTAGTTTTTGGTGGATTATGATAATAGCTGTGATCTAAAGCAATCACTCTTGCAAGACCACGTTCTCTACAAACATCCGCAAAGTCACTATCACCTTCTCCTATATCAAGGATTATTTTCCCTTCCAACTCCTGCCCATTCTGGCCATAATTAAAAGCTTTCAAATAATACCTAAAACCTCTATCTGTACGGACAGATCGTTTTGCGGCTGGATAAAAACACTCTCTATCTAAATCTAACATGAAATAATTTTATCATAAGTACATCCTATAGTCAAAAATTTATAAGATTTTTTGATAATTTGCTGTGTAATCACCAGACCATATTAATTTGTTTTAAATAGTTAGATTAGTTTGTCCTAACAATCCAATCCCTCTTGGAGCGGGTGAGGGGAGTTGGACCCCTGACGTTCACTTTGGAAAAGTGACATTCTACCGCTGAATTACACCCGCGGAATTTACATTCTACCAGATTTTACCAACTGAGCAAATGGATACCAAACTCTTTCTTGATTGCCTCTTCCCTTCTTGTTAAAATAATAAATCTAATGGCAGATACAAAATTTAAATTTGAAGATATAAAAGTCGGGACTGGGAAAGAAGTTACTAATGGTGACTATATTTCTATTCATTACCTGGGAACCTTAGAAAATGGTAAAAAATTTGATAGTTCTTATGATCGTGGTACTCCTTTTCAAACCAGAATTGGTGTTGGTGAAGTCATTCAAGGTTGGGATATGGGTGTAGTGGGAATGAAAGAAGGCGGAAAAAGAAAATTAACCATTCCCCCGCAGCTAGCTTATGGAGATAGAGATTTAGGGGACATTCCCCCAAATTCTACCCTAATCTTTGAAGTCGAACTTCTCGAGATCAAATAGCCTTGCTTTCCTGATCTAATGGTCCTATAATACTCTGAATATGTCAGCTGAAAATTTTGGTAAAGATAAACCGTCAACTGGAGAGGCTTTTAGCCTCTACCCTGCTGGAGGTGATCCCCATTTTTTATCTCCTGCAGGCAGAAATGCCTTAGAACTACAATTAGCTATAGTTGATTTTGCGCAGGATACACCACAAATTAATGGATTAATTACTAAAATTGCCAATGCTTTGCCAAGGCGAAGTACCTTAGATAAGATTCTTAGGATACCAGTTACATGGGAGGATCCAACACCACTTGCCATTTTTAAGTCAGAAGCCCATTTTACTACTAGTCAGCCAAGGGGTGTGGCATTGCCAAGAGTCGCACTATCTAGCTACAGACTGGCAGTGGTTGATTGCATTAGTAATCAAGATTTAGGTAAGATGCGTGTTGATTTTGATGGTAATTGGATAACAAGAATTCATGTTAATTTCCCCATGCCAAGTGGTACTACAGTTTTTTGGGAAGGCGGAATCCCCAGTTATAGAAGATTTATTCATGCTACCGAAGAAAAAGGAGCTAGACTAGAAGAATGTTTAAAAGCTGCATGGCCAGATATAGATTACGAGGGGAAAAGGGCAACAAATGGTACAAAGCATATAAAAGGTTTTGCTCTATCCTGTGAAGACCAGCTCATGGTAAAAGCAGAAGTTTTTCAAAGAGATGCTCCAGGTACCTTTCAAGACTGGTGGGAGGTTAGTGAAGTATATGATTACTATGCCGGCACTAATACTTTTAGGCGTTTAGGACACAAACATGAAGTCACTGTAGACTCATTTATTGAGCTAGCTAAAGCTTCTCTTGATTTAGAACCAACAATACCTCTAACACTATAGTATTTAAAGGATTTTGTTTTTGAAGATAAAGTCGGCGATTTGGTGGCTGATGAAGATGATTCCGGTTGGTGAAGGATGGATATAATCATCCGTACTTATATAATCCGGATTGCCATCTCCGTTTTCCAGTAATGATTTTTCAAAAATATTAATCAGCGGAATTCCATGATCCTGGGCATATTTAATATGGTTTTTCATGTAAGCAATTCTTTCTGCAACCCACTGTGCCCGTTTTTCTGGTGTTAAATCAACCTGATTCTGAGCAAAGATCACTTTGTTAGGAGAAATTGTGGCCACAAAAACGATTTTACCCTTTGGATTGGTTTGTTTTAAGGTAGCTACAATTTTATCCAGCTCCTGAGTTTGAATTTTTAAGCCCTGATCCAGTGGATATTGTGACAGCGGATTTTCACCAAAAGATTCCACCAGAATTAATTGATAATCAATAGTGTCAATTGGCCGAAACTTCCGTCCATGTTCTGTTTGCCTGGTAATCCGATCCATAGCGGATAAAATATTGGTAGCGCCATAGCCATAATTTAAGACTTCAAAGGTTTTATTAGGATAATAACCAACTAAGTACTGTTTAAGCTCCGTAGAATTCCCCAAAGTTTCTGTCATGGAATCCCCCAGCATTACTATTAAATAATCTTCCGGGTATTTCACTCTCTCTTTCCCTTGACTACTTTTTACTGCAGGTTGTTTTGGAGCAACAGGGTTTAAATGAGGTTTAATCAAAAGATAAGCTATACCTAATACTAAAATAAGGCCAACAGCATAGATTAATTTAACAGACAGCATTTATTTACTTTATCATTTGTTGAAGTATTGGTATACAGCCAGGGAAATATCGGCAATTTTGTCATCTGCTGCCTGCGGCAAATCAGATTCTGATAATACTACAATAATATAATCTCCTTTAGGACTAAAAACGATTCCACCGTCATTTTCAAAAAAATCAATGTCCCCGGTTTTGTGCGCTACTTTTGTACTAGGTGGCAAATTTTTGGGAATACGATCATTAATTTGTTGCCTACTTAACAGATCCAGCATTTTTTGAGAATATTGTGAATCAATAATTCGGCCCTGATATAGCTGGTCATAGAATTTACCAATATCGGCTGGTGTGGTCGTTAGATTATCCCCAACAGATGACTCATTCAATTGATATTTCTTCAGAAAATCAGCCACTTTTTGAACCCCGACCTCTTTAGTTAGCAAAAGCGCTGCATAATTGTGAGAAATAGTAATCATTTGTTCTAAGCCGTCATGAACGCTAAGGGTGATATCACCGTCTGTTAACTCTGCCTGATCAGGGGGAATGTCAAAAATATTATTTAGATCTTCAACAGAATCTGTTAAAACATCATCCTCTTTTAAATCACCGGTTTTAATTTTTTCATACACCGCTGCCATGATCCAAATTTTGTATAAACTGCCGGGCTCAAAATGACCGTGTGGATTAATGGCATAGGTTTCTTTGGTTTTAAAGTTTTTGATGTAAACTCCGTACCTACCATTACTATTTTGTAAAGCAGACAAGATTGCCTTTTCTAAACTTGATTTTACGGGCTTAGGAGTAGTAACAGTTCTTTGATGTTGTATAAAAAAACCAGCAGCAAAGATCATCACCATGATCAAAATGAGTAATTTAACTAATCTTTGCACGGACTACTAATTTAAAGATTATTAAGGTCAGAGTCAACAGGAGTAAAGCCGGAACTGTCGCTGGCCACATCAACTGAGTTCAAATCATTATTTAAGGTTTGCGGACTATTAGTTGGTTCTACAGTTGGTTGAGCTTCAGCGGGAGCAACAGATGTAGGAGCTGGAGCATTATTACCTTGTAGTTTCATATAAAAGTACCATCCTGCGACCAGGATTAGGATAATTAAAATTATGGTAATGATCCATTTCATCTTGCCACCACCACCGCTTGCGGAGGTTTGTACCACACTTGGTGTAGCTGGTGCTCCTGCTGCAGGAGGATTTGGCATGGTTGGAGGCTGAATCGGCGGTGTTACTGCCGGCTGCGGAGGTAAATTATTGGGATCCACTTGGAGTGCCCTCCTTTCCTGTACCTAAGCCACCAGCGCCCAGGCCGGTTGCTACTCTTAAAGCATTGGCTACGGATTGTCTGGCATCAACTATTAGTTGTCGGACTGTTTTTAAATCAGTAAATAATTTATTCCTCTGGGTCTGGGCATTTAGTCTAACAGCGCTTTCTGAAGTCACTGTGATCGTGTAGTCATTAGTGCTTTGCGCAGTGACAGCAGCGGAGGCAGTGGCAATTTTAGCCCGAGCATTAACAATGGCTGCTTTGGTTGCTACAGGATCTTTAATAAATGGAGAATTGGAGCTGACCAAACTATCTAATTTATCCAGAATCTTAGACATTTTATCCAAGTTAGCCTGCATTTCCTTGGTGCGGTTTTGGTTAATCTGACTTAAATTGGTATTAACCCGGTCAGCAATCTGAGCCTTTTTTTGATCTCTAAAGGCTTGTAGCTTTAGCTTTAACTCTGCTTCATGAGAGGCAATTTGCATGGTCATTTTATCAAAACGCTGCTGAAGGGTGGTAGTAGTTCCCTGAGCTAGCCTGGGGGCAATTAAAGGACGTGGAGGTTTAACAGTGGCGGTGGATGTGGAATCCTGAGCAAAAACAATAGAGGTTGAGATTAAAGTAAGAGATATAGCGGCAGCAATGATGGCAGTCTTTTGCATGTATCCCACCTTATCAAACCCTCAAACATTTGTCAACTTACCCCCAAAGCTGTTAAAATAACCGAATGTGCCCGTAGCTCAATTGGATAGAGCAAGTGAATTCTAATCATTAGGTTGTGGGTTCGAGTCCCGCCGGGCACACTCAGGGGGTTCGTTCATTCCGCCTTTAGGCGGAATGCTTGGCTAAGCCAAGTTCCCTCCGGGCGCACAAGTGTGGTTCGATTACTGGATATTATTGAGATGATTTGCGAGATACACGATACTTAGCTTCTAAAACTTTGCAGCGCAGAAGCATAATTACCTGACTTGAGATTTGTATATACTCTATTTCTTAAATCCCGTTTTGATCCATGGCCCATCCATGGTAAATTTGTAAGTACTTTTAAGTAGTCGGGATCTGCTGATTCAGGAATTGCAAGTTTTGCATATTCTTCCAGCGCTTGGTCAATCCTTGATCTGTATTCGCCTAACTCTGAGGCCTCTTTACTCATTTCATCTAATCTGGACTGTCTGATCTCATCAGAGCTGTAAATTGTTTCACCTTTATTAATGGCTGCTATTTGACGATCTAGTAAACCGAGTTTACTACCAATTAGAGCTTTAACTCCGGACCCGCTCATATAAACCACAGATGGATGATCCATACCCCAACCCATAATCTTGGCAGTGATACCAATTCCTCTGGCAAAAGCTTCTGAAACAGCAGCAGCTCCTCTGTAGCTATTTTTTGCCCTAGTATCTCTTGATAAAATTGATGAACCCGGTGCGAAAGTAATAGCATCTAAGATTACTCCCCAGTGTACATTGGGATTTAACTCCCTAGCGTTGATTAAAATCTCTTCCCCGATTTTTGCACGTACATCAAATTCTACTATGTTACTGACTGCTAACCACTGGTAAGATGACTTTGGGGAAATCCTAGGATCACTCACCACAGGACTCTCAGGAACAACTATTGTTTGAACTGTTTTGTGCTCCTCCCTAGGATGTAATTTATCAAGGTCAGTAGTGGTTTTTACTCCAGAACGAATTAAATCAACTGCTTTTTGAAAACCAGCAAATGTTATGGTAGTTGCTGATTTAGTGGGTAGTCCAGCATCCTTAATTTTTTGTCTAGCTTCAGTTAACAACGCAGTGTCTACAAAAGCTTGTGGGTAATTATCTTCATCAACAATCTCAATTCTTGGCGTAGAATGGGGAAGAGGAGGACGCCAGCGAAGCCTACTCCACCTTCCGTCTATTTGATCCTCTGCTTGATGTAAAGACAAGGCTAATGCATCGATCACCTCTACCCTGGTTAACTGTGGTAACCTAGTACTTACGTTATAACTATCAATGACTTCCTGAGACAGTTGCCTGTAGAAAATATCTCTTTCTTCAATCATATAAATAAAATTATATCACTTATTAGCTTCAAATTCAACTATAGGGTACTGTTATTTTGCTTATTTTGGAATCCTTTGGCGTACATCTTGAGTTTCTGTGTTTCTGAGGATATACTAAAATTAGTGGAACAATATACTACTAAAACTCTAGCTGGAAAATTAATTCTTACTGCTACTATTATTGCCTCTGGTATGGCTTTTTTAGACGGAACTGTGGTCGGAGTGGCTTTACCTAAACTGCAATCTGCCTTAAATGCCAACATTGGAGATGTGGAATGGGTAATTAACTCATTTGCACTGGCTCTGGCCGCTCTATTACTAGTCAGTGGAGCCATGGGTGATCGTTTTGGCCGCAAAAAGATTTTTGCTTTGGGGATTATTCTTTTTACGCTTGCCTCTGCTTTATGTGGATTTTCTCAAAGTATTGGTCAGCTAATTTTATTTAGAGCAATTCAAGGAATTGGTAGCGCCATGATGATTCCCGGCAGCCTGGCTATTATTAATGCCTCTTTTGCAGAAAATACGCGGGGTAAGGCGATTGGATTGTGGTCAGGATTTTCCGGCGGACTGGCTGCTTTTGGTCCATTTGTGGGTGGTTGGCTGGTAGAAAATGTCAGCTGGCAGTCAATTTTCTTTCTGAACTTACCATTGGGACTGCTGGCGCTTTTTATTACTTTAAAATATGTACCGGAAAGCAAAAATCCTGATTCCAGCAAAGTAGACTTAGTTGGAACTATTTTAATTACCCTAGGCTTACTGGGGATGTCTTATGGTTTGATAGAAGGCCCGGTGCATGGTTGGAGTAATCCTATTATATTAAGTTTGGTTGGTGGAATTGTGGCTTTTGTAGCATTTTTATATTCCCAAACTAAAATTAAGCAGCCTTTGGTCCCCTATCATATTTTTAAATCCGGATTGGTTACCGGTGCTAATTTAGTGACTTTGTTTTTGTATTTTGCACTTTACGGTACGTTCTTTTTTGTTGGTTTAAACCTGCAGCAGGTTCAGGGTTATTCTCCTTCAATTGCCGGTATCTCATTTTTGCCATCCATTTTATTAATCACTTTCCTTTCCGGTCCGGCTGGTGGTTTAGCAGACAAAATCGGCCCCCGGATGCCAATGATTGTTGGCCCTGCAATAGTAGGTCTGGGATTTGCCTGCCTGGCTTTTTTTGCCGGGCCACAGGTAAATTACTTTGTGGCATTTTTACCAGGTCTGGTGTTATTTGGAGCAGGTATGGCTTTGGTAATTGCCCCTTTAACTAAATCAGCTCTAGCTGTTGAGCACAAATACTCTGGGGCTGCATCAGGAGTGAATAACGGTATATCCAGAATTGCCGCTTTACTTTCTGTTGCCATCCTGGGGGCTTTTGCTCTGGCTTTATTTGCTCCTCATCTGGCTTCTCAGGTCGCTACTTCATCTATGTCACAGTCTGATAAAACTCAACTGCTCTCTCAGACTAACAAACTCGGTGGTATTGAAATGTCCAGTGAAATAGCTAAGCAGATGGTGAAAAGCTCTTTTATTTATAGTTTCAAGATCATTATGTCAATTAATGCAGCGTTGGCCTTTTTAAGCGCCGGGATATCCTTTGTTACCATAAAAAACAAGGGATAGGCCCGAGGAGCTAAAGTGTATTTTTGTAAATCTCATAGATTACCAATACTCTTTTATTGCTTCTCAAACCTACCCTTTATGATGTCTACTTTAACTTCATGGGATAATAATTCCACAAAGACACAGTAATAAATCTGTAAGAAAGGCTCAAATTGTCTTGAGTTTTGTAAGAAGACTAGTATAATACCCTTAAATGATTAACAAAATTTTGGTTGTAGAAGATGACTCGGGTTTACAGAAATATTTAAAGGAATTACTTTTGGATAACCAGTTTACTCCTCAAATAGCTGGTGATGGCTTAATTGCCCTTGATGCTGTAACCAAATCCCCTCCTGATTTAATGATTTTAGATCTTGGTTTACCTAATATGAGCGGAGAATCGGTATTTAAAGAAGTTAAAAAAAAGCATCCTAATTTACCGGTGGTGATATTAACTGCCAAAGATTCTGTTTCAGATATTGTAGAAAACTTAAACATGGGAGCTGATGATTATATTACCAAACCATTTATTGCCGAGGAGTTATTAGCCAGAATTAAAGCCAGACTTCGCAAAAACGGTGATAGCGGCAGTAAATTAACTGTGGCTGATTTAGAAATAGACCAGGAAAGTATGGAGGTTAAGAGAGCTGGTCAGCTAATCCAACTTACTCCTCAGGAGTTTAAACTTTTAGAGTATTTAATAAATAATAAGGGTCGGGTGTTAACCCGTGATATGATTTTAAATAGAGTCTGGTTATATTCCCAGGATATAGAAACCAGAGTGGTGGATGTTTACATGGGCTATTTAAGGAAAAAAATTGATGGAGATAATCCTAAGAAACTTCTCCACTCTGTGCGGGGTTTTGGTTATATGATAAAGGAGTAAGATCAAAATAGCTGGTTGTATGAGTACCCCTTCTTCCCAATCCAGCCATTTCGTAAGCTCCATACTCCCAGTCGGTATCACTGTAATCTACCGGTCCTGGCAACCAATTTGCCGGATAGCCCTCTTGTTCCAAGAAAGCCTCTCTGGATAGTGGTACAGCCAAAATGGTATTAGGAAATACAGCTTTTATAAAATCCATTACTCTGCGATCATTTTCCCATAAGTAGTGCGGTCGACCTGTAGCTTGTGCATGTATAGCATTTTTACCGATCTCACTAATTTTGGTTTCAAAAGGTGTATAGTCTGGATTGTCATATTTTAAGAAGCCGGGAACTAAACTTCCCTTGAAAGGGTCCCATACCTCTTCATCTACTAAAAATTCCCGGATGATTTGTTCATATAGCCAAAGGGTGGCACTGTCAATAATTAATTCATGCTTCTGTCTTTTTAGCTCCTTTATCCCTTCTTTATCTTCAGGTTGTATCCAAAACGGGTAGATATACTTTTCTCTACCCTGTTGGAGTTGGGCCTCACTTAAAACAGCAAGTCGTGGTATAACATGAACAATTTCTCCATATTTATGCCTGAGGGATCGAATGCTAGGAAGATGCAAATTTGCATACCCAGCTCTTTCCAGCACTGCCCATTGCTCGGCATGACTTTGACCCTCTGCTGCGGTCATTGGGACCATCATATCTGAGGGGTTAGGCTGATGAATTATTGTAAGCAATCGATCTGTACTAGTTGCATTAAACTCCTGACGAGTAAAAGGTAGGCTTTTGGGATCGGTTTCTGGTCTTACACTGAGAAAGGTTTCATGCAAGTCTACATCAATTACGCTTCCTTCAATCATTAGCTATATCCCCTTTCACGGAACCAAAGTATTCTAAAATGACGTTGTAAGAAGCAAATGAGATATATGTAGGGAAATAGTAAATACATGGTTACCGAGAAAGGAAAGAACTAAGATCTAATATAATAGTTTGATCAATATCAAGTGGATTATGGAGCAAAATACCATTTTCAGCTGATAATCTCATTTTTTCTCTTAACATGTATCGTTCCAGGTAAGCAGTTTTATGCCGATAAATGTCAACCAAGCTTTCGGCCTCCATGCCCAATGCTCTATTAGTGAATTCTTCCGGTACCTCCCTAGTAAGAATATTTTCTGGAATCCAAGTTTTGTGTACCTGTTTTTGATTTCTCGCAGAAATACCCCACGCACTAGCGGCTTCTCTAATCTTTACACTAACCTCCATCATCCTGTCTTTGCTAGCCTGTTTTTTATAGATTGCCTTAACCCTCCTACCATTTTCTGGGGTGTCACTAACACCAACTATTAGTACATGGTATTTATCTTTTAACAAGCCAATAACCCCTGCATCTGGAGCAAGAGTAACCTCTGCTCTAATTAGCCCAGTTCTCATCTGGGCTGCTGGATCAGCAGGAAATCCTAAGAAAATATTCTTTGGGCTGTTAGGATCAGTTTTCTGCTCTCTGGCAAGCTTTTTTAAAGGAGTCACTGCTCTATTTAGATCATCGCTGCCAACCATTGATAATGATTCCGTATATAAAATCACTCTTTGTTCTCCGTCATGATTAATAACTGGATCATGCTCTCTGACGCGACGGTACAGACGATCTGCCATAAAATCATACTCCACATTTACCCAATCACTTCTGGCGGTTCGTAAAATTTCTTCTGTTTCATTCATAGCATCTTCCATGGCTACAAATAAATGCTCCATATTGTCCGGTGCTAGAGAAGCTACAACCAAAGCTAGCTGAGTCTTTACCACAGTTTTTCCCACACCTGGTTCACCAAAAAGAAAGACCCTTTTAATAGTGGGATCTTCTGCAATTCTTTGAGCTATTTGCATACCAATTACCTCCCCTTTATTATTGAAAAGATTATTACTAAAAGGAAATAATTGACTGAACTCAGCAGTAATCATAGAGTTGCTTGTGGTAACTCAACCTGGAGACTTGTGCCTTTGTTTATTTTAGATTTTATTTTTACATCGCCGTGGTGGTTAGCAATAATATATTTTACTAAAGCTAGTCCTAGGCCCATTCCTTCTACCTGGTGTTCACCCCTGTAATAGGTTTCAAAGATTTGCTCTAGATCCTTTTTAGGAATTCCGTGACCTTCATCTCTAACTTCGATAATTAGATTTTTACCTTTTTTGGTTAAGCTGATGGTAATGGGTTGTTCAGGAGAAGAAAATTTAGCAGCGTTATCCAATAAATTTGTTAATACTTGTAATAACTTATCATAATCCCCAATAATAATATCTTTACCCTCCTCCACCTTATCATGCAAAATGATTTTTCTATCAGGATGAGTAAATTTCGCAATGGATAAAGCTCTGTGAATAATTTGTTTTAGATGACATTCTCTCCATTTATAATCAAATTGCCCACTTTTGATCCGGTTTACTTCTAGTAGTTCACTGACTAACTGTGTTAGACGGCTAGTCTCCCACATTAATTCTTCCACCCATCTTGACTCTGAAGTATTTCTCCCATAAAGCCGGGTATAAAGCAGCTGAATATAACCGTTTATAGTGGTTAAAGGGGTTCTTAGCTCATGCGCTGCCATAGAAATAAATAAGTCTCTTGTTTCCAATGCCTTTTGGGTCTCGTTATTAAGTTGAGCTTTACGGATAGCCAAGCTGGCCATTGTGCTATATAGTTTAAAAGTATCTAATTCTTTTTCAGTAATATTAGCCTTCTTAAATGAGTGAATAGATAAAACCCCGATGGATTTATTTTTATAAGATAAAGGAAGGCTAATTAGGGACTTTACTCCCACTTTTCTAAATTCTGGCTGGATTCTATTTATTATTGATGGTTTATTGATGATGATTGCTTTTCTTGTTTTAAATGTTGTATAGGTAATTCCTTTTTTTCTGATCTGTATTTTATATAAATTCTCATAGCTACTATATACTCGCGTTAATAGTCCTGTAGAAGGATCTGGTAAGAAAATGGAACCCCGCTGGGCATCCATTAACTTAAGGGCTTCGTGAACTATAACAGGATAAGTTTCCTCCAGAGTTAACGGGGTGAGGAATTTAATAGCGGCCTTGTTAATCTTTTCAAGAATATTATTCATGAGCAGACAAGTTGAATTTTACTAGATTATTACAAAAATTCAAGTTTTCCACTACGTGGAGGAGGCTTTTACTACAATTTTCTTACAGAAAAGATTATTTATGTGGCTACTTTGAGCTTACCATTTGTAGAGGCGGCGCTCATTTTAACCAGGTTTTGCAAAATACTGGACACCGAAGACATCTCGACATCCAGTTCCTTTAAGACATCCATTTCTTTTTTGTATTTTAATTTTCTGGTCAGAAGTTCAAGTGTCATAGTCTAAAGACAAGGTGCTTTAAATAACTCGTAAATGAAATTTCCTTTAAATACTTTTTTCATATGAGCTAATATTACTGCGCAATATTAAGAAAAAAATAAAAATATTGTAAAGATTTGGTTAGAAACTACTGAAGAGAGGCAATTAATTTATTAAGCCCCTCTTCCAGCTCTATCTTGGGTTCCCAGCCTAGTTGGGTTTTGGCTTTGGTAATATCAGGACATCTTTGCATTGGATCATCCTGGGGTAAATCATGATATTCCAGCTGAGAAGATGAGTTAGTTAAAGCCTTAACCTTTTCTGCCAGTTCTAAGACCGTAAATTCATTAGGATTACCAATGTTATATACCTCATCCTTTGACCCTTTTTCCATAGCAGCAATAATGCCATCAACCAAATCTGACACATAACAAAATGACCGGGTCTGGGTGCCTTTGCCAAAAATAGGCAGCGGCTGATTTTTTAAAGCAGCTTGAACAAAAGTAATTACTACCCGGCCATCATCTAAGGCCATTTTAGGTCCGTAAGTGTTGAAAATACGGATAATCCGGCCATCCAGACCTTTTGACCTAACATAGGCAGAAATAATGGTTTCCCCAAACCGCTTAGCTTCATCATAAACTGCTCTGGGACCAGTGGTAGAAACATTACCGCGGTAAGATTCTTTTTGAGGATGCTCTTTGGGATCCCCATAAACCTCAGAGGTGGAGGCAAACAGTAATTTAGCTCCTGTTTTAACAGCCAATTCTGCTAAATTCCAAGTTCCATCAGTATTAACCCTCATAGTCTCAAAAGCCAAGGCATGGTAACTCTTAGGACTATTTTCATTAGGAGAAGCTGGAGATGCCAGATGATAAATCTGATCCACCTTGTCATCCCGGACTTGATCCGGAATCCATTTGGATATATCTTCATTTATAAATTTAAAGTTTGGATTGGATTTAAATTCTTCAATATTTTCCTCAGAGCCGGTTAACAGATTATCAATACAAATTACTTCATTGCCCTGTTCCAATAATTTTCCGCATAGATGTGATCCCAAAAACCCCGCCCCGCCAGTAACAATAATTTTCATAAATTTAAGAGGGTCTACCTTTTCTTTCGTAACATGGTAGGCAAAGCCAGTAGCACTAATACTAGAGCAAAAATGGCCAATATTAAATATACAAGTAAGGTATTATCCAAATAAAGTCACCTCCTTAACCAAAGACTGATATACCAAAATACAATTATACTAACAGTTCCGAGTACTATTTTAATAGAATCAAATCTATCAAATACAGCAGGTAATACTAGGGATGCTACTGATACTAAGGCTAAATCAGATGCTATATCAGATAATTTTTCCAGCTGTCTCTGATTCAATACTGGTATAGTGGGCATCAGTTTTATTTTACCATAAATCTTCTGTCAGCTAAAAAGGAATTGGCTTTGCGGTAGATTTTGCCGGAACCTAACAAAATTCCTCTTTGTAGGGTAAATTCGCCGTATCTGTTATTAATTTTATCAATGGCTCTGATGATGGTTTCCTGCCGATTAGTTTCTGGAAGCAGACTTAAATTTTGCGGAGTTTGTGGTTTTAGATTGGCAATTGAGGCTCCAATCATTCGGATGGGACTACCATTCCAGATTTGATGAAAAATTTGCCAGGCGGCTTGAAAAATTTCCAGCCCATCACTGGTAACCGGGATACTAATCTGCATTCCATCACCTTCAAAATGCATCTTCAGCTTCCAACCCCCGGGGTTGATTACGTTCAAACCCCGGGGGTTAAGGGCATAGCGGAACCAGCAAGAAACGGTTTTTCCTACCAATTGTTTGGCCCGCAGTTTCCTGGCAATTAGCTCTGTTAGCTTAAGCAGAATCTGTTTTATTTCTACTTCATCTTTAGTGTCATGGAAAATAGTATGCCGGTGTCCGACAGATTTAACTTCTTCTTTTTCATAAAACGGAGTAATTACTGATTCATCAATTCCTCGGGACATGTTATATAGAATCTGGCCATAAGATTTAAAACCAGCCAACAGGGCTTTTAAAGGTACTGCTCTTAATTTTTTAAAATCAGTTACACCCAGGTTAAACAGTCTTTGTTTAATGGCTCTGCCAATGCCGCAGATTTCATCCAGTTCTATTTGATCTAAAATTTTGATAGCAGCTGACTCATCAGCGATAATTACCAACCCGTCCGGTTTTTTAAGATTGCTGGCCAGTTTAGCCATTAATTTATTGTAAGAAATTCCAATAGACACCCTCATCCATTCCCCAATTTCTGTCCTGATTCTTTGTTTAATCTCCTGGGCCATTACTACTGCCTGTAGCCTGGTGCCTGTGGCCTGTAAGAAGACTTCATCAATCGAAAAAATTTCTATAGCCGGGCTGTAGTCTTTTAAAATATTTAAAAAACGCTTGGTTACTTCTAAATATTTATCCGAATCTCCACGTACTAAGATAATATTTGGACAAAGTTTTTGAGCTTCCCAAATAGCCATACCGGTTTTAACTCCATATTGTTTGGCTTCAATAGATGCAGCTCCTATTACAGTCCGTTTCATCCTATCCCCTCCAGTTACTCCAATTGGTTTACCACGCAGTCTGGGATTAGCCTGCTGTTCAACTGTCGCAAAATAGGAATTGAAGTCAATATGCATAATAAATTTATTCATAGGTATAATTCCTGCGATTTGCTACGCAAATCTAAAGAGTTAAAATCTATATGTAAAATGGTTTTATTCATAGGTATAATTCCTGCGCCTGGCTACGCCAGTCTTAGTCATTAAAATCAATATGTAAAATAGTTCTTGACAGCATAATTTATTTAAGTTAACTTTTAACTAATGGCTAGAGAATATGAATGGCTAGAGAATATGAACCCCCTGCAATTAGAGGTGCAGATATTTTATCTAATCTGACGTTTACTCCAGATCTCTCTCCTATGGATAGGATGGTTGAAGCTAATAAAGCTTTTGATAGATTAGGCATATCAGTGCCTTCTAATCAACCAGATCTTCCTCAACAGCCTGGAGAAACCACCTTAACCGCTCCAGGTCCAGAGTCAGTTGGTAATAATTTGCCCCACTAGAAACTGAGAAATGGTAAAATAACTTACTTCCTTGTTTAGAGGTGTGCACCAGGTTAATTTTATCTATTTTAATTTGTCTGCCTCTCCACAGGAAAAACCGAGGTTGTATGGAATTATTCTGGAAAAAAACACCGACATTAATAGCTTCATTAATTTCTGTCATCCTACTCTTTATATACCCCAACATAACCCAAAGTCAACAAGTATTTGCTACTTATAATCCTCTATCCGTTCCTAATAATAAATTTGGTATTCATTTAATTTCCGCCACTCGTGATGAGGCTTCCCCGGCTGCTTCACTGGTAAATTCTACAGGTGGTGACTGGGGCTATGTGACGGTTTTAATAGAGGGTAAAGATAAAAATCAGGGTAAATGGCAGGAATTTTTTAATGAACTGCGAAGAAGGCATTTAATCCCCATTGTCAGACTGGCTTCTATTCCGGATGGCAATGTCTGGAAAATTCCGGACCCGGGAGAGGCTCAAAACTGGGCTGACTTTTTGGATTCTTTAATTTGGCCCACTAAAAACAGATATATCATTATTTATAATGAGCCGAATCAGGCCCATGAATGGGGCGGAGCTGTTGACGCTGCGGCCTATGCCAAAACTCTGGATGCTACTATTACTGCTTTAAAAACCAAAAATCCGGATTTTTTTGTATTAAATGCCGGCTTGGATGCATCAGCTCCGCAGCAAATGCCAAGCTATCAAGATGAAGTTGCTTATTTACAGGCTATGAATACTGCGGTTCCGGGAATTTTTGATAAATTAGATGGTTGGGTATCCCATTCATATCCTAATCCCGGATTTGTGGGCTCTCCGGATGGCATAGGACGCGGTACAGTTCGTACCTGGCTTTGGGAGCTGCAACAGTTGCGGATTCTAGGCATTACTAAGAATCTACCGGTTTTCATTACAGAAACCGGCTGGAAACATGCGGAAGGGATGATTTATGATTTCTCTTTGCCGGATGCAGATACAGTAAGTAAATATTACGAGCAGGCTTTTGCAAGAGCCTGGAGTTCCAGTAATATTGTGACAGTTACTCCGTTTTTATTAAGTTATCAGGAAAAGCTGTTTGATCACTTCTCGTTTAAAAGACTGGATGGAGTAAGTTCTGATCCGGGATATTATCCTCAGTTTGATGCGATTGCAAAAATGAGTAAAGTGGCTGGAAAACCAATACAGGAAAATAAAGCTAAGTTAAATAAGGGAGAAGTTTATTCCTCAATTGTAGCTGGTGAAACCTATGATATTTCTTTAACCTTCCAAAATACCGGTCAATCAATTTGGGGTGATGGAAATTCTATCAATTTAATTGCCGGTGACGGAGCAAAGGAGCTGGGTATTGAATCTGTAGATTTGCCAAAGGATCAGAGGGTTGAACCAGGGCAGGAATATACCTTTCATTTAACTTTAAAGGCTCCGTTAGGAGGCACTTATCATGTTTCTCTAAACCTTTATGATGGAGCCCAGCAGTTTGATAACAGTGCAGTGGAATTTACCACTGAGGTTAAGTCTCCGGTGATTGTGCGTATTCAAAACTTGTTAAAATGGAAAAAAGATTCCAGTGGTATTTATACCTTGACTGTTAAAGGTCCAACAGGAGAAAGTACCAGAAATATTACCTTAGATAAAAATGGTACTTCCCAGGACTTTGAAATCCGCTATCTGCTTCCGGATTATAACTTTGAATTTACCCTGGATAAACCATACTATCATCCAAAAATCGTAAATCAAAAACTAACTACCGGAGTTAACACCTTAAACTTTGGCATCATGGACCCGGAGCTGCTGATAACCATCGGTGATCCCAAAAAACTTTGGCAACTACTCCCCTTTTCAAACTGACCTATTTTGACTGCTTTTGTCCCAGTTGACGGAATGTATTATTGGATGTATATTGATTAGACCTGTTAAAAACTTTAATCGTAAGAAAGAAGTTTACATTGGCCTTAAAAACCAATACTTGACAGGTTCTCTAAACAAGTCCCGCAAGGGACTTTTTTAGTGGTTTAAATGTGGTAAAATATCTACTTGGTTAACGAAACGGTGGCTGTAGCTCAGCGGCAGAGCGTCTGTTTGTGGAACAGAAAGTGGGGGGTTCAACTCCCCTCAGCCACCCAGCTTTTCGGTTCTACTTCCTATTCAGCCTCTGGATCTTGTGGAAAATCAATAAGATTACTTTCTATTTCAGTTTCTATTAAAAATAAGACCTTATCTTTATCAGTGGATTTTGACTCCGAAACCTTGCAGGCTAATTCATATAGGTCTACCGGATCTATATTTACCCACTTTTTATTTAAACCCAAATGAGTTAGTAAGCCCATTACTCCTATTCTTTTATTACCATTTTGGAATGGGTGATTCTTAATTAGTGAATAAAATAATATTGCTGCCTGTTTTGTTAAAGAAGGATATAATAATTTTCCGCCAAACATTTGTTGAGGGTTTGCTAATGCTGATTCTAAAAGACCTTGATCTTTTTCAGTATAATCAGGTATTGGTTCCTTATAACTCATTAACTCACGAGCTAAATCAAAACAGAGAAATTCAAAATCGTCGATCTTGAGAAATTTAAAATTATGTACTTGCAAGCCTTCGGAAAGTTTCGGCATATTGTTTTACGCCTTTTGTTACGGACTTCTTTATAAGTCTGGCTTTATCTGGATTATTTCTTATGTATTTCTTCATTAAATCTTTATTTTTCATAAATTTATAATATCACAGAATTGTAAGAAAAGACTGAGAATTTTACTACCTCAATATAATCTAGAATAGTATATAGCAACTGCGAGTCCAAATGAAATGTATTAACAAGGAGTTTTAACTGCTTTTGATTTAGTAACTGTTCGGTGATCCGGATAAGGGAAGTATAATTTTAGGTCCAAGGTTTTACATCCGGGCAAATTATAAAAGTCGGTAATTATTTCTGTTGAACCATCGCCACCAACATATGCAGCATTGTAAGGCTCCTGGTAAACTGTTCTTCCATTAACAAGTGCAATCCTGGCAGATGGTGTAAAGTTAGCACCGTCCACAATTACTGTGGTAATTCCTCCACAACTAGGTGAAGAACAAGGTGGCACATAAACTGAGGTAATAGCTGGTCTTAACCTCTGTGGGGCTACGGCTTTAGCTGTAGATATGGCAATGTTAGAACTGGCAACTGTAAGTCCTAAAAGAAACAAAACTAAAAACAAAAATTTCTTTATTCTCATATTAAGAAAGGAGTTTACTACTAAATTCCGCAGTTGTCAACTATAGGTTAGATACTTCAATTCTCCCTGGTTAGTCTGAACAAAGTTAACACTGATACAAATATCATGGTATAGATACTGGTTATTACTGCGGTTTCACGGACTGCATGAATATTCCACTGATATCCAGTTGCATCCGCGATCATCCCCCCTTTATCTAAAATCAAGTTAATAAAAAAACTTAGCCCAATGGTTAAGTATAAAATAGTGGACTGATACCAGTAGCTTTTTGATAGGGTAACTTCTCTGACTGGGTGATATTTTTGCAGATAGATGGCAAAAATCTGGAAAAATAAATAAACTGTAAAAAACCAACCCAAATAATTGCTTAAAGGTACTCCAAAAAATCCTCCACCGCTGTGCCAAATCCAAAGATGATTTATTGTTGAGCTGGTAGGATCCATTACCAAATCCCACATCACCATAATAAATGAGGCTATAATGGGCAAAGCTATAACCTTAGGTGAGTTTAAATGCAGGTCAGCTTTTTCCAAAAGCACATTGCCAATGGTCCAGGACAAATACCCCGTAGAAAAATAAGCCGGCCCAATCAGTAAGGGTACTGCAAATAATTTAGGGCCTAATAGACCTGTGTAATGATAAAACCCAAAAGGAAAGCCGGTTTGAATACTTAAATTTTCCAATATATTACTAATTACTAAACAAAATCCAATAAAGATCACCATTCCACGAATTCCGTACCGCATTATTCCATGAGTAATGGCAAATAAAGAGCCTAAAACAACCACTGCCCCTGCATATACTAAAGGTGGAACGGATAAGAAAGGCAATACTAGATTGACAGCTATATAACTAATAAAGAAAATCCACAGCAGCCGATTAGTAAAAGTATTGCTCATAAAATTTTAAAGGTTTGCTATACCAAAGAGTTTTCCGACACTGTAAGTTACTACCATTGCCAATGCTCCGCCAACAACAATCCGGATAGTAGCCCGAACAATATTGGCGCCCCCAATTTTGGCACTTAAAAAACCAGTTAATATTAAAGCCACCAAAACTGCGACAAAAGCCACTGGGATTCGTATTGATTCAGGGGGAAGAATAATGGCAATTAACGGGATAACTGCTCCCAAAAGAAATGAAGCAGCTGAAGCCAGTGCTGCATGGTTGGGATTGGTTAAATTATTGGGATCAATGCCAAGCTCAGCATAGACATGAGCATTATAAGCATCATGAACTGTTAGTTCCTTGGCAACGACCACTGCTGTTTTTCTGGATAACCCCTTTTTCTGATAAATAGTTGTGAGTTCTTCTAATTCTTGCTCTGGGTGGTCTTGTAATTCTTGTTTCTCTTTTTTTAAGAGAATTTTTTCAGTATCCCGAGAGCTGCTAACTGAAACATATTCCCCTGCTGCCATAGAAATGGCTCCGGCAATAATGCCGGCAATACCAGCTGTTAGGATAACGCTGGAAGAAGTGGTGGCTCCGGCTACACCTACTACTAGGCCAGCAATGGATACAATGCCGTCATTGGCTCCTAAAACTGAAGCCCTTAGCCAATTTAGCCTTGAAACATGACTGTAAACATGTGGTTCAGGAAAAACTTCTTCGTTATTTTTGGACATATCCATTAGTGTATCATCTAATTAGGATGGGTATAGTAGCTTTAACATTAACTGAAATATTTGTAAATATTTTGCGGCCATTGATTTAAACTTATTATACACAGATCATAATTGCTAATGCATCAAATCTCATGACTATAGGATTGTAATTTGGCCTTGTTTTTGATATACTTAAATATAATGAACGTAGAAATGACTCGTAATCCTTTATCTAGGCCGAGGTTTGTGGCTGCAAATTTAAGTGATCTAGAACAATCTAGACCGGAGCTAGTAGTTTCTTTGAACCCTAAATTGCGTGCCTTTGTAGAAAGTCAAGGCAAGCTTCCAGATGACCTTAAGCCCTATGATAATTGTATTGTGGTTGTGGTAGCGAATATAAACCATTCCCCCGAACAGGATCTACCAGATCGAGAATACGGCATAAAACTTTTTGATTATACAGGATCAGTTGACTGCCGAATTCCGGATCGTCTTGATAGAATTGCCAATAGATTTTTTTCTGGAGTTAATCTGAACTATGATGGATATAGGAACATGGCCTGGTCTGCTAGAGAGGTTACACTTAAGTGGTGGATGTATCACGAGCCAGAGGAAGCTATTATACATCGGTCTGATTTTGAGCTAGTTTTTGTCCGTAATTTTCCGAAATATAGCACCGTAGGCTCTCCTATCGAGACTCGTATGCCTAGAGGTTTTGCATTGGCCTAAAAGTTTTAATTTCTTTCTGTTAAAATTCGGGGATATGAATTTTTGGGAAAAGTTGAAGAAGCCGATTTTTGTTTTGGCTCCAATGGATGGGGTGACAGATACTGTATTTAGGCAGATTGTGGCATCTGTGGGAAGGCCGGATGTTTTTTTTACGGAATTTGTTCCGGTTGATGCCATTATGTCTTCAGCCCGGGAAAAGGTACTGGCAAAATCTTTGTCATATTCTGAGGTTGAAAGGCCTTTGGTGGCTCAAATCTGGGGCACTGATCCGGAAAAGTTTTATGAAGTAGCAAAACTTTTAGTCAAACTGGGCTTTGATGGGATTGATATTAACATGGGCTGTCCGGTTAGAGATGTAGTGGCTCATGGTTCTTGTTCTGCTTTAATTAAAACTCCGGATCTGGCTGTAGAAATTATCAATGCCACTATCAAAGGCGCCGGATCCCTACCAGTTTCTGTTAAAACCAGAATCGGCTTTGATAAAATTGAGACAGAATCCTGGGTCAAAACTTTACTGCAAACTAACATTGCAGCTTTAACCTTGCACTTAAGAACGGCCGCTGAAATGTCCAAAGTTCCGGCTCATTGGGATGAAATGGAAAAGGCAACAGGCATTAGGCAACAGGTTAGATCAAGTGCTCTAATTATCGGCAACGGAGATGTTAAAACACTTAATGAAGCCAAGGATAAATGTAAAAAGTATGGAATTGATGGAGTTATGATTGGCAGAGGAATCTTTGATAATGTGTGGGTTTTTAATGAAGCCGTTAATATTGATCAGGTTACACCGGCTCAAAAAATAGACATGTTACTAAAACATCTACAGCTTTATCAAAAGATTAAAGGTGAAGGTAAGCATTTTGAGTTAATGAAAAAATTCGTAAAATGTTATGTAAATAATTTTGATGGAGCAACCAAAATAAGAGAATCTTTAATGCAAACTAGAAAATTATCCGATCTTATCTCCGCAGTAGAAAAACTTATTTCTGCCTAAGTGTTATTTATCCAAAAAGTAACTTCTAAGGGAACTGGCTACTGTCTGTATTCGAGGTTTGTCACTAGGAGTAATTGCTACCTCACTATAGTGTACCCTGTGGATCTCAGTCAAGTAACCTGTAATTCCGTTAGCTCTCAGGCTGGTTTGATGTGCTTCGCCTAATGCAACAATAGTGTCTATTTCGTTAGGTGCGCCTTCTGGTCTTATCATATATTTGAAGTATACACTACTATAGGTTTTTTGTCAAAGCCACTAATACAATCCCTTGAGCAAAAACCCGCTGATTTTTCTATACACTTATCACAACTAATGAAATGTCGTTTGCCCTGACAGAAGATATTTTTACAGTCAAAATAATGCTCAGCTGGCTTCTCACAAAACTTGCACTTCCCTACTATGATATGCGCCTTGGAATCCATATTAAAGCCCATGGTGACCCTGCCATCAAAGACATACAGTGATCCCAGAAAATCTTCATTAGGATATTTTTCCATGTAAGAAACTATCCCGCCATAAAGTTGATAAACATCTTCGAAACCATTTTGCACTAAAAATCCGGAGGCTTTTTCACACCTAACTCCTCCAGTGCAAACAGTCACAATTGTCTTGTTTTTTAAATCCTTCAGGACTGGTAGTACTTTAGGTAAATCACGAAAATTTTCAAAAGGAGCGAGCAGGGAATTAGCAAAATATCCAACAGTTGTTTCATAGTCATTTCGCATATCAACTATATAGAACGCTTTGTCAGAATGAATCCATTCGTGTAATTGCTCTGGTTCCAGGTATTTCCCAGTAACTTGATTGGGATTTAACCCTAGTTCAGAAATAGCTGAGCTGACAATATCATCTCGAATCTTGATGGATAATTTGGGAAAGGCCGATCCAGTACCCACACTTTTTTTAAAATGAATATCAGAAAATCCGGAAATTTTTTGCATAGCCTTGATATATTTTTCAGTATCGGTAGTTCTACCTTCAACAGTGCCGTTAATTCCCTCGCTTGCAATGATAATTCGGCCTGTTAGACCTAACTTCTCACATAAGGCTTTTTGATCCTGTAATAACTTCTGCGGAACCTCAATTTGAGTGTATTTATAATATAGTAAAACCTGGAATTTGCTTCCCATGATAGGGAAATTATATCATTTTAATCAATTAGATTAGTTTTTTCTGGCGGAGAGTTTGATAATAATCTTTTTTAGTAGTGGCAATGGCACCCAGGCCAATTAAAGCCACAATAAATCCAACAATCCCACCAACTATTGGAATTAACCCAATTAGTGAGATTATTGCTAGCCCTGAGGTGTAGATTAAATAAGCATTCCAGTTTTTCTTAAAATATTTAGTCAGAGCACTACCTAGAGCCACACTAACAAAGATCTTACTTAGCCAAAGCCCAAAGCCTAGAAATACTATCCAAAGCAAAGCAAAAGGAATACCGATCACAGTCACTAACAGCAGAATCACTAAAAGCGGGGTCACTGCCAAAGCCAGCAAACCAATTCCCAGGCTTCTTAGCCAGTGAGCTCTCACTACTTCTGCTACAAAACTTGTATATTCAGGAATTAATTTAAGAATTAGAAAACCAATCAGTAACGCAGAAATAAAGCTAAACACTTTAACTGTAGTAAAAATACCTGCCAGCGCTGTTTTACTGACTTGTACTGCTTGGGGGCGGGTTGTTTGGGGTGGAATATTATGCGTAACTGCTCCTGAAATAGAAGCCTCAGAGCTAATATTAGCCGGGTTTCTACTCCAATAAGTGACGTCTCCTTTGATTCTAGCCGTATTACCCAAGTTAATTTGTCCACCTGCCAGATTTGCTTCTTTTCCAACCGGACCTAAAATAGTTAAATTTCCTCCGGCTGAAGTCAGGCTGCCGCTAATATTGGCATTTGGCCCCAGATTTATCTGTCCACCGGCTAGTGAAACATTACGTCCAACTTTACCATTAACAATAATGTTTCCGCCTGCGCCTCTGATATTACCGGTAACAAGTCCACTAATAGTGACATTCCCCCCGGCAATTAATAAATCGCCGTTGATGACACCGTTTACATTCACATCTCCCCCTGCTAAATAAGCATCTCCGTTTACAGTACCATCCAAAGAAACATTTCTTCCAGCAGCAAAATAATCTTTGTTAACAACTTGATTTTCCGGTAAAGTTACAACTTGATAATTAGACTGGGCAAAGATCACCTGAGGAACTGCCAGAATTAGAAAGATAAAAACCAAAACCAGAATACGATTCATTGTAACTGCAATATACATCTTAAGATTATTATACCGCAGTGATTTGAGTCACAGATCGCTTTTTGTGGTTTGACATCACTTTAAGGTATTTACTACCAAACAATATGATAAAAACTGTTACTACACCTGCTACTACAAATGGTACTCTTAAACTCAAAATCGCCAATGCGCCTCCGACAAAAGGTCCGAAAACCCGGCCTAATGCCCCAAAACTTTGGGTGGCTCCTAAAACTATGCCCTGTTCTTCCGGCTTACTTTCAATGGAAATCAAAGACTGAGTATTAACCATCAGAAGTCCCACAGCAAAAGGAGTGACCAGGCCGGTGATAATTGTTAACCACTGCCAGGGCGAAATACCCATCACGACAATCGAGATACTAAAGATAACGAGTCCTAGTTTGATCATTTGAATCTCGGTAATCTTTTTAAGCATCAGTGAAATTAAAAACCCTTGAGTCAAAAACGAACCAACTCCAATTAAACCAAAGAAGTAGCCGTTTTGCGCTTCAGTCCAACCAAATTTGGCTGCTCCCAGTAGTGAAAATACACCAATGATTAGAGATAAAGCAAAGTTAACAAAGAAAAACAGCAGCATTAAAAAAGCCATATTTTTCGGCCTTAGTACTTCCTTAGTCACTTCTAGATTTAAGAATTCAATTTTAATGTGTTTTTGTAATAGCTTATTTGATTCCGGAAGAATTAGAAAGATTAAAACAGTGTTAAGTAAAGATAAAATTCCGGGAATGATAAAGGCAACCTGTATGGAAAACATTGAAGAAACAATTCCGCCTAACACTGGGCCCACAATAAAACCTAAGCCAAAAGCAGCTCCCACCAGTCCCATTTTTCTGGTTCTTTCATGAGCAGATGAGGTATCTGCTATATAAGCCTGAGCAACGGAAATATTGGCACTACCAATTCCGGCTAGAACACGGGCAATGATAATAATCCAAATTAGCTGTGAGTAGAATAGCAGGAAATATGACATGGAATTTAAAAAGGCACTCAGAATTAGAATCGGCTTTCTGCCATATTTATCAGATAACCTTCCCAGGATCGGAGAAAACAGAAACTGTACCAGGGAAAAAATTGAAATAACTGTGCCAACCAGTATTGTGCCTCCACCAATATGTTCAATCATCAAAGGCAGAATGGGAATAACCAGGCCAAAGCCGATTAAATCAATGAAAACTACCAGTAACAGGGTAAAAGTTTTGCGATCCATAAACAATTATTCTAACATTTTGCTTAAGGCTTGAATACTATCCAAATCATAAATAGAAACAGGTATTACCTGTTTTCCGGCAATTTTTTTAAGTTTAGGATGGTCAAGATCGGATTTAGTTAACAATATAATCTCCTTTTTATCCAACAGTTTAGGATTATATTTTTCCAGCTCATCCCGGATAATTTGGTAATCCCTTTTCGGATCATCTGACTCAGTTGAGATGCAGTGAAGTAATAGTTTTACTTTTTCAATATGTTTTAAAAACCGATGGCCCAGGCCTTTTCCTTCTGATGCACCTTCTATTAAACCTGGAATATCAGCTAAAACTTTGCCTTTAACCACTCCCAGATTAGGTTCTAAAGTAGTAAAAGGATAATCACCAATTTTGGCATTGGCATTGGTAAGTTCATTTAATAAAGAACTTTTACCGGCATTTGGTAATCCAATGAACCCGAAGTCAGCAATTAGTTTAAGTTTTAAGCTTAACTTTTTTTCTTCACCACTTAAGCCTGGCTGAGAATACCTGGGAGTAGTATTAGAGGGAGATTTAAAAAAGGCGTTACCTTTGCCGCCAATGCCACCTTTGGCCAACAGTTCCACCTGTCCTTCATGAGTTAGTTCAATTTCTCGACCGTTTTCATCAGTCAAAAAAGTGCCAATGGGCATTAGTAACACTAAGTCTTTACCATCACTGCCAGTACTTAAATTTCGACCACCGATTTTGCCGTCTTCGGCTTCCAGAATTTTATGGGAAACATATTGACCTAAACTATAAATATCAGTGGTGGTTTTAACATAAACATCTCCGCCTTTACCACCGTCTCCCCCATCAGGTCCACCGGTTTTTTTGCCTTTAAACGACACTTTACCCGGTCCACCATGCCCGGCTTTGATATTAATTTTGGTTTCATCAACTAACATAGGAATATTCTATTTGATAGGAGCGATCTCAGGAGTAATGTTGGCATCGGTTCTCCACTGTAAATTAATCACCCGTTCTCCGACAATTACATCTTGCTTGGAGCTGCCTCTAAAGGATAACTTGGAAATATCACCTAAACCAACCCAGGAAAAGTCAGTATTTTTAAAACTGGAAAATTTTGGAGAATTTTTAACCACTGCATAAAAAACATAATTTATTTTCTCTAAAACCGGATGATTATAATCATAAATGGCATGAATATCTTTTGGTTTTAAGTTTAAATTAAGTAAACGGTTAACCACGCGTTGAAATGTCATATGCGCTTGCTCTCCGTCCTGGCCTTCTCCACCCAGAGTGGACCACTGAGATGGGCTGTCAGTGTTTTCTTGTGATTTAATTAAGAGAATTTGGTGAGTTTTAAGACTATAAAGGAATCCGCTAGCGTAAAATGAAGTTTGCACAAACGTATTATAAACCTTTGCGGACTAGAAGTCCACCAATGGTTGTTTACAAGAAGCTGTAGAAAATTTTATCTTGAGAGTCGAAGTTTATGTCCGCAAACGACTGTAATCGCAGCTCCAACCTGGTTGAAGCTAATTTTCTGCTGCGATTATAGCAGGTTTAGCTAATAAATGTTAGAGCAAAGCCGGTTTTACCAGCGCGGCCGGTCCGACCAATACGGTGAATGTAATCTTCATAGGTTTCTGGCAAGTCATAATTGATCACATGAGTAACATTATCAATGTCTAAACCACGGGAAGCCACATCAGTAGCCAAAAGAATCTGAATTTCATTTCTTTTAAAGCTATCTAAGGTTCTTTTTCTTTGAGATTGTCTTTTGTTGCCATGTAAAGAACCGGTTTTAAAGCCCCGGTGAGTTAATTCATCATGTAATTTTTCAATACCATGCTTGGTCCTACCAAAAATTAGCACCTTATCAAAGCCATCTTGGATTAATAAATCATGTAACTGTTCAATCTTTTTGGAAGAATCCCTGACCTTAACCACATCTTGATCGACATTTTGAGCTGTATCTTGGGTTTTAACTGAAACTGTCACCGGATTTTGGACAAATGACTGTAAAATCTCACGAATTCTTGGTGAAATAGTGGCAGAGAAAAACAAAGACTGACGGATTCTGGGTAAAAAAGACAGGAAATATTTCACTTCGTTAACAAATCCGATATCTACCATTAAATCAACTTCATCCAACACAAAGATTTGGAAATCATTTAACCGAAGTAGGCCGCGTTCTATTAAATCCTTTAATCTGCCTGGTGTGCCAATAACTACCTGAGGATTTCTCCTTAAATCAGAAACTTGTCTGCCCATGTTGGATCCACCAATTAACAAAGCTGAATAAATACTCATATTTTGGGTAAAGGATCGCAGTTCCTCGTTAATCTGGACTGCTAATTCTCTGGTGGGAGTAATAATAATGGCTTTGTTGTTTTGGCGATCCTGGAAAATTTTGTCAATAATCGGAATTAAAAAAGCGGCTGTTTTACCGGTTCCGGTATTAGCTAAACCAATCAGATCTCGGCCTTCCAGAATTGGTGGAATAGCCTGAATTTGAATTGGAGTTGGTGTAATGTAACCTTTATTTTGGATGTTAACCTTTAAATAATCAGAGATCTGAAAATCAGCAAAGGTCTGTGTGATCGCTTCAGTCGCTAAAGTCGCTTCAGTCGTAGGATTGGCTTTTTTAATAAACATATTAATATCAGCACCTTCCAGCTTGCTTCGTCTGGCTCCGCGGCTTTGGCCGTGTAATGAGCGATAACCATTAGAAGAACCACCGGGTCTACCGAATCTATTGCTTGATGGCTTACCAAATCTGGATGAGCTACCAAAGCGGATTGACGAGCGATTTCTAAAACTATTGTTGTTATACATAATAAATTAGTGTCTTCTTCATCGTAAATACATAGAGGATGAAGAAGAACAATATAAAAATTGAAAAAGAAAAAACTGATCCGGCATGCCGGAAGTCGGAGCTACTTGAAAAGTTAGTCCGTGAGGAAAAAAAGATCTGTAGCTTATGATTCTTAAATCAACTGCTAGCAGTGTAACACACTTACTGATTAATAGCAAATCTATACAAGGTATCGTTCTAAAAGATCATCAAATGTCATAAAACAGAACCTTGCATTCAAAAAATCCCGGATGGGAAATTCCTTCGGCATATTGTTAAATACTCTTTTGGTAAACGCATCATATTTGGCTGCGATGTTAACAGGAATAGGTGTTTCGGCAACCGTAAAACCAAATCGTTTTGATACTGCTGCTAATTTATCAAAAGTCAAACCTACTAATCTATCTGAAGGTAAACGATCACGGAATTCTTCAACATACATGGCTACATCCTGTAGTGACTCCCTTACTTGGGTATGAAAGGAAACATCGGGATCCAGCGGAGATAAGTGAATTCTTAAGTAATAGTCCCCACTCTTAATTGTAAGACCTGTGTTGGGATCGGAGTAATCATAAGTATGTTCTGTTTCGATTAGATGTAAAGGATAAAATGTTTTGCAAGGATTATATCTAAAAGGACTTGTTAAAACCCGATCAACCCTTCTGTCAGTACGTTCATCTAAATGGTTAATTAAGAAACGCATAGTACGCCATTGCAGATCAGTAAGAGGACTAAATTCAAAATTAGCCTGTGTTTTTTGTTCCAATCTATTATGGTAATCAATCAGGGGCTCCTCTATTGCTTCTGAGATACGTGCGGGCAAGCGAAATTCCATGTTCACTATTATACTTCAACAAGTACTTAAATTCAACCTATAGTAGTAGCAGGATCATTCACTGTCAACTCGCTTCCATATTCTTCTAAATTGGAATATATTAGTGTAATGAAAGCATATTTAGTTGCGTTTGTATCTATCGTCCTTTGGGGATCTTCGGGAGCAGTTGGTAAACTTTTACTTAATAATCTTTCTAATGTATCTGTAGAATTTTATTCATGTATTTTTGCCTTCATTGGCCTGTTTATTATTTGCCTATTTACTAACAAGATGGGCATAATTCGAAGCTATAAGCTAAAGGATTTCGGTACCTTTGCATTAATGGGGTTTTTGGGCGTATTCCTTTATCTATACTTCTTCTATGGCGGCCTAGCTTTGTTACCAGCGCAAGAAGGATTTATTATCAATTACTTATGGCCAATCATGGTTGTTTTATTTGCTGTCCCTGTATTAAAGGATAAATTAACAATGAAAAAAGTAATTGCCTTACTGATTTCTTTTACCGGGGTGGGAGTAGTAATAACTCAGGGGAATTTCCTGGGATTTAGATTGACAAACATGCAAGGAGTTGTACTTGCCTTGGCAGCAGCAGTTGTTTATGGACTTTTTTCAACCTTGATTAAGAAATTACATTATGAGGAATTTACTAGCACAATGTTTTATTACCTCTTTGCCAGTATCTATACTTTTATATTAATTCTCTTTACCTCATCTATTCCTAGCATTTCCGGAATTCAAACTGCAGGACTACTCTATCTGGGTGTATTTTGCAGTGGCATTGCCTTTGCTACTTGGTTTCTGGCCCTAAAGCTGGGTGATACGGCCAAAATGGCAAATTTGATCTTCCTAACACCATTTGCCTCTCTAGTCTTTATTTATTTTCTTGTTGGGGAAAAAATTACATTGGCTTCAATAGTAGGTTTAGTGCTAATTGTCATAGGAATATTAATTCAATCTACTAATAGTAAAGCTCACCCTCACTAAATATAAACTTTGATATACTTATAAAATGGAATTTTGGGAATTAACTATTTTACATTTTTTAAATGATGGAGTTAGAACTACCTTTCCTACCCTACTGCCATTTATTGCCAAAGATCTGTCTATTAATTTATCTAGTGTAGGGTTTTTAGGTTCCAGTAATTCTTTATTCCAAACTATCCTAGCACTTCCTGCTGGCTTTTTTGCAGCTAAATTCGGTCAAATTAAACTCCTAATTGTCTTACTTTTAGTATATTCATTAGGCTCTCTAGCCACCGCTTTTTCCCCAAACATTTTCTTTGTGGCAGCAGGATTTTATCTAGGCTCAATGGGATTTGGGATGTTTCATCCCGTCAGTTTTTCCTTTATTGCCAAAAAATCCCATTCGTCAAATCTTGGTAAAAAAATGGGTGATTTTACGGCGTTAGGTGATGTAGGCAGGATTGTCATTCCCCCTTTGGCTGTGTTGGTAGTTTCTTTATTTAATTGGAGAATAGCCTTAATTTTAATAGCTGCTTTGGGATTTTTATTATTTATAGCACTAACTATTTATCAGCTTAGTCACAAACAGGAGATATTGCCAGAAAAAAGGGAAACACACGCTGATTTTATAAAGCAAAGTCTAATATTACTAAAAGATAAAAAACTATTTTTGACTTTTGCTGCTGCGATGTTGGATTCCTTTGCCTCAAGTCCTGTTTTTTTATTTCTTCCTTTTTTAATCTTTTCCAAGGGTATTACAGTGCCTCAATATGCTATTGTTACCGGTTTTTTCTTTGCTGGAAGTCTATTGGGGAAATTTATACTGGGAAGAGGTGTTGACAAGGTTGGTAATATTAAGGTTTTTAGCGTATCCGAGTGCCTAATGGCTGTTTGTTTAGTTCTTCTAACTATTACAAATCAATTCTTTGCTTTACTAGTTGTATGCTTACTTTTAGGAGTATTTACCAGGGGTACAATTCCCGTAATACAAACTATTATTTCACAGATTGCCCATAAAAAACATTACGATAAAATTTATTCTTTATCTGAATTCTTCATAGCCATAGCTTCAACTTTAACTATACTTATTATGGGCATTGTTGCAGAGAAGGCTGGTATTCCATCTGTTTTCTATCTGTCAGCAATATTTGCAGTTGTTACTTTAGTCCCCGTCTTTTTCCTGAGCAGAATAAACACAGCTATTTAAGTATTACAAGATAACCCCATAGTTTGCTATTTAGGTTGGATTCTGTTAGAATAGGGCATCTCTTTAATTTGCATTTTAGGTAACTTTATGTATATAGTTAAGGATATAAATTATGGAACTTTTGTCACTAGTACCTGCCACAGCCTTGGGTTATCTGACTCTTCGCGCTACCACTCATCCTAATGCTAGGATTCGTCGAAAGATGCCTAATATCAAAGTAAAAAGAGTGCAAGTCTTCCCTGTTTTAAGAATCAATTTGTTTGGCAGAGTGATCCATTTTCATCATTGGGTAAGCTTTTCCATTCTTTTGATCATCTCTTTATTTACTTCCATCGGAATTTTAGATCTGCTTTTTACTAAGGGAATGCTTTTGGGTGGAATTATCCAAGGTTTAAGTTTGCCTAAAGAACACCGTAAAATTATCTACCGTGATTTTTCCCTTGAAAGATTAACTCAAATTACTCATAATAATTAAGTGACAAAGTCTCTTCTTATTGTACTGACAGGTAAAACTGCCTCAGGCAAAGACACTATCCAAAGTAAACTTCGTCAAAAATATCCTAATTTACATCGCATTATTACTTCCACCTCACGGGTGATCAGACCAGGTGAGAAAAAGGATGTTGACTACCATTTTTATTCCCGCGCTGAATTTAAAGCCAAAGTTGAGACTGGTGATTTTGTAGAATGGGTTGAATACGGCACTAATTTATATGGCACTGAAAAAAAGGAGCTGGCTGCTGCACTAACTGAAGATTGTATTTGGCGAATAGATCCTTCCCGAGCCGGTGAAACCAGAGATTTTATTAAACGGGCCTTTGATCCCACTGATGCTGAAAAGTTATTAAGTAATTTAGTAGTTTTATATATCACCACAGATCAGGAAACCATACTTAAGCGACTTCAAGGTCGCCGTTTACCTGCTGCGGAAATTGAAGGCAGAATGAAAGATGATGAAATGATTTGGCAAGAATATAAAGATAAGTATGACTATGTTATTGAAAATACCCCTGGAAAATTAGATGAAACTGTTGATAAGATTATTAATATAATCAGTACGAACCATGAAACTGCCTAAGATAAAAATCCCCCAGCTTTCTTCTAAGGTACTACTACCAGTAACTATTGCTGTGATCCTGATTGCCGGTTCCAGTGGCGCCTGGATGTATCAGGCCTATCATCAGATCCAAGATCAAAAAAATCAACTGATTGTTAATTTAAACCAAAGCAATAAAAAGGTCCAAGATCTTGAGAAGCGAGATGAATTTAAAATTAACGAAGCCCAGAAAAAGGAAATGGATTCAATTAAGAAAACCTATACAGACTCAATTTCTGCTTATGAAAAACTGACAGATTTAAAAGCCCAAAAACTAGATACTTCCAAACTGGATGTTTTATATGCCCAAATTGTTAAATACTTATCAGACAAAAATTATGCTTCTGCCTCTGCTGCTTTGGCAGATCTAAATAATAAGATTGTGGAGCTAACACCAAAAGCAGCTGTATCTGTAGCCAGTTCACCGACAGCTGCCACCCAAAGCAATACTCCTCCTGGATCAGGTTACTCATACCAATCAGTGGCTGCTGACGGGCAAAATTATAATGTGGATATTATTGCCGCTGATATGAATTCCACAAAAATAGTGATTGATACTGCCTCGGATTCTGATTGTTCCAATAATTGCCCTGTTCTGCCTTTAGCTGATTATGTATCCAGAAACGGAGCCTATGCCGGTATTAACGGTTCTTTTTTCTGTCCGGCTGAATATCCTTCTTGTGCTGGTAAAACTGGTTCATTTGATACGCTTTTAATGAACTTTAAAAAGCACTATTTTAATTCAGATAATAATGTTTATTCTACGATTCCGGCGGCAATCTTTTCCCCTGGTTCAGCCAGATTTGTGTCCCAGTCTTTGCAATGGGGACGGGATACCGGAGTTGACGGAGTGATCGCCAATTACCCCTTGCTGGTTTCCGGAGGGAATATTAATTTTACCGAATCTCCTAATGAACCGAAATTCGGTGCCAAAGGCAATCGCAATTTCATTGCAGCTAAAGGAAACATTGTTTATATTGGAGTAATCCACGGAGCCACCATGGGAGAAGCAGCTAAAGTCCTTCATGCACTTGGCATGGGTGAGGCCTTAAACCTTGATGAAGGTGGTTCAAGTGCCCTCTGGTCCGGTGGTTACAAAGTAGGTCCAGGTCGTAATATCCCTAATGCCGTGTTATTTGTGAGGCGTTAATCACACATGTTAAGATAAGTAGATGAGATTTAGGTTTCTAATTAACAGGAAAAGAATTATTATCGGGATAATACTGCTTTTAATTCTCGGTACAATCTTCTTTTTCATTAGGCGTTCCAGTAAACCACCCGTGTATCAATTCGCGGCTGTTAAAATACAAAACCTGACTGCTAATGTTTCCGGATCAGGTTCTTTAACCGGTAAAGAAACTGCTGATCTTAGATTCAAATCTTCCGGCAAGCTGGGCTATCTTAATGTCAAAGCCGGAGACGTAGTAACTAAAGGCGAAGTTATTGCCGGTTTAGATACCCAGGATTTAAATATTACGCTGCAGCAAGCCCAAAATAGTTTACGGGATAAACAGGCTATTGTGGATCAGGTCTTGGATAATGTCAAAGACCATTCCAGTGATGAAACCTTCACCCAAAAACAGGAACGGACCACTGCTCAGGTAGCCAGAGATAATGCATTTGATAATGTTAAAGCAGCTCAAAGGGCTTTTCAGGATGCGGTGATTGTGTCCCCGATTGATGGTCTAGTGACCCAGGCAAAACCAGTGGCCGGTCAAGTAGTGACCTCAGATATAATTGCTGAAATTGTTGATACCTCAGAAATTTATTTCGACACTGATGTTGATGAGGCTGATATTGGTAAAGTCAAAGTAGGACAGCAAGCAGAGGTCACTTTAGACTCCTATCCTAACCAAGTATTTAAAGGTCTGGTTTCCAAGGTACTGCCAACTACCAAAACCACTTCTTCCGGAGCCACTGTGGTCACTGTGCGGATTATTTTAACCCAACATGATTTAACTTTTGTAAATGGACTAAGCGGTCAGGGTTCAATCATTTATGCCAGTGTTAATCATGTTTTGACTGTGCCTCAAGAAGCCTTGCGTGAGGATAACACTATAGTAATGCAGCAAGGTAAAATACTGGTAGCAAAGAAGGTGGAAGTAGGAATCTCCTCTGATACAGATATTGAAATCAAATCCGGTTTAAGTGAGGGAGAAAAAGTGGTACTTAATCCTCCGGCTGTAGGCGCCAAGTTAAATTAACCATGGATGTAGTTAAGCTCTCCAAGATCAATAAAATTTACTCCTCAGGAGAAGTCTCTTTTCAAGCATTAAAGGATATTAATTTCGCTGTTAAAAAAGGAGAATTTGTGGCTATTATTGGTGCTTCCGGTTCTGGAAAATCTACTTTAATGAATATTATCGGACTGCTGGATCACCCGACCACTGGACATTATGAACTAGACGGCGAGGACGCTTCGCACTTGCGAGAGAATAAATTAGCCGGAATTAGAAATAAAAAGATTGGTTTTGTGTTTCAGTCATTTAATCTTTTATCCAGAACCTCGGCTTTAGATAATGTGGCGCTACCTTTAATTTATGCTAAAGTTTCAGCCAGCGAAAGAAGATTAAGGGCCAAGCAAGCTTTAGAAATAGTCGGTTTAGGTGATAAATTAGGCTCCCATCCCAATCAATTATCCGGCGGTCAACAACAAAGAGTTGCCATTGCTAGAGCCTTAGTAACTGATCCCGAGCTAATCCTAGCTGATGAGCCAACTGGAAACTTGGATTCTAAGTCGGGTGTAGAGATTATGAAGATTTTTCATAAATTAAATAATGAGGGTAAAACTATTATTATGATAACTCATGAAGATGATATTGCCAAAAATGCCAAACGGGTAATTCGAATAAAAGACGGAGAAATTGTTAAATAATGGAGACTTTAAAATTGGCAATGGTGGCAATTTGGGCTAATAAATTACGTTCCAGTTTAACAGTTCTGGGAATTGTCATCGGGGTCATGTCAGTGATTTTATTAATCTCTTTGGTCACCGGTTTGCAAACCTTTATTACTGGACAAATACAGGGATTGGGATCAAATTTATTATTTGTAATTCCCGGCAGAGTGGGCGGAGCCAGGTCACCAGGCGGAGTACAGGCTAATAAGCTGGTTTATTCTGATGCCAATACTTTGGCTGCTAGATTAACCGGGCAGGCCGTTGTATCTGCAGCTATTCAACGAACTACTACTTTAAAATATAGTAATAAAAATGACAAAAACACCGCGGTTTTTGGAGTTGATGCAACTTATCCTAAAGTTATCAGCTCCTTAAAATTAACAGAAGGCCGATTTTTTAAAGAATCGGATGCGGTTTCCGCCAGAAGAGTAGCAGTAATTGGTCAAACAGTTAAAACCAATTTATTTGGCACTTCCTCAACTGTTGGCAAAGTAATTGATGTGGGAGGAGTTAAATACACTGTCATCGGGGTGTTAGATAAACGGGGCTCTTTATTTGGAATTGATCAGGATAATTCAATTTACTCCCCTTTTCTGGCAATTCAAAGGCAATTTGGTTTAAATAATCTAAATACTATATATATTTCGGCTAATGATTCCGCTAATGTCAAAACCGTACAGAAAAAAGCCACCAACATCTTGTTAAAACGTTTGTCTGAAGATGATTTTACAGTGCAGTCTCAGGAACAAGCCTTATCAACTATTTCTCAAATTACCGGGGTCTTAACAGCTGCTTTGGGAGGCATAGCAGCTATTTCTCTTCTGGTTGGTGGAATTGGCATCATGAATATCATGCTAGTATCTGTCACAGAAAGAACCAGAGAAATTGGCCTGCGCAAAGCCATTGGTGCCACCCCGGGCAATATCCGTAATCAATTTTTAATTGAGGCTTTAACCTTGTCTGGCTTTGGAGGGATCTTAGGAATTGCCATTGGATTTGGAATATCTCTTATTATTGGGATCTTCTTTACCACCACAGTACCGCTATGGTCAGTGGCTTTATCATTTGGATTCTCAATGTTAGTGGGAGTGATCTTTGGCGTAGCGCCGGCTATTCGAGCATCCAGATTGGATCCAATTACAGCTCTTCGTTATGAATAATTTACGTTTACACCTGAGAGGTGTCAGGCTAAATAAATTGGAATACTCCGCCTAAATTGTTTAATACTTTATCTGCCTGGCTAAAATCCCCGTCCATAGTTTCTTTACCAGGTATAGCAAATACAGTCATACCTGCTGCTACAGCTGCTGCCACCCCAATCGGTGAATCTTCCAGCACTAAACAATCATTGGGGTCCACGCTGATTGCTTTAGCAGTTAGTAAATAGACATCTGGAGCGGGTTTTCCTCTCTTAACATTTTCTGCAGAATACAACGCATCAAAAAAATCGCCAACCTCTAAGGCCTTGACAATAATATTAATAGTGGCAATCTGAGAACTGGAAGCAATGGCCATTTTGATACCTACTCGCCTTAAATCATTTAATAGATCCATTAAACCAGGACGAGGGAGAATTTTATCTAGAAGTTGTCTGGTAATAACTTGCTTTTGATCAAATAATTCCTCAGCAGTTATGGGTAGCTGGTAACGGGTGACCATGTCTACAGCGCAATCCATGTCTGTTTTACCAAGATACAACTTTATGTTATCTTCTTCAGTGAATTGTTTGCCGTATTTTTGAAACACCTGATCAAAAGCCTGCTGATGAATTGGCTCGGAATCCACCATTAGTCCATCCATATCAAAAATCACTGCTTTAAACATTGTTTGATTATACCAAAGGTATATAATAAGAGTATGAATTTGTCTCATACTGAACAGGAAATGCTGGAAGCTAAGCAAGTTTGTCTAAACTTCGACTTCGCTATTACTAAAGATATTGCAGAAAAAATTGGCCAATCTAATATTATCTTCGCCGGAATGGGTAGTAGCTTAATTTTTCCCGGAAAACAAGCCAAAAATCGGGCCTTAAAACTAGGCATCAGTAATAAGGTTGAAGCGTTCTTTGCCTCAGATTTATTTCAATACGAAGATTTTTCTAACACCTACGTATTTTTATGTAGTAATTCTGGTAAAACCAAAGAAGTAATTCTTTTATTGGATTATGCACAAAAACATGGAGCTAAATGTATTGCTGTCACTGCTGTAGCTGATTCTATCCTGGCTCAAAGAGCAGATGAAAAGATTATTCTAACCTGTGGTTTTGAACAAGGCGTAGCCGCAACTAAATCCGTGATTGAACAGGGATTGGTATATGATTCACTAATCTTTCACTTGGCGAAAAACCAAGGCAAAGATGTTGACTTTGATTTTCTAAAACAAGAACTGGATAAAACTGCTGAGATCTTAGAAAGCAATGTTAATGCTAAATTGGATGCGAAACTACTTGAGCAGTTAGTTAAAGAAAATCTATACTATGTAGCTGGTTTGGATAATGGTGTTGCTGAGGAAATTGCTCTAAAGTCTTATGAAATAGCACGTAAAATGGCCATATTCTTTGCCGACACCCACACGGTGCATGGACCGGAGGAAGGTATTGATAATGGCTGCGTAATACTTATAGAACCCAACTATTTCAAGGAGTATTTGTCAGATTTTCAAAAATTCGTTGATAAAACCAAAACTACTTTAATTGGAGTCGACCAGGATTTATTAATTCCCGGCTTGGAAATTCAAATTAATGATACTTTCCGTAATTATTGCCTGTTAGCTGGTGGTTGGGCCTTGCTTAGAAACATCGGCGTAGAAATGGGCATTGATATTGATCATCCAGTCAAAGCTTCCAAAGTCGGCAATCCTTTTGAGGGATAATTTTAGGAACTAATCTTGATCCTATAGTTAAAATAAGCTATACTATAGAGATGACAGAAACACAGTCTGAAGCAGTCGGTTATCCATATGCATTCAGCTTAAATGGTAGGATGCTTCCAATTAAACCTGATTTACAAGCTCACCTTGGTCAAACAAGGGACAAGATAGAATCCGCATTTAGAAAGACTCTTTCCAGCCAAGAACTGGAGGTAATTGAAAAAATAGAGGCGGGCTTACCTTCTGATGCTCCTCCAGCGATGACTGCCATGGATTATCTTTTTCTTCGCCATAATTTGGGAACATCCTTAAACGTTATCGGGAGGGATTTAGGTATTGCAGGTAATACTCTGGGTAGAATGTTTGATAGGTTAGGACTACCCAGAATAAGCAAGACCGATGCCACTAAAATATCTAAGAGACCGCCACAGATCGACATTGAAGCAATGGTTCAATTAATGAGTGAGCAGATAAGACTACATAGGGAAGATCCAAGCTACGAACTATCCACAAATGCCCAGTTAGGAGATATTCTTGGCTCCCATAAGTCATTAATTGGTAAATTAGCGGCTGAGTTTTTTACTCCGGAGGATCGGAAATACAGAGAGCAATCAATAAAAAGGCAGAGATTTGCAATTAGTGCAAAGAGAAATCGCGAAACGGGGAAACGTCGAGTTAGCCACATAAATCCTTTAACAGGGAATACATACGCCCACGATGCCGGGGTTATAAACGGCAAAAGATCTTATGAATTGGGCACCGGCGTTCACGCATTAACCCGTGAGCAGAGAGAAAAATACGGCAGAATTGGGGGAATCATTACAGCTGAAGCGGGAATGGGAGTTCATGCTTTAACTCATGAGCAGCATATGGCAGCAGGACATAAGGGCGGTTCAAAGTCACGAGATAATCAATCAGGCATGTTCACTTTATCCCCGGAAAGAAAAGCGGCAATTGGATTAGCCCAGGCGATGCGTAGCATGGAAGAAGGAACAGGTATTTTTGGTTTATCTGATGAAGAAAAGAAAAAATATGCTCAGATGGGCGGCAGGACTGTTAGAGATATGGGCAAGGGGGTCTTTGGGGTCGATCCTGAGACGAATGTTCCCTACAGACTTATTGGGGGCCGTAACGCCTATCTCCAAGGTGCAGGTATTCATGGTTTGTCAATTGAACGCAGGAGAGCTATAGGAGTTGCTGCATCAGAGGTACCTAATAGTAATAAAACCTATACGGAAACAGAGTATTTTGATTCCGTGATGGAAGCAGCTACTGCTGTACTTTTAGAGCGGTACATACCAGGCTTTCATATTGAGCGTGGTGAAACATACCAAATCAGCACTGGTATTTTAAAGAAAATAGACTTTTTAATAAACCAAGTTTTTGTCGAATTTAACCCAATTCTGTTAACTTATACAGAGGGCTCATTAGGTGCTTTTGAAACAGAGAATGAGTTTATAGAATATCAAGAGGAATTAGGTAGGCTTTCTCCAATGGAGCGAAAGCGCTACAAAAATGCCACTAGAGAAATACTTAAAGGTAGGTATTTTCAAAGAAGACGAGAGGCATTGGATGAAAATCCTGATTACAGAAAGTCTGAGCTGGTTGTTGTCACTGACCCAATAGAACTTTATGATCAGGTTATCCAAAGGTTTGGTGCAGAAATTCCCACGCTTCAACAATTTTTAAAGGAATTTGAGGTTTTGCGAGTTGTGATTAAAGACCAATCAGAAAAAATTAAAAACCAAAAAGATTCATCTACTTCTCCAACTGTTCTTTAAAATAATCTACCCACGGGATTAAACTGGGGTCTTGGCCATAGAGCATGGCTAACTCATAAGTTAAGTAACCTCCGAAAGACAAGACATTTAAGACTTGGGATAATTTAGAAGAACCAGATGGCTTATATTCATCAAACTCGACATTATTTTTACCAACCACATCTTTAGTTAGTTCCACCCGTTTTTTTAATTTATCAGAATATAAATCAGAGTTTAAAAATAAAATGAAAAGTTTCTTACCGGCAGGGTTTTTCAAACCTTCCATTAGATGATGGTTCAGCTCAGACAGCTCAGAGAATGCAGAGAAACTTTTGGCTGTTTCATTAGTTTGGTTTCTGACAATGTGAGCATTGCCGTTTAGAAATTCGGCTGCAAAATAAACCGGAATTGACCCATTAATTTTGTCAGCCAGTCTTTTGGCTTGTTGCTTAATTACTTCTGAAGCCTTTTTTAGTTCTGAAATTGCGGTTGCGACTTCTTCATCACTAACTGATAAATAGCCCAGCCTATTCAGCAAGGCAATAGTTCCCAGGACCATATAACCTGTTCCTAGTCTTGGTTGTCCAGAAGGGTTAAACTTTGGTTCAAACTTAAGCCCTGGTAAGTTTTGTCCCCCGCTAATTCCGGTTAACTGCAGATTTTTTTGCTGGGCCTCTTTAAGACAGGATAAAACTTCCTCAGTGGTGCCGGAATAACTGGATAGAATAGCTAAAGTTTCCTCACTGGCAAATCCTGGCAAGTGATAGTCATTATTAGAATATAAAGGCACTTTTAATTCATCTTTATATAAAGCAGAGACAATGTAGCCACCATAAGCAGAACCACCCATGCCGCAAACTACAATATCTTTAGCATTCTTTAATTCCTCAGGAAAATCTGTTTCTTTAGCCAGCTGCCAGATTTGTTCACATTGATCAGCAAACATTCCAGTGGAACCTAATACATCTTTGGGATCAAGTGGATTCATCCTCCTTATATTAACATGTGACAATCAGTAGGAAAAGTGGTATGTTTTAGGCATGGATTCTTACGCTCTAATAATCTTCGGCATTACCGGCAACTTAGCACAAATCAAATTAATCCCTGTTCTATATGACATGGCAGAGAAAGATTTACTGCCAGAGGGAATGATTATCCTTGGCATTGCCAGAAAACCAATGACCAAAGAAGAATTTCAGGATTATTTTTATCAGACTCTAAAATCAGGTAACATTCATCACCAACATGAGATCAAAGATGAGGTATTTAAGAAGTTAAGTTCTAAAATTCATTATTTAGATGGTACGGTTGATGATCCTAATTTCTACCCTAGATTGAAAGATTATTTAGCAGACCTAAATAAAAAGGGCTATCACTGTGATAATCGAATTTATTATTTGGCAACTTATCCTGATCTCTATTCAAAAGTTTTTGAAGGCTTACAGAAAAGTGGCTTAAATAAACAGGATGATGGTTGGGTACGTCTAATGATTGAAAAACCAATCGGACATGACTTGGAATCTGCAAAGGAGTTAAACCAACTATTACTAAAATACTTTACTGAGGATCAAATTTACAGATTGGATCATTACTTAGGCAAAGAAACCTTACAAAATATCCTCACCTTTAGATTTTCTAACGGCATTTTTGATCCGTTAATTAATAAAGACTATATTGATCACATTCAAATCACAGCATCTGAGGACTTTGGTATTGGTAAACGCGGTGGTTATTATGACCAAACCGGTGCATTAAAAGATGTTGGTCAAAATCACCAGCTGCAAATGTTGGCTTTTGCCACCATGGATGCACCAGCTGAGTTTAGTAATGAAGCAGTAACCCGGGAACGCTTAAAAATTCTACAAAGCTTAGTAGCAAAGCCAGAAGATGTGGTGTTTGGGCAATATGAGGATTATGATAAAGAGCCTAATGTTGATCCCAAATCAACCACTGATACTTACTATGCTTTGAAAACTTATATTGATAACGAGCGGTTTAAAGGAGTGCCAATTTATATCCGTGCTGGCAAAAAATTAAACCAAACTGTGACTGAAATTAGCATTGTATTTAAAAACCCAATCAACCGGCTGTTAAAAAATGTTGCCGCAGGAGATAACCCTAATGTTTTAATTTATCGGATACAGCCTAATGAAGGCATTGTTTTAAAAATTCTGACTAAGGTTCCCGGCCATGAAATTAAATTAGAACCAGAGTATATGCAATTTTGCTACAAACTGGACCCTCATCAGCACTATATTCCTGATCCTTATGAACGATTATTAGTTGATACTATGCAAGGAGACCAAACCTTTTTTAACGATGCCGAGGAAGTGGAAGCTCAGTGGGCTTTTATTGATAAACTAGTCGCTAAAAGAGGCAAACCAACTATATATAAGGCCGGATCATGGGGTCCTAAAGAGGCTGATGAATTACTAGAAAAAGATGGTCGAAGCTGGCTGGAACCTTCCATGGATTTCTGTCGTATATGAAAATAACTTTTCTGGGCACTAATGGCTGGTATACTACTCCTACAGGTAACACACCGAGTGTTTTAATCGATGCTAAGGAAGGCTATGTTGTCTTTGATGCCGGTAATGGAATTTATAAACTGGCTGATTATATTAAAGAAGATAAGCCAGTTAGTCTATTTATCTCCCATTTTCATCTGGATCATGTTTCAGGATTACATTCCAGTGTAATGAATGTCAATATGAATGTGTATATGGGACCGAATCGAAAAAAAGACTATGACATTTTAATGAATCCTCCATTTAGCAACCCCAAACCATGGCAGGTAAAAGAGTTAAACTTAGGGATTAATGATGTGGGTTTTCCTGTTGAGGTGTTTGAAATGCATCATGCCTATACTGACCACGGTTTTCGAGTGACTTTGGAAGGTAAAACTATTTCCTACTCCGGAGACACCGGAATTTGTGATAATTCTATTCCTTTAGCCAAAGACTGCGATCTACTTATCCATGAATGCTCCGGCTTAGATAAAGGCGATCCCGAGTGGGGTCATGTAAATGCGACAGAAGCTGCTCAGTTGGCTAAAGATACTAATGTTAAAAAGCTAGTACTTAACCATTTTGATGCTTCTGTATATACAGACTTAGAGAAAAGAAAGATTGCTGAAAACATGGCCCAGGAAATTTTCCCTGAATCTCAAATAGCCACTGATAACCTAACAATTACTCTGTAATCTTTTTAACCGGGTGCCTACCAAATTGCCACCTCATAGCAGCTACTACCTTATTTCTAAAACCAGCTGGAGAATCTTCTTTGTCCTGATCAGAAGCCCGTCTAACTGCCAATGAGGCCTCTATCACTGGTACCGGTACTTTTTTATCATGGGCAATTTCAATGGTCCAGTCTGCTTCTGCTTTGGTTTTACCAGCTCCCCCACCGGAACCAATAACAGAAGAAATGGTTTTTAGCTCTGGGTCTTCCTGAAGTTCTTTTAATGTCCAATCCACCAAACGTGAATCAACTATTGATTCATTATTATAAACTCTAAACACCTCTTTTAGGTCTAATTTAAAGTCAGAGTACTTCAATATTGCCGCACCTTCGGCAATTGCTTCCATCATGCCATATTCAATTCCGTTATGTACCATTTTGACAAAATGTCCGGCACCTAAATTACCCATCCATCCATAAGCTTTCGGCGCAGCAACTGCTTTAAAAAAAGGTTCGGCCATACCATAAGCTTCTTTCGGACCACCAATCATTAAGCAGGCTCCGGTTCTGGCTCCTTCTACCCCGCCTGAGGTGCCAACATCCATAAAATGGATTCCTTTTTCAGCTAATTGTTGGCCGCGTTTAATACTATCCTGGTAAAAAGAGTTACCTCCATCAATGATAATGTCACCTTTAGATAGTTTAGGGATTAAATCAGTAAGTACCGCATCAACTGCCTCTGCTGAAACCATTAGCCAAATAATTCTGGGAGTATCTAGCTTTTCTATTAATTGATCAGTGGTTTCTGTAATTATTAAGTTCTCTGAACCATTTGATAAAACATCGGCCTCTTCTCTTAATTCTTCCCTGGGTTTTTCTGATCTGTTCCAGGCAATTACTTCAATATTGTGTTCCAGCAAATTAAGCGCAATATTTTTGCCCATCCGTCCCAAGCCAATAAAACCAATCTGTTGCATAGTGCTTGTAATTGTAAACTGAAAATTGTAAATTGTAAATTGAGATGTATCTTGTATTTGACATTGGTGGTACGAAAATGAGAATTGCTACGGCCAGTGGCAATGAAGTTGGTGAACCCCGGATTATTCCCACTCCTTCAGGATTTGAAGAAGGATTACAGCAGATTAGAGCAATTGCCGGTGAACTGGCTCCTGGAGAAATTATTCAGGGTATTGCCGGTGGAATTGCCGGGCCACTGAACCCTGAAAAAACCATGCTGGTGAAAAGCCCTCACGTTGGTAATTGGGTGAATCAGCCTCTAAAGCAGAAGTTACAGGAAATGTTTAACTGCCCGGTTTTTCTGGAAAATGATGCTGATTTAGGAGGCTTGGGGGAAGCAACCCATGGAGCTGGCCAGCATCATAATATTGTGGCATTTTTTACAATCAGCACCGGTGTTGGTGGAGCCAGAATCGTTGATCAAAAAATTGACCGGAATTCTTTAGGATTTGAGCCAGGACATCAAATTATTGTGCCTAATGGAAACCAATGTGAATGCGGCGGTCAAGGCCACTTGGAGTCATACGTTGGCGGATTATACCTACAGAGAATTTATGGTTTAAAAGGCATCGAGATTACTGATCCAAAAACTTGGGACCAGATTGCTCATTTCCTGGCCCTGGGACTGACTAATAGCGTAGTTCATTGGTCACCGGATATCATCGTACTTGGAGGCAGTGTTTCTAACAGTCTGCCGATTGAAACAGTGCAAAATTATTTACAAGAATATTTAACTATTTTTCCGAAAGGCCCGCAGGTTGTTAAAGGGACATTGGGAGATAAGGCCGGTTTATACGGGGGGTTAGCTTTGTTAAATACTGCCAATGAAAAAGGGTAAGCTTTCTTTGCCTACCCTTATCATTCCGTCACTAATTCTCTGTCAAGTATCAAATAGCTACTCCGATCACAATATCTGCCCATATATCTCTGCCTGATGTTCCTCTCCAACCACCCCTGGCAATATCCTGATGTAACACCTCATCTCTAGTAAACTCAAACATTTCAGTGTCCTGATCCTTTTTAATACTTGGATTTCTTTTCTTACCTTTTCTTAACTTCGGCATATTTATTTTTACCTCCTTTCTTTAAAGATAAACCTCCTTACCGACCACTAACTTTAGTGGCCGGACTCATCCTGTTCAGGCTGTTCCTGATTAGTTTGATCTTCTTTGGTTTGGTCTTGATCTTGATTCATTTTTTACCTCCTTTCTTTATGGATTTTCAGTATGCTGGTATCATAAAGCACATAGGTGAGAGAAAAAGAAAAATTAGGTAAGTAATCTGTTAGAATAAGGGTGTCCGCCCCTGTAGCTCAGTAGATAGAGCGCTTCGCTTCGGACGAATAGGCCGAGGGTGCAATTCCTTCCAGGGGCACACAGTGCAAGCAAGGGTTCGTTCATCCCGATTATGATCGGAATGCTTTGCAAAGCAAAGTTCCTGCCGGGGGCACATATGCTAGAATAATTTAGTGCAGATTTTATATTCCAAAAAATTTCTTACAGTTGCTGCTTTAATACTGACAATTTTAGTTTTAATCATTGGACATCAAAAAAGATCAATTGCTTATTCAACCACCCCTGATAGCGGTATTTTAGATGAGTTAAGTTATACCTGGGAAGGCATGAGTATCCGTCAAACAGGTGTGCCTGTTGGCTGGTCAGATAGCGGGGTTTATCATGGTGGTGATATTAACAAACGTGGTGAGGTGGGAGGAATTAAAGACTTTTATATTCAGTTAGATGGCAAACAAGTAAATTTTGCCAATATTCATCAATTTAAAACACCTTTTTATGCTATTTTAGATTTTGATATTTCCAAGCAGACCCAAAGCCGGGACCGGATGGGCTTAAGCCAAATTGATCTGGTGGCACCTTTTTTTGATCATCCACCGCTGGGAGGCTTAATTTATAGCTTGGCAGTAACTCCGCAGACTAAAACTTTTAGTGATGTTACAACTTTCCAAACCCGCAAAGTCAGTTTGTATTTGGCAATTATTACTGGCGCATTACTTTTTATTCTGGCTTTTCTAATTACAGGTAATCCTTGGGTGGGTTTGTTGGCAACTTCGATCTATAATTTTGCTCCGGCATATTTTTTTGCCAGCAGGCCAGCATTTTTGGAAAATGTAATTGCTCCTTTTGCGCTGTTACAGCTGGTCTTGTTGTTTCTTAGTTTCCGCTATCCTGCTAAAAAAATGTGGTTAATGGGACTGGCAGGTTTGGTTGCTGGTTTAACAGTGTTAGTTAAGGAATCCGGATTAGGATTCATGCTCGGCTCTTTGATAATTATGAGACTTCAGAAGCTGGAAAGAAAAGATTTCTATGCTTACCTGAAATTTTTTGCAGTGCCGGTGGTTCTATATATTGTTTGGGGCATGTATTTATCAGCTGACACCTTTTTTAAGATCATTATTTTTAATGGCAGTAGACAATTTTGGGGAGCTTTGAATTTCCTAACCATGTTTACATCCCTCAGGCTGAAGGATTTTCCATTTGATGGCTGGTGGGTGTTTGGTTTTATATCCTGGATGATTTTAGCCTTAAATAAAGGTAAAATTTCTAATACTTGGATGATTGCACCGCTGGCTCACCTGATATTGATCCTTTTTCTGGGCGGATTTAACTATTCCTGGTATTACTTGGCTTTAGTCCCATTCTTGGCTTTAGGTTCAGCGATAGTGCTATGGCAACTATTAATTGCCCCTGGGCTGGTGGAACTAATTACTTTTTTTGTTTTTCCAGCATCCAGTAGTTTGTACTGGGGACATGAGCTGACTCAGTTTACTCCTTCTATTTTGGAGTACCGTTTGTTTATGTTAGCTACTTTTGGCCTGGGCTCTTTAGCAATCCTTAAGAATAATAAAAAATTGCTGCTAGCTTGGAGAATATTTCTGATAATAACCCTGATAATCCTAATGGCCTTTAATTACAAATCCCTTTCCTACATCATGTCCCACTGGGGCAAATCATCCTACCCCAGCCTACCCCCAACGTAAATCTTTCTTGTATAATGACCCTATGAAAGAAGGAACACCGCAAGATATTGTAGAGCAGTACAAGACAGTAACCGGAAATTTAGATCAAATGTTTGTAATAGCTAGTTCTAGAACAAAACAAGAGTTTTGGCGGCAAGACGGTGTGGGAAGTTGTGCAGTAGTAACAAATAAGGCAATTGCTGAGCTTGGTATTTTAGATAATGAGGCTGGTAGACTGTTAATTGTTGCGCGCGAAGATAAAGATAGAGAAATCAGGGGGAGATCCGGAGCTACTGGCTGTCCATACCATAGAATTAACCATGGTTGTATTTTAGGGGAATTAAAATCACCAATTTGTGTGGGCTATTTTGATAATCCTGATGAATGGGAAAACAAATTCGGTATTGATGCAGACCAGCTTAGAGAGGAAATAAGTAATACCTTATACAGCGTTCTAACTGGGCAAGGCTTAGAAGAACCACAACCTATAAATGAATTTGTTATGAAAATTAAGGATCTTACGGCTCATATTGAACAGAAACCCATGTTATTTGATAAATCTTAAATTTGTGATCCGGGTGAGAAAATATGCCCTTTTTCTTCGAAAAAGAGCGAACTCACAACCAATTAGATGTGGGTCGGCCGGGATTCGAACCCGGAACCAATAACTTAAGAGGCTACTGCTCTACCGTTGAGCTACCGACCCAATTTGTATATTCTAGCAATTTATGAGTAAAAATGGTATTATACGTTACCTGCCAGCGATCCCGCTTAGGCGGGATTTTTTAATATGGATATAAGGAACGTCGCCATCATTGCTCACGTTGATCACGGTAAAACTACTTTGGTAGATGCCTTGCTTCGTCAATCTTCAACTGATTTAGGTAAAGGTTTTACTGATGAAAGCCATTTAATTATGGATAGTAATGACTTGGAAAAAGAACGCGGCATTACGATTTTCTCCAAGAATGCCTCTGTTCACTGGAAAGACACTAAAATTAATATCATTGATACACCGGGGCATGCTGATTTTGGTGGTGAAGTGGAGAGAGTCTTAAAAATGGCAGATGGTGCCTTACTTTTAATTGATGCTAAAGAAGGTCCAATGCCACAAACCCGATTTGTTTTGAAAAAAGCTTTGGAAATGAAGCTAAAAATTATTGTGGTGGTTAATAAAATTGATAAACCGGATGCCAGAATCAGCCATGTCCTCAATAAAGTGTTTGACCTATTTATCGAGCTGGGTGCAGATGAGGAAACAGCCTACTTCCCCACTCTTTATGCTTCTGGAAAACAAGGCAAAGCTGGTTTAGAACCAGATTTGTCAAAGATGACTAATATTTCTCCAGTATTTGATGCCATTGTTAAAGAAATCCCAGCTCCGGCTTCTGATGAAACAGCACCTTTGCAAATCCTGATTACCAATACTTTGTATGATAATTTTAAAGGCCGAATTGCCACTGGTCGAGTTTACAATGGCACTGTTAAAACCGGACAAGACGTGGCACACATCAACCGTGATGGCCTGGTCAAAAAGTTTAAGTTAACTTCTTTAATGGGTTTTGAAGGGTTAAATAGGGTGGATATTACTGAGGCCAAAGCCGGAGACATTATTGCTTTGTCAGGAATTCCGGATATTACTATTGGTGAAACTATTGCTGATCCAATTACCCCGATTGCTTTACCTGTTTTAGATATTGAAGAATCAACTGTTAGGATGAGTTTTGGAGTCAATACTTCCCCATTTGCCGGACGGGAGGGTGAGTTTAAAACAGCCAGACAAATTAGGGACCGCTTACTTAAAGCCGCAGAAGCTGATGTGGCTTTAACAGTAGAAGATGGTGCATCCGGTGAAATGAAAGTGTCCGGCCGTGGAGAGCTACATTTGGCAATTTTGATTGAAAGACTGCGTCGTGAAGGTTATGAATTCCAAGTTGGTAAGCCACAAGTGATTGAAAAAACTGAAAACGGCAAACTAATGACTCCTTATGAAAAAGTGGCGATTGAGGTTCCGGAAAACTTGTCTGGTACAGTAATGCAAAATATGGGTCTTAGACACGGTACCTTGGTAGAAATGAGCACAGAAAGTAATGTTACTTACATGGAATTTATTATTGCTACTAAAGAATTCTTTGGTTACCGTAGCCAATTTGTGACTGACACCAAAGGCTTAGGGGTATTAAATTCCTCCTTCTTTGAATATCGGGTTGATCCTGGTGGTAAATATGAAAGACAACAAGGGTCTTTGGTGGTTCATGAAACCGGATCTACTAAACTGTATGCTTTAACAGGAGCTCAAGACAGAGGAAACTTGTTTATTGGTCCGGCTACAGAGGTTTACAAGGGTCAGGTAATTGGTTCCAGCTCCCGAGGAGATGATATTAGTATTAATGTTTGTAAAGAAAAACAGCAAACCAACCATCGTTCATCCGGTGAAGGAATTTCTGATCACTTTAATACACCAAAACTAATGAGCTTGGAAAACGCTATTGAATATATTAATGACACCGAACTAGTTGAAGTAACCCCCAAAAACATCCGCATCCGCAAAATAGATTTAGGAAGGTAAAATTTTTAATTATATCCTTCACTTCGTTCAGGATGACAAGATTATTTTTTAAAGGCTGTGACTTTGTACATGGAAAATAACAGTACTACTACTCCCAAAATTTGAGTCAGGGTTAATCCCTGGTGGAAATAAAAGTAGCCAATGAAAATGGCTGAAGCCGGCCAAATTAATTCATAAATAGTACTGGTACGGGCCGGAATTTTCTTTAAGCCATAATAATAAATCGCCAAAGCCACCATACCAGTAGAAAAGGTAATTGTTAGCAGAGCCAGCCACTGATTTGTGTTCAAAGTAGTTAGAGCCGCGGTTTGGTGTAACCCCACAATCAAGGCAAATGCCATAATTGGAGCCAGCAGAAAACGTAAGCCAGTAACAGTTAATGAGGAAGTTTTGTTCAGCACGTATTTACTAATTGCAGTTGAAGATCCCCACATCATCCCGGCAAGGAGTGCCAAGCCACCAGCAATGGCAGTACCTCCACCAGTTTGCAAATTAACGCTTAAATCTTTAAAAGTAATAAAGTAGGTAGAGACTAAAGCCACGACAGCCCAAAGTAAGAAGTTTTTGGTCAGTTTTTCTCTTAATAACAAAGCAGCAGTTGAGATAGTCCAAATAGGCTGCAATTGTTGCAGTAAAACCACAACCGAAAATTGGATATAGTTAATCTGACCCAAAGCTGCAGTATAAAAAAGAGTACCTAAAACCGATGCAAATAAAGCTACCAGCGCAATGGCAATCCACTCCTTTTTGGTCATCTTACCAATGTCTTTAACCCATTTTGGAGCTAAGAATAGTAGTACAATAATTCCCAGAAGATGTTCGTAGAAAACTACCACTGCCGGAGGTAAGGCGTATAAGCTGACCCGAAGCAGGCCATCAAGACTCCACAAAAGAGCTGCAATAATAACAAACAGCGGACCAAAGTCCTTTAATTTTTTCATCGTTCAATCTTTCATTCTGACTTTACAGCCGCTACCGGAGTTTCGCCGGTTCGTGTCCGGCAATGCCGGACTCGTGGAGTGTACCACCGATTAGGATTTTCACCTGACCCCGAAAGAACATTTTTATCTTATGCAGATAGTTCTGGTTTGTCAATTACTAGAATGAGAAGTTACATGAACATAGGGACTTGTTAACTCTTCAAGCAAACAAGCTACTACTCCGCTAGCTATCATGAAAGCTCTAGTAGAATTTTTCCTAATAACCTTTTTAAAAGAAGGTTGCTCCATTGCTAGAGCTACCACCTCTGGTACTAAACGAGCCCTTGCATTGATAAAATCACCAGTACTATCTTTTAATAACTTTAGTTTGCCAAAACCGTTTAAGTAATCTAATAATGGTTCAATTTCAGTCATTCCTTCTTGATATTCTCTAGTTGCTACTGAAACTAAATCCTGTCCGGGATTTGATCCCTCCTCTAGATCTGTCCATAAATTCTCTTTAAGATGATGTTCATTTTCTGCATAATCCTCAGCCATTTTATCTTCAGCTCCCCCAAAAGCGTCAATAGCCCTTTGCCAATCCTTAAAACCCATATCACCCAAGTAAGTTGTTGGACCAATAAACTTTATTAAAAGTTCATTTCTTGGAGTGTTACGCGGGTCACTTGATACAGTTAAAATATCATTTGCATTTAACCATTTTGCTTGAGTATTAAATGCTCGTGTATAAAAATCACGATATCTTCCTTGGAATCCTTTGTTAGGAAATTGCGCTAGTAAGGAAGTCGTTCTTACTAAATCGGCCTCTATTTGAACTGGATCATCTACCGTACCCAAAGTCAGTGTGGCATAGAAAGAATTTGGTGCCCCTCTTGGTTTATCCAAATCTATACCATATAAATCTTGCCAATGTAGGTATTGGAAGTGAGAGAAAACAGTTGGATCACTAAATCCCCCCTGTCTTATTTGAAAAATGCCTCCCCTTAATAAAGTAATAGCACGCTTTGCGTTTTCTGCAACTGGCTGAATATCTGATGTTGCTAAATTTTGAATTGCCCTATTAAACTTAGTAGTAGCTTTAAAGACATCTGGATTAACTTCCCGTCCAAAAAAACCTGCCTGGTCTGGGTTTTCAGGAAGCGGACCTATTTCTATTTGTTGCGCATTCATTTATTTAATAGTTTGAATTTAACATACACTCTCCCACTTTTCAACATTAGGCAGACACCTTAAAGGTGAGTGCGTAAAAATTAGTCGTTTATATCTATTAATTGGTGTTTAATAATTTCTAATTCACTACCATAAGCTATTTGGTCCTCTGTGAATTCTTTATATCTCTCAGGCGAGGAGAAGAAAGCCAGAACCTCACCTAAGGCGCAATACCTTGAGTTACCTGATAAATATTCCTCATAAGATGACCAAGGATAAGCTTCCAGCTCTTTTACCATTCCCGACACTATTGGATTTAAATGAATATAGCGGGACACATGGACGAATTGCTCATCTGACTCAATTAAAACAGATTTAAATGTGCCTTGAAAAAGTGATCCTACCCGTCGGTATTTAGTATTGAAGTATTTGGTATAACTGTTAGCCAGCTGACTTGAAAAAAGTGAAATACCGCCATCCTTTAGTTGTTTTACCAGAAAATGGAAATGATTTGGCATTAAGCAATAAGCCAGAATTTCAACCAGTTTCTTATCCTGTTGAGGTATAAAGGAACTAAATGTATTTCTTGATAGCTTAGACAATCGGGATTTTGGTCCTTGGTATTGATAGTAATAGAAGGTATTTTGAAACCTGCGATAATCTCTAGGTTGGGTAAAGATATCACGTTTCTCACTACCTCTATTGTAGATATGATAAATCTCACCGCTTACTAGTGGAACTAGTCTTCCTGGCATTATCTTTAGTTTACGAGTACACCTTAAAGGTGTCAAGCTAATGCAAAGAAGTTATATTTAAGCTTGCTTATGATAAACTAAGAATATGCTGGTTTTACTGTTGTTTGCTTTTATTTCCGGATTGGTAACTATTTTAGCTCCTTGTATTTGGCCGCTTTTGCCTATTATTTTATCTTCCACTGCCAGCGGAGGCCACAAAAAACCTTTAGGAATTACCGTGGGAATTATGGCCAGTTTTGCAGTATTTACCCTAGCTATTTCTTATATAGTTAAAATAATCCCTTTTGACCCCAATGTTTTGCGGCTATTTGCAGTAATAGTGATTGGATTTCTCGGACTTACTCTAATTATCCCGGCTCTATCACAGCTGCTGGAAGGCTGGGTCAGTAGATTAAGCGGACGGTTTGCTCCTACCTCCACAAATCCTAGCAGCGGATTTGTATCTGGCTTAGTGACCGGATTTTCATTAGGACTAGTTTGGTCTCCTTGTGCCGGGCCAATCTTAGCTTCTATTGCCACTTTAGCAGCCACCAGGGCTGTTAATTTGGAGATAATTTTAGTTACTTTTGCCTATGTGTTAGGAACTGGAATCCCTTTATTTATTTTTGCTACAGTGGGCCGAAAATTATTAACTGGTACTTCCCGGCTCTCACCCTATACCGGTTTAATTCAGCGGATTTTTGGGGTGTTAATGATTCTAACAGCCATTGCTATTTATACCGGCTATGACAAAGTGATTCAGACCAATCTACTGAATTTATTTCCGGCTTATACTCAGGGTTTGACTAATTTGGAAAATCAGCCAGGGGTGCAAAAAGAAATTAAAAGTTTAACCGGTAATTCCAGCCAGCCCAATTATGGTCCGGCACCGGATTTTGTTGGCGGCACTAAATGGCTGAACACTCCTTCCCCGCTAACCATTCAGAGCTTGCGCGGTAAAGTAGTGTTAGTAGATTTCTGGACTTATACTTGTATTAACTGTATCCGTACTTTACCGTTTGTGACCAGTTGGTATGACAAATATCATACTCAGGGTTTTGTGGTAATTGGTGTACATACACCAGAATTTGAATTTGAAAAGAATACTGACAATGTTTTAGCTGCTATTAAACAATATAATATTCATTACCCGGTGGTACAGGATAATAATTATGCCATTTGGCAATCTTATTCTAACCAGTACTGGCCAGCGGAATATTTAATTGATGCTAAGGGTAATATCAGGCATACTCATTTTGGTGAAGGTGAATATGATCAAACTGAAAAAGCGATTCAGGATTTGTTAAAGGAAGCTGGAGCAGCCAGTGTCAGCGCCGGTTTGGTTAATATGCCGGATCAAACCCCGACCCAGCAATTAACTCCAGAAACCTATTTAGGATCCAGTAAGACTGAGGATAATGGAGAGACTTTAAATAATAATTGGGATATTCAACCAGAGTATGCCCAGGCCAAAGCAGGTGCTAGCTTAGATTTTGATTTTACTGCAGCCAAAGTTTTTCTGGTGATGACACCAGCTACTACTGCTGATGCCGTGGCAGTAACTTTAGATGGAAATCCGATTAATGAAATTATGATTAATGAATCCAAGCTTTATACACTGGTTGATTTACAAACTGTTGGCAAACATAAACTGCATTTAGACTTCAAGACACCTGGAACTAAAGTTTACGCCTTCACGTTCGGAAGTTAATTCTCTAAGGCTAACACTTGTTTGAGTAAGGCTTCTTTTTTGCTTAAGTAAGCAATGTTATACTTGGGAAAGTACAAAAATACTGCCGGAGAATCCTCCAGTAACACTTTTTGTAAATCAAAATAGTTGGCCTTGCGGTCTTTTTCAGCAATGACCTTTCGACCATCTTCCAAATCCTTATCTGCTCTTTTAGAGTCATATTTAGTTAAATTAGTAGCTGTTTGAGTGGCATGCCACAGTACATATTGATCAGGGTCAACCGGAATGCTTTGAGTAATTAGCATGGCCTGGAAATTTTGCGGAATTCCGGATTCAATCCTCATCTTGGCATTAATTCCCAGATTATCCCAGTCTTTAACAATCTGGTTTCCAACATCCTCCAAATTAGAGGTAGTCGTTAAAATAATTTGTTCCTTAAGCTGATCATCAGTTAAATTACCTTTGGCACGACCTAAGGCAGACTTGGCTTCATCTATATTATCCAAATATTTTTTAGAATCCGGATCATAAGCCCACAAAGTGGGTGGATAAGGATTATTAGCCTCTTTTTCCCCGGCAATCTTGGGGGCAGAATAAGCCAGGGCCTGACGCAAGGAACGGCTAGACAGCGCAGCATCCTTGGTATTGAACAAAATACTAACTAGTTTGGTATAGTCAGTTTGAGAAATTAAGGAGACATGAGAGCCAGAGGGAAAATCTTTGGAATTATTAAAACCTAATAAAGCTTGGGCCTCTCCTAAATCAAATCCAGTGACAGCTACTTTTTCACTAGGGTAAAAACGCACTGACAAAGCTGGTAATTGCCCTTGCGGAGCTTGCAAATCAATTTTGGTAATAAAAATTCGGGATTTCTCAATTCTGGTAATTTTGTAAGGCCCGGTGCCAATTAAGGTACCTTTTTTAACAATTGGTTTTATTAATAAGGAGGGAAACGGTGAATAAGCTTCTTTTAAATTAAACTGAATAGTTTGGTCATTAGGATAGGAAACTGTCACATTAGGGATTTCAAAATCCAAATCTGTGGATTTAATAGTTGAACCGTCAGTCCATTTCAAATTGGACTTTAATTTAAATTTAAAGATAGTGGCATCATTGTTAACTTCCCAACCAGAGGCTAAATTAGGCTTTAAACGACCATTTTCATCCGGCTTCACCAAACTGTCAGAAATTAAATTGGTTACTTGCACTGGTAAATCATGCTCTTGATAAGTACCAATTAAGGCAATGGTCAGGGTGTTAGGATTATAAAACAGACTAAATTCCACTTGGGCAAAAATCACCAAGGCCACGGTTAAAAACCCCAGGAAAAACCACAGCTTGGCGCGCTTAACGTAGCCAAAAGCAATTAATACCCACAGTTTTAAAGCACGGAAACTCTTCATAAACTTAGAAAGCTAAGCCAATTAACGAGGATAAGATTAACACGGTAGAGATGACAATAGTGGCATAAAATAAAAACTTTTCCGCTCCTCTTTTGGTACGATAAAAACTGGCCTCAGTGCCACCAAAAGAATTGCCTAAACCAGACCCTTTTTGCTGTACCAGGATTACTACCACCAGTAAGACCGCCAGGATTATTTGAAATAAAGAAATTACAGCACGCATTTGAGTTATTATACACTACAATCAGTGGGCTAGCCACTGCAGGAAATGGGTGATTACTCCAATTGATAAACTGGCTAATACGGCTACCCAAAAAACAGTTAAATCCATTGAAGGAATTGACACTACATTAAGATTAATTCCCGGGAAACGATATGATACCAAAGCAAAATCCGTAACCAGTGTGGTCAGAGCATATAAAGCCAATACATTAATTAACCAGGCAAACAGGCCTACGGTCAACAAATTCAAAGGTAAAAACAATACTTTCAAAAGCGGTACTAGCAGCCAATTAATTAACATAAAAGCCGCCGCCCCAATCGCCAAACTCTTAAATCCGCCATTAATAGTAAACCCGGGTACTAACCTGGCAGTAACAGTTAACGAAACCGCATTAATTAAAAATGCCCTAAGCAGTGTTTTCATTGAATATTTTAATATTACTATATATAATCCAGACATGGCTATACCAGAAAATACTATTGAGATAATTGGGTCTGGGTTTATTGGTGATAAAGCAGACCAGTTGCTTCAAAAAAGAGAGGCAATTGTTGCTGCCGGTTTTTCTATCCCACCTACTATTGTCCTCGCACAGGATGTTTTTGAACCAATGATAGATATTGCTAGGGGTGGTAAGTTTAATAATAACCAACGTAGACTTTTTCAAGAGGTGGTCGAACAGTTTGGTAATCGCCCGCTTGTTGTTAGATCCTCTGCTGCGGGAGACGCTAGAGGAAGCGGAATTTATTTCTCTGAATTTGTTCCAGCCTCAGCACTAAGAGTGCGTTATGCTATCGGGAATGTATTAAGCAGTTATTATAGCGAAAGCGCTAAAGCTTTTAGAAAAGATGCTGCTACAGGTGAGGGTATGGCAGTAATGATTCAACCCGTGGTTGGACAGGTACTTATCGACGTGGGAGGTGGCAAATCCATATTTGCTCCACATTATTCTGGATTTGGTTACAGTTCAACCGCAAGAGAGGATACAACTATCTCTATCGTCCCGGGTTTAGGAGGAGGAGTAAATAATAGAGATGGCATCGATTTAAGTCTAGGTCAAGCTAGAATGTATGGCCATCCTTTACCAAATAGGTATCAAGCCTATTTTCATAATTCTAAAAAATCATTTGACTATATTGGACATGATAGTCATGAATTGGTAAATGGAGGACGGTGGTATAGTGATCACTATTATGAAGAGGATTTCGATTTCTTACCTTTGTTAGAGAAGTTGGAATTGCTAGAGGGGAAATTGGGTAATCCACAATATCTTGAATGGGCAGCCACACTCGAGGATAATGATCCACGATTTTGGATGCTACAAATTGCAGACGCGGATATAAAATTGGATGCATTTCATTTTGAGGATTATGGAGACATTATATACGAAGGAGGTATTGACGTAGTGGGATCCGGGGTTAAACGTTGCAATCAGATTGTTGATCTTAAAGGCTCCAGTGGTTTGAATGCGCTTTATAATTTTAATCAACAAAATTCAGGTTATATAGCCTTTTTGCCTGCTTTCTTATCTTCTCCGCGGCAAGAATACAGAACAGATAGTAGGCGGCTGGTTTATGCTGATTTTTCAAATGCATCGGTGGTCTTTGGGAATTCTGGGGAGCGTGGAACTTTGAAAGATCACCTAGGAACTACAATGGATTTAACAAATAAGTTATACGGAACTATTTTAGGTTACAGAGAACTAGGCTTAGAAGAAGAGGGGGATGTTCGGAGTAAAAGATTAAGTAATCTCGAACGAGAAATAGTTGGAGATGGATTAACTATCATAAAAGGTAATTTTACTGTGGTTGCCAGCGAGAGACAAAATCGAATGATTATTACTTACCAAGGACCGATTTCTGATGAAGTTTGCGATGATAAGTAATGGCAAATCTGTGGGCTTCGTCGCGGATTTTGGTGACCATTTTTAAGGCTTCAGAGTGTTTGGGAAGTTTTACAACACTACCATCCGGTGCATACAACCATTCAAAACGTTTGGCTAATCCAAACATAGGAACGCTAACATTTCTCTCCTGAAAAACTTGATGAATGGCACTTACTTGGCCAGCTCCCCCATCAATGATAAATAAATCAGGCATTGGCCATTCGGGGTGATTTAGCCTTCTTCGCATCATTTCCTGATGCATAGCGTAATCATTAGGCTTGCCAGTAATATGAATCTTAAATTTACGATATTGTGATTTATCAATGTCGCCATGGGTTAAAACTACCATTGAACCCGTTGATTCATGACCTTGGATATTAGAGATGTCGTAACATTCAATCCGCTCCGGAAGTGTTGGCAAATTTAAAACTTTTTGCAGCTCTTCCAGGCCAATTTGATATTGATCCTGCAGGAAATTGGGATTCTCTAAATAGCTGCCGGTTCTATTAGTCTGCGTTAAATATTCAACTCCTGATAAAGTCTGTTTAATCCTGCCGGCTTGTTCAAAATCTTGATCTTTGGATGCCGCAACCATTTCCTTGGTTAATTCCTTAACCAGACTGTCTTTATCTCCATTTAGAAACTTAACTAGTCTGTTAATGATTTTTTTATAATCTTTTTGATTAATTACTCCTGCACAAGGACCCGGGCATTGACCTAAGTGATAGTAAAAACAAGGCTTTAGCTTCGCAAGGCGTTGCCTTGGAGGCTGAGAGCACCAAGGGAAAACACGGCGCAAGGATTTTAAAGTTGACCGGACTGTTTGAGCAGAAGGAAAAGGCCCAAAATATTTCAAAGCTGTTTTTAAATCAGCTTTTCTGGCTGTTAACACCCTTGGAAAATCTTCTTTAGTGATTAATATATATAAGTAGGATTTATCATCTTTTAAACTGACATTAAAAATTGGCCAATACTTTTTAATTAGATTAGCTTCCAGAATTAAAGCTTCCAACTCTGATTCCACAATAATGGTTTCTATACCAGCAATCTGCTCCACTAATGTCAATAACTTTACGTTCCCATTTGACAAGTGGGAAGCTGAAAAATATGACGCAACACGGTGATATAAATCAATAGCTTTACCAACATAAATTACTTTGTTAGCATGATCCTTATAAATATAAACTCCGGGTTTGTGCGGAACTTGTGACTTATCTATAAATTTTGGAAGCATAAGGAGAATTATACTTAAATTAAACTTAAGTCACAATCCAGTTAGCAATTACTTTGCGGTAGGTTGATCCCTGTGGAAGAACTTTTCGTGTGTTAATAATGCCATTGGCTGTTCTTTATACCGCAGTATTTCGTGACCGGAAGCAGGTTTTCCTTCAACAAGCCATTTTCTGGCCGGAGAAGAATCCCCAGGTTGCACATAAGTCATTGCTAGAACCAGTTGTTCATCTTGTATAGAAAAGGCACGATCAATTCCTCGCTTAATTTTTCCTTGTATAAGAATTTCTCCCCGTACATTAAGCTCAGCAGCGATAAAGTTATCACTACCATTTGTACCTGTTTTATAATCAGGTTCCCAAAGCAACAGCCAACGATAGGTTGGAGAAATACCAGTTTTAGGATCTCCCACCAATCCTTCGGCTGAAGTTGGATAGATTGGAATACGGTGGTTCACGGGCTCTTGATCAGAATGCTCTGCTAATCTTTGAGAGTGAGCTACTTCACGATCCATTAAAGCAACTTTTAACTCTCTAAGCACCTTAGCCGTTATTGTAAAACCAGCTAATTGCTCTAGCATACTGGCTTGAGCTTGCCAGACTTTCGGTGTAGTCTTATCTTGTGACTGAACTGTCCTGTTATACTCAAATGTTTCAGCAAATGCTCTAGACTTATGGTCAATTTCCTGGTTTCTTGCTATTTCAGATGCTGCTTCAAGTATTGACATTTAAGTGGAATTTATATCTTTAAAGTATATTTGTCAAGAACAATGAAACTTGGCAGCATATTTAGCTTGTAAATGATTCCTGATAATGTTCCTGTTGTTCCTTAGGAGTTGGAAGCTGATAAAGAGACGCACCGTCAATTTCATTATACAACTGTGTAAGCTGGTCAGGTTTTAATAGGTAATTACCAGGATAACTGGTTTTATATTTGGCGGCATTAAAAAAGTGAGGGACTTGGTAGGGATCCTTGATTTTTCCAGTCTTCCAATCCACTCTCTCATTTGGAACTAACTCTATTGGACCCCTGATTTGAGCTCCAGTAATATTTGCCACAGCCCACATTTCCACCTCAGTCTTTGATCCTAAACCAATTCTTACTTTGTCAGAGTCGAATTTCTGACCTTGAGTTGATAGCTTCTCTGCAAGTCGTTCCCAGATTTTCTTAGTGGATGCTTCTATTTGCTGGGCTTCATTTTCATTGGGAATATATCTTCCAATACGAGGGTGATAAATTGGAACATTAATTTTCCAAAACCGCATATATGTCCAACGACTATCAAAATTAAAATGATGAGCAACCTCACTAGCCTGTTTTCCTGCTTCTGCATTCATAACCTGAAGAGTATACAGCGATTTTATTTTTTTACAAGCCTGTAGGCTCATTCCAATATGCTTCGTAATGAGGACTCACCGGAAGCTGCTTGTCGTAAGTATCTATCATTGCTTCGATCAGGTGATCATATATTCCATTTTTGACTTCTATGTATTTTTGACCAGGAGGAGTTCTTTTGCCTAGGGCTTCTGTAACCTCATCTTCAGTTGGTTGATAAAACAATGTTGCTTTCTTAATTCTGCTAAATGGAAAAATACCCTCGGGTAACCTAGAACTACTATCCCTATAAGGCCAATCTTTTCTACCTACACCAATTTCTGGATCAAATTCCATTCTAAGGTGATCAAATATAGTACGACTAACCACGCCCGAAACATAACAAGGCAATTTACGCTCATCATTCCTACCCACTGTTGCTGTATAGAGTTTAGGAAAAGGGATTAAAATAGAATCAGCAAAAGATTCACCCTGCACATCACTCATTATTAAATTTCTTTTACCATCGACCTCCATACCAGCAACTATAGTCTCGCCCATTCTTAGGCCTACATAGTTCAATTGAGCGCTTAGAAAATCATATGTGGATACAGGTTTGGACTTTGGAGATATTGGTGTAGTTTCTGCTGGAGAATCTTTTAGAGAAAGGGCATTTCTTACTCTTCCCCAAAGTGCTTGAGTTGTTCTTTCTACTTGTGCACCGACTGCCATATTATTTACGAGTATATCACTGGATTATTTTTTTACAATAGTCTTTTTGAAGCGGCGGCGGTAAATTAGGCCGCCTAAAATTACCAAATATGTGACTCCCATTAAAGAAATAATGCCAATAGCGATTAAAGGCACGGTTTGGAAAATAAAGAAAGGCTGGATCGAGACATCTTTAGTAAACTTTTGTGAGCCTACTGATACCACAATTTGATCATTAAAGCGATCAAACAAAGAAGTAGTTCTGGTATTAAAATCAAAGCTGGCCGTGCCAAAAGGAGCTACTGGTCCTAGATTTTGAGTCCCACCCCCCAGAATCAGAAGTTTAGAGGAAGCGACGCTCAGTGAATCCGGCGGATAAACTGAATTACCAAGATTGGAAATTTTAACTGTTACTTTTCCCGGGAAACCAGCCCATATTGGGTTGGAATTTTCAATCTGCACATTAAGTTGTGGCTTACCTAAGAAATCATTATCAGACAAAGTAACTTTAACATCATGAGTATCCTGACCCGGATATTTATAGGAACCAGCCGGAATCGGAGACACTGAAGATGTACCCTTAATGGCAAAGGTAAAGTGATTTAAGTCCAGTTTATTAAAATAATCCACACCTCCTGTGGTATTTTCCCAAGTTGGATCAACCATCACCCAACCTTTGGACTCATCCCAATATTCCGGCCAAGCATGTAAAACATCTTTAGAAAAAGACAACGGACGAAGCGTCGGATTAGAAGTATAGGCAAAACCATCCAGCTCCCGGGTGGGAATTCCAGCAGCACGGGCCAAAGCAATAAATAAATCCGTAAACTCCATACAAACTGCTTGAGTGGGATTGTTTAAGATAGCCACAGCTCCCAGACGTTCAATATTGTCATTAATCCGACCAGGATCATAAGTTAAGGTATTAACCACGTAATGATAAATTAAACGGGCTTTTTCAGTGGGATTTTGGGGCGGATTTGTTCCTAGGATTTCCGCTAATTTAGACTGAATTTGCGGATTATCCTTTTCCCAGTATTTATCGGTTTTGGTGTAGGCTTGCCTTAAATTATCAGGTAGCTCCGGATTTTTAACTTTACTATTGGTATAAAGCTTGGCTGAACCATTGACCTTAACATCTAATTTTTCTCCCCTGGTCAGCCGATACCAAGCCAAGTAGTTACCGTCATCATCTACTGTGACATTTTCCGGCTTAGGTTCGATTCTTGATGTAATCACATCCTGATAAGCAGTGTCCGGAGGAAGTGCCACGCTGGTTAAAATTGGCACCAGGTTGGTGTTTTCTAAATGGTAAGTGAGGTCAAAGTCAAATAGTTGAAAAGTACCAAAAGAAGCAGAGACACCGGATTGCTGCAGTTGGTCTTTAGAAAATGTCAAAAACATCCGGTCCCCGGAGACAGTTTGGGTTTTAGGAGTTGGGGCAATCAAGCTGGGATCACCAAAAGATGTAGGCACGGAAATAGTCAGGTTATAACTTTCTAAATTACCGGAAGAAACCTTGGGAGCACGCACTTCCCAAACTTTACCAGTACGTTCTGCAAAATCTTTGGATTTAAATTGCAAAGTCCAGGGTAAGATTTTATCTTTTCCCACCACCTGAGAATTAAACTTAACTGAAAGAGTGGTAGAAGTCCCGGTCTGCTGCTGTGAAACCGGCATTGGGCCAGTTGCATCTGAGGCTTTTAAATCATAAATCTGAGTGGCACCAATAATTAATTTAAATTCAGAAGCATAGTATTCGGAGGTTAAATTACGCAGATTAACTTTTTCAGTAACTGTAGTTACTCCATCAGTACCTACATCATAGGCCACATCATAGGCTGTGGAAAATTGCGAGGTAGTGGGGGCTGAAGTATCAGCAGCATATACATATGTAGGCAGCAGGCTGTAGGCAACAGGCATCAGTAGAACTAAGGCTAGGAATACTGAGAGAAGTTTATGCAAAATCCGCATGAAGATATTGTAACAAACTCAAAATTTTATTGCATTTAGTTTGATATAGATAATGTGTCTTGTTATTTAAAACTTTGAATATTATTATCAAACTATGGCTGATGATACTATCAAGCAAATTTCTCAACTTTTAGATTCAAAAATCAAACCATTACATGGAGAAATAGCCAAAATTCACCATGATTTATCTGATCTTAGGTCTTCTTATCTACAAAATAGTGTTGGAATAAAAAATATTAGAAATGATACCGCTAGAATTGATAGTGAGTTAGAAAATATCAGAGGATCACTTGAAAATCCCGATATTGGATTGAAAACGATAAATGAAAAGCTAGATCTTCAGGCTGAAATGTTAGATAATCACACTGAAACTCTCAATGATATGGCTGTAAAAGTAGAAAAAAGACTAGGTTCGTTAGAAGACGGTGCAGATATTAAAGTTTCTCCTAAACTCCAATTAGTTGATATTGCCTAAATAATTTTGGCTAAGTAGTGGCCGGTGTGGGAGGTTTTGACTTTGGCAACTTGGGCAGGAGTGCCTTCGGCAATGACTTGACCGCCACCAGTACCACCTTCCGGACCCAGATCAATAATCCAGTCAGTATTTTTAATTACATCCAAGTTATGTTCAATAATAATGACGGTGTTACCAAAATTAACTAGTTTTCTAAGGATCGCCAGTAGTCTTTCAATGTCTGCAAAGTGCAAACCAGTGGTTGGTTCATCTAAGATATAAATGGTTTGCCCGGTTTGTCTTTTGGACAGTTCACTGGATAATTTAATCCTCTGGGCTTCCCCACCTGACAAAGTCGGAGCCGGCTGACCCAAGCGGATATAACTCAAACCAACATCATTTAATACCTGGATTTTGTTTTTAATATTAGGGATATTTTCAAAGAATTTTAAGGCTTCTTCTACAGTCATTTCCAACACTTCTGAGATATTTTTATCCTTAAAATGAATGTCTAAAGCTTCACGGTTATAGCGTTTACCACCACAAGCCTCACAAGTGACATAAACATCCGGCAAAAACTGCATTTCTATTTTAATTTGACCCTCTCCTTCACAAACTTCACAGCGGCCTCCTTTAACATTAAAACTAAATCTACCCGGACCATATCCGCGGATTTTAGCCTCGGGTGATGCAGCAAATAATTCCCTAATAAAAGTGAAGGCGCCGGTATAAGTGGCTGGGTTAGACCTGGGGGTACGTCCGATGGGTGACTGATCAACCAAGATCACTTTGTCTATTTTGTCAGCGCCTTCCATTGACTTAAACTGGCCGGGTTTTTGCCTAGAACCGTACACTTTTTGAGCCAAAGCCCGGTATAAAATATCATGTACTAAAGTGGATTTACCGGATCCAGATACTCCGGTTACTGCTACAAACTGTCCAAATGGAAAAGTGACTGTGACATTTTGTAAATTGTGCTCAGAAGCTCCGGTTAAAGTTAGTTTGCCCATATCTACGTATGGCCGCTGCAGTTCTTCAGAGATTTTGACAGTTCTTTTGCCAGATAGATATTGGCCGGTTAAAGAATCAGGATTTTTTTTGATCTCATCAGGAGTACCAATGGCCACAATTCTACCGCCATGTTCCCCTGCTCCTGGTCCAATTTCTACCATTAAATCAGCTGCTTCCATGGTTTCTGAATCATGCTCATTAACCACTACGGTATTACCTAAATCTCGCAGGCGTTTTAGAGTCTCAATCAAACGAGTGTTATCCCTTTGATGTAAGCCAATTGATGGTTCATCCAAAACATAGAGCACTCCGGATAAACCTGAGCCGATTTGAGAGGCTAAACGGATTCTTTGAGCTTCACCACCAGCTAGAGTCATGGAAGCCCGGTCAATGGTTAGATAATCCAAACCAACATCAACCAAAAACTTTAGACGCGAGATTATCTCTTTCAAAATAGATTTAGCAATTTGTTTTTCTCTTTCAGATAGTAATGGATCCAGTTTACTAAACCAATTCAAAGCCTCGTTAATAGCCTGAGTAGTAACCTCGGAGATATTTAAGCCATCTATTGTTATTCCTAACGCTTCCGGTTTCAGTCTGGCTCCATGACACTCGGGACAAATCTCGGTTAACATGTATTTTTCGATCTCGGCTTTAACAAAATCCGATTCAGTTTCTTTATATCTTCGCTCCAAATACGTAATAATACCTTCAAAATTACTGTCAAAATGAGTCCAACGACCAAAACGATTTTGCCCTTGTACTTTAAATACTTCACCGCCAGTCCCATTTAATAGAATCTGTCGGGCTTTTTCTGACAACTGACCCAGGCGGGTACTTAAATCAAAGTCATATTCTTTACCAACAGCTTCAATTAAACGGGTAAACCAGGTTTCACTGCTACCCAGTTTGCTCCAAGGTAAGATTCCGCCTTCGGCAATCGACAGGATTGGATTTAGCACTAAACTGGAATCTATTTTTAACAAGGTACCCAAGCCAGTACACTTGGTACAGGCCCCGTGAGGTGAATTAAAAGAAAAGGTCCGCGGTTCGATTTCCGGCAAGGAAATATTGTCTACCGGACAAGCAAAACGCTCGGAATAAAGATGATCCTCCATTTTTTTAGGATTGGTGGGAAATTCCAGGGATTTGTCCATTACATCTGCCACAACTACTGATCCCTCCCCTAATTTTAAGGCTGTTTCAATACTTTGAGTTAAACGGGAAATAATATTAGGATCTTTGGTACTCTTTTTATCCAAAACCAGCCGGTCAATCACAGCATCAATAGTATGTTTGTTGGTTTTAATTAATACTAAGTCATCACTTAAATCACTAACCTGCCCATCAACGCGCACCTTAGAGAAACCTTTTTTTCGAAGGTCCTCAAATACTGATGAATACTCACCTTTACGGTCTTTGACAACCGGAGCTAAGATCATTATCCTTCTCCCTGCGTTGCCTGTTGCCTGTTGCCTGTTGCCTGTAATCTGTTCCACTATCTGCTGCACTGACATTTGAGTGATTTCCCGGCCACAAATTGGACAATGTGGGTGACCAACACGGGCGAATAACAACCTCATATAGTCATAAATTTCCGTGGTAGTTCCCACAGTGGAACGCGGATTATGGGAAGCGGATTTTTGATCAATAGAAATAGCCGGTGATAAACCTTCAATATTATCTACATCAGGCTTGTCCATTACTCCCAAAAACTGCCGGGCATAGGCTGAAAGGGATTCTACATAACGGCGTTGGCCCTCTGCATAAAGAGTATCAAAAGATAAGGAGGATTTGCCTGATCCGGAAATTCCAGTAATCACCACTAATTTGTCCTTTGGAATTTCCAAATCAATGTTTTTGAGGTTATGTTGTCTGGCCCCTCGTATGATAATTTTATCTGCTGCCATAGTTTTCCCGAAGAATGAAGAGTCTATTATAACCAACTTAGCAAGATTATGGAAGACCCTATTAGACTAATTTGACATCTAAATATAACTATGAGATTATTTGGCCAATGAGACGATATGATGGGGAACCAAATCTAGGCAATGAATTAATAAAATATGCCGCAAGAAAATTTGAAGGATCTCCGCTGAGTGAGTCCCTAAGAAGGGTATGGGAACAAATACCGGCTTATCCGATAAAAGAATCTGAACCTATTACTGCCGCTGCGGCACTGGCAACTAGCATGTTAGTTTCTATCCCCGGAATGATTGCAATAAATGAAGGCATAAAGCATGAAAACTACGCAGAAACTGCATTAGGACTAGCTTGGGTGGCATTACAATATGCAATTATTCGGGTAAGCGTCGGCCGTGGTATCGGAAGATAAATTAATTAGTTAATTCTTTAATTTGATCTCTGATTCTGGCTGCTTCTTCAAAGAATTATACCGTGGTATAATTGGATTATGAATAATGCTTCATATATAGCCATTCAAAAGAAATATCCAGGTAAATTAGTAGCCATTTCTAAGCAAGAAGGAAAAGTAGTAGCTTCTGGTAAATCCTCCGAGGTTCTGGAAAAAGAACTTAAAAGGAAAAAACTCAATCCCAGTGAATATCTTTTCCTTGGACCAATTGAGCGATATAATCAGATTAGTGTCTACTAAAATCGTTTTTCCCTATGGGTCAAGAGAAATTCACCGTTCGCTGTTACTTTGTTAAAAGTAATACCCTTCCTCTTCTAGGAAGAATTGATATTTGGAATAAGTTTAATTTGTTTTTTGATAATAAAAAAGAGCAGGTGGTTTTCGAAAAGTTTTAAAGACTTAATTCTTTAATTTGGTCACGGATTCTTCGGCTTCTCCAAAGTTGATTTTCTAGGCTAAATGTCCTATAATATACAGATGCAGTCACCTGACCGACAACCAACATATACAAGACGCGAAGCCATGGGCTTAATTGGAGGGCTATTTATAGTAGCTAGTGGAATCGAAAGTGCATGTGGTCCTACTCCTTCATCTGAACCCATTCGAAGTAAATTCCCTACTGCTATTACAGCACCGAAGGATATTGTAAGTACTATTACTGAACTTGAAAATAAACAGTCTAAAACTCAACTCCCTAGTATAGCAACCCTTACTGAACATAGCCGACTAGTGGCAGAATATTATACTCAGGCAACAGGCTCAGAAATTAATGCTTCAAGTCTTGCATCGAGAATCCATTTAGTAACGCAGGCGGAATTTAGAAGTTTGGTAGTAAAGGCAAATTCGCCCCATGTTGATGCAAGTGATGTTGATTCCGTACCGATGATGACCGATATAGCCCAGCCTGATCGACCAATTTATTCCAATATCCAACATAAAGGTTACCTTTCCTCTAGCTTAGTTGATATACGATGGGTTAGCCCACAGGCAGATGCTGTAACTAAAATTAAAAGGACACCCATGGAATTATTTAGAGTAGCCTTACTTCATGAATTTATTCATTCAGATTTAATCACTAAATCTATCTCCCAGATGCTTAATTTAGAGAATGGCCGATTCGAGACAAAACAAGCTAATGGTTTTCAAGTAGAAGGCACATTAACTGACAGCAAGGAGCCTAAAACAATTTTTCTAGAAATTGAGGAATCTAGTGCTGTAACTCTAAGCGGCTTTTTAAACCGACCATTCACTGATGGTAAATTTATAGTACCTGACTTTGGAATTCCAGAAATCATGGGAGGTACTGTAATGCTATACAAGCTAATCACCGAAAATGGATTGGATTATTTAGATATTGCCAGGCTGCATCGATCATCTGAAGTATTAGAAACTATGGACTTTTTAAGATCCTCACTACCAGCATTAAAAAACCCAGTACCCTCTACAAACTGGGAAATGTTAGGTGAACTAAGTAAGGGTAGCCCAAAAGGATTTAATAATTTATTTGTAGAACCTGTATTAACTAACGGTCTATAATATAGCGATCAACGAATTACTCTAAAACCAGCTAGAAAACTTTAAGGATTATTTACGTGTCTTGCTGCCGTAGCGCATAGTAGCATAGGCCACAATCGCAATTGCTAAGGCTAAAATTGCAAGTATTAAATAAAAAATGTAGAGTCCATCAATAATCATATGAACCGTATTTATAAAGTGCTAATTAGGATTTCTTTTGGGAAACTAGGTAAGCTAATACGATCAAAATCATTACCACACCACCTGCAATATAAAAGAGTAAAATTCCATTAGTTGCGTTATCGATATTCATAATTTATAGTTTTCCTTTCTCAGCAAATAAAGCTGAAAAATATACTGCCATAATAGTTAGTAACAAACCTAATGATATCACAAACCAACTATTGTTAACAATGGAACCTGTAAAAAAAGGTAGAATCAAGGAAGCTAGAAAAACTGCTGAAAATCCAGAAAAAATCGAAGAAAAAGCCTTATAAGAGGACTTAGTAAATTTGAACATAATTTTATTATAGCAAATGACTAAATACTTAATTCTTTAATCTGATCTCGGATTCTGGCGGCTTCTTCAAAGTCTAAAACTGCTGCGGCTTCTTTCATTTCGGTTTCTAATAGTTTTATCATTTTCTGACGTTCGTCTGCCGGGATATCCTCCGGTTTTAAAATGTCTTTGCCTAATTTTTCCTGGACCTCTTCCAATTGTTCTATTAAGCGATCACGCAAAGGCTTAATGATTGATTTAGGAGTAATGTGATGTTCCTTATTATATTGTTCCTGATACTCGCGTCGTCTGGTAACCTCATCAATAGCTGCTTTCATGGATTTGGTAACTGTATCTGCATACATAATCACATGACCATGTACATGCCGGGCTGCCCGGCCCATGGTCTGTACTAAGGAAGTTCTGGATCTTAGAAAGCCTTCTTTATCCGCATCAATAATAGCCACTAAAGATACTTCCGGCAAATCCAAACCCTCCCGAAGCAGATTAATTCCCACCAACACATCAAATTCTCCCAGTCTTAATGAATTTAAAATATCCGATCTTTCCAGGGTAGCCACATCAGAATGTAGATATTGCACTTTCAAGCCTTTTTCTTTTAGATAATCCGTTAAATCCTCGGCCATTCTTTTGGTTAGGGTCGTTACCAGCACCCGTTCACCTTGTTTAACTCGTTTCTCAATCTCTAGCTGTAAATCAGCAATCTGACCTTGAGTTGGACGAACATCAACTTTCGGATCCAATAGCCCGGTTGGTCTAATTAACTGCTCTGCAATATTGCTTCCAGCTAAGCTCAATTCATATTCATCCGGAGTTGCAGAAGTATAAATTGCCTGATGAACCCGTCTTTGAAATTCATCAAACTTTAACGGCCGGTTATCCAAAGCAGAAGGCAGCCTAAACCCAAATTCTATTAAGGTTTCCTTGCGGGCCCGGTCCCCGTTATACATCCCCCTAATTTGTGGCAAAGTAATGTGAGACTCATCAATAATTACTAAATAATCTTTCGGAAAGTAATTTAATAAAGAATATGGCGCAGAACCAGGCTCACGGCCATCAAAATAGCGGGAATAATTTTCAATGCCATTACAATAACCATACTGACGAATCATTTCTAAGTCAAAATTAGTTCTTTGTTCCAACCTTTGAGCTTCTACCAGCTTACCCTGGCTTTTCAGTTCCTTTAACCTAGCTGCTAAGTCTTCTTCAATTTGTTTTATTCCCGGCACAATTCTTTGTTCCGGTGTAATGTAGTGCTTGGCTGGATAAATTACCTGAGTACCTTGTAAATCCTCAGTATTACCGGTTAAAGGGTCTAGCTTAGCAACTTTTTCAATCTTGTCACCTAGAAACTGTAATCTGTAGCCCGTGTCTAAATATGAAGCAAAAATATCAATTGTTTCACCGCGGACCCGATATGCACCTCGTTTGAAATCAATATCGTTCCTTTCATAATACATTTTCTGGAGAATTTTCATGATTTGTTGAAACGTGGCTTTCATACCCTGGCCTACTTCTAAAATAGCCTGGCCATATTCAATTGGAGAACCCAAGTTATAAATTGCGGAAACTGACGCTACTACGACTGTATCCTTGCGGGTTAATAAGGAAGCTGTGGTGGAAAGCCGCAGCTTTTCGATCTCTTCATTAATAGAGGCATCCTTTTCTATATAGGTGTCAGATGAAGGAAGATATGCTTCTGGCTGGTAATAATCATAATAAGAAACAAAATATTCCACGGCATTATCCGGAAAGAACATTTTAAATTCCTGAGTAAGTTGTGCAGCCAGAGTCTTATTGTGGGAAATAATCAGAGTCGGCCGCTGCACAGCTTGGATCACATTAGCCATGGTAAAAGTCTTACCAGAACCAGTTACTCCCAGCAAAACCTGGTGTTCATCACCTTTATTTAACCCTTTAACCAGCTTTTCAATAGCCTGTGGCTGATCACCAGTTGGCTTAAATCCGGAAATAATCTTAAAATTTGGCATCTAGTTATTATACAGCGAAATTTACCCGAAAAGAAGAGCTTAGTTAATGAGTTGGGTGGAGTTCTAATGGAAATAAAGGGACTATATTAGACTGTTCAGATAAAGGAGTAGTAGCTGTTTTAGAGACATTTAACCTTGGCTTTTTTGTGAATTCGGGTAAATCCACCCTTAAATCCACAGCTGTATGTAATGCCTGTCTTTGAAGTTCATGGATATCATTTTCCATAGTTCTTAACCGAAATTCATATTCTGAAGAAGTTGGCATCAGGCTATTTTAGCATAGCAAAGATTATTTGTTGTTAATAGCAACTATCAACCTGGGAGGTGGACTACGTTGACACCTAGGGAAAATTTGAATATTGTTATATTATGCCCGGAAGAAAGATTCCTCTAATTACTGGTGAGACATACCATGTATTTAACAGAGGTATTGATAGAAGACCCACCTTTACCAATAAAAGGGAATTAGACAGGGCTCAAAAGACCATCAGTTTTTACAATTTTTTTGAACCACCGGTTAGTTTATCAAAATTCCTAAGACTTGAGACAAAGAAGCAAAATGAAATTCTTGATGCTTTAGCCCAAAACAAGAAATTAGTTGAGATTTTTTGTTATTGCTTAATGCCTAATCATTTTCATCTATTAGTAAGACAAGAGCGAGACAAAGGAATTGCTAAATTTCTAAGCAATTTACAAAATAGTTACACGCGATACTTTAATGTAAAACACTCCAGAGATGGTTCACTTTTTCTGGACCAATTTAAAGCCGTGCGGATAGAAACTGACGAGCAGCTCTTGCACGTATCCCGCTATATTCACTTAAATCCCCATACCGGTTTTGTGGTGAAAACTCTGGATGAACTTGAAAATTACCCTTGGTCCTCATTTCCAGATTACCTACAAAATAATGACCAGGTTGTGGATACTGAATTCATACTAGGTTTATTTAAGAATGCTAAACAATATAAGGAGTATGTATTCGATCAAGCTGATTATCAGCGAGAATTAAGCTTAATAAAACATTTAGTTTTGGAATAATCCCTAGGTTGCCTATCTGGATAACCTCCCAGGTGGGATTTTTAGAAAATAATTAGGGCTTAATGCGGCGTTCCGTGTATTGTATTGCATCTCTAGCGCTGGAAAAACGATTGGCCACTTGATATCTAACTTCTACTGACCCAATTACTCTGGTGGACCAAACAGAAATAGCACCATGCACATCACTTAGTTCATCACTGGCTACAGCTAATGAATGGAATACATCTCTGGCATGACCCAGTCTTTCCCTGCCCCTTTCATCCATAGGTTTGCCTTGTTCATCTATAGCGGCAGTTTCCAAGGCATAAGTAAAAGCTTGTCTAAAGTTTAAACCTTCATGGCGCATTTGGTAAGTTACACCATTTTGATGGGCCCACCTTATTGCTTGCTCTATCTGGCGAGGTTTAAAAGAAGTAAGTTCTCTTTCTCTAAAATCTGCCATGGGTGGATTTTATCACACTCCAAAAGGAATAAAACCAGGAGGGAATAAAAAGGTCAGGTTATCAGTAGAATCTTCTGCTGGCTCAAACTCCACGGTATTTGCTTCAAGATATTTTCTAAATTCTTCTAGTCTGGGAGAAAATAACCTGGGGAAAGCTACAATATTTGAAGGCAGTTCCTGTTGTGGTAATAAAGCACTAAAATTTAAAGGTGGAGGTAGCACGGGCAAAGGCACATCATTAGAATCTGGATCTATTCCTCGTAAGGCATGCAGAACTGAAAGCAAGTTAGCTTCTTCTACTGTGAAGATAATTTCTGGTAAGTTTTCTAATCCGCCTTCTATTATTGTTAACTGTGGCTGCCCTTTATCAAACTCTGTCATATGGGTTATTGAAACATGATCTCACAATAATACAGACGTGAATGCGGGTCAGCAGTGGTGTTAGCAACCGGGGGATTAAGAATTTGGTCAATTTTCTTACCACGTAGGCTTGCTCTTCGGGGTTTAGGGTCTAAAAGGACCACAACACTAGCTAATTCTATTGCGCTGACCCTAATCTGATCAAGGTCTTCCTGCATTGCATCCAAGCGCGCTTCATTTTCTAAAGGAATTGCCATGCCTGTATTTTACCATAAAGAAGGATTGCAAACTTGTTGAAGGTATGTTACGTTAAAAATGATGTATAAATTTCTGGGGCTGCTTTTTGCTTTATCCCTAATTTTTTTGGTTTCTCCGGCTTATGCTAAAAACTTAGATAAACCCCACCAGGCTGTTTGTGGTAAACAACATGATGAATTTAACTGTCATGCCAGAGTGATTACAGATGACCAGGGCAAACCAGCAGTGACCAACTCACCGTTTGGATACGGGCCGGTACAGTTTAGAAATGCTTATGGTGTTTCCGGTAGTGTTACTGCTCCACAGACTATTGCCATTGTTGATGCTTATGATGACCCAAATATTTTAGCTGACTTAAATAGCTATAGTTCGGCCCTGGGAATTCCCGGGTTAAGTTCTTGTCCGGCTTCTTCTGGAACCCCCACCCATCCTTGTTTTCAAAAAGTTAACCAAAATGGCCTTAGTAATTATCCGCAAAAAAATGCCGGCTGGTCTTTAGAAATGTCTCTTGACGTAGAAACCGCCCATGCCATGTGCCAAAACTGTAATATTTTGTTGGTGGAGGCCAATTCTGCCAGCTATAGTAATTTAATGTCGGCAGTAGACCAAGCAGTGACAATGGGAGCCAAGGTGGTTTCTAATTCATACGGTTCTAATGAGTTTAGTAGTGAAACCACTTTTGATTCTCATTTTAATAAACCTGGAATTGCGTTTACTTTTAGTTCCGGTGACTCCGGGTATGGTGCCTCTTATCCAGCTGCTTCCCAATATGTCACTGCTGTTGGAGGAACAACCCTAAATTTAAACAACAATAATTATGTCAGTGAGTCGGTGTGGAATGGAGCTGGTAGCGGTTGTAGTGTTTATGAAAGCAAACCGGGTTTCCAACATGACACAGGATGTGCTAAAAGAATGATTTCTGATGTATCAGCAGATGCAAATCCTAATACCGGAGCAGCTGTTTATGACACCACCCCTTATCAGGGGCAAAGAGGTTGGTTCCAGGTGGGCGGTACCAGTTTAGCTTCACCGATCATTGCAGCTACCTATATATATGGTGGAATTGCTGGCAGCTCAATGGCTAATAGCTTACCTTATGCTAACTCAGGAGCTCTACATGATGTTACATCAGGATCTAACGGAACCTGTAGTATTCCTTATTTATGTAATGGAGTGAGCGGATATGATGGCCCATCTGGCCTTGGTAGTCCAAACGGATCCGCAGCCTTTTAAGAAAAGCTATGATTTAGGCTATTGCTTTTTTAATTTTCTTATAGTATTGTGAAAAACGTGAAGCTTCTAAATAAATTAATTTCCTCTGTTGCCATTCTCTCTTTGTTGTTTTTCCAAATGGTTACACCTTTGGAGGTGTTGGCTCAGGAAGCTACTGTTACTCCTACCCCTACTGACACCGTACAAACTGATGCTACTCCAACACCTACTCCAACTGACTCTGTAAGTCCAACGGAAACCCCCGCCCCAACTGACCAGCCAACCGTCACTCCCGCTGACACGTCTACACCAACTCCTGCACTAACTGAAACTCCTGCTCCAACAAACACACCTACCCCAACTGAAACACAATCAGCTCCTGTTCAATTAGTAGCTTATGTCTACACTGACCAGTCAGATTACTCACCAACTCAAAAAGTATTAATCTATGGAAAAGACTTTTCTGTAAACGAAGGCTACACTGTCAAAGTCAGCTCAACTGATGAACCAGCAGTTGAAGCTCCGCTGTCTGTAACTACAGATGCAGCTGGATCATTTTCTACAGCATACCAACTAGACGGCAACTACCGACCAAACTATGCCGTAGCTGTGGTAGACGGTTCAGGAAATACAGTTGCTACTACAACATTTACAGACAGCACTAACAAAGTTGGAACAGTAACTGTAGGGGCACAAAGCGGATCATTAACGGCAGGTACTGCTGGTAGCGCAACGTATTTAATAACTGTCAATAGTAATGGTGGCGCTTTTACAGCGAATTTGACATTACCATCTCTTCCTTCAGGAGTAACGGGGTCATTCACATCTAGTTCTCTTAGCTTCCTTGGGAGCGATCATAGTAAGTCTACTACTTTAACCCTTACCACTACTGCTGCAGCTGCCGCAACCGCTGGTACCTTCTTTACAGTTACTGCAACTAACGCAACACAAGCAAGTGATCACCAATCTGGAAATGGAACTCTGACTATTAATGCAGGTCCTTCTGATGTTACTCCACCAGTAACTACTGATGACTCAGATGGAGCATGGCATAATGGAAATGTAACAGTTCATTTTAACTGTACTGATGCAGGTAGTGGTTGCGCTCATACTTATTACACTACTGACGGTTCTACTCCAACCGTCGTTTCATCTACAGGAAGTTCTGCAACTTTAAGCGCAGAAGGTGTCTATACAATTAAATATTTCTCTGTTGATAATGCGGGAAATACTGAGAGCGTTAAAACTGCAATTAATCAGGTAAAAATCGATAAAACGAAACCAGTTATTACAGGTTCTGCATTACCCGCTCCAGTCGATGACTGGAATAACACTAATGTGACAGTTAGCTTCGTTTGCGCAGATACTGGAGCTACACAATCCGGTATTGCTGCTAATACAGTAGCAGGAGCAATTCTAAGCACTGATGGCGCCGGACAGTCAGTAACCAATTCCGGAAGTTGTACAGATAATGCGGGAAATGTTGCTAATTCTGCTTCTGTTTCCGGCATTAATATTGATGAAACCGCCCCGACTGACCCAACTGATGTTAGCTCTACTGATCATATTCCAGGTATTCCATCTAGTAATAATGTAGTCACAATGGCTTGGACTGTGGCTGGATCTGTACCAGGAGCAACTGATGCTACATCCGGTGTTGACGGGTATTCATATAGCTTTACAAATGGCGCTACAGATGAACCAAGTGCCGTAAAGGTTGCAGAAGAAACCGCAACTAGTACTAGTAGTGCTCTAACAGATGGTACTTGGTACTTCCACTTAAGAACCAAAGACAATGCAGGTAACTGGACGGATACTGTACATGTTGGTTCATTCATAATTGATACCGTTCCCCCAGTAACCACTGATGATGCAGACGCTGCTTGGCACAATACTAACGTAACTGTGCATTTCACTTGCACTGATACTGGCAGTGGCTGTGCAACAACTTATTACACCACCAACGGCTCAATCCCTACGATTTTATCAGCCTCCGGGAACTCAGTAACTCTTACTACAGATGGAATTTATACCATCAAGTACTTTTCAGTTGACAATGCCGGTAACCAGGAAACTGTAGAAACTGCTGCTAACCAGGTTCATATTGATAAAACTAAGCCTGTAATAACTATTACCACACCAATTGAGGGTGGTTCATATATATTAAATCATGTTGTTCTAGCAAATTATGGAGCTACTGATATCGGCGGATCAGGTGTTAGCTCAGTAGTTGGTGATGTACCTAATGGTTCAGCCATAGACACAACATCCACAGGACCTCATACATTTACAGTAACAGCAACTGATATCGCCGGAAATGTTCAGTTTAAAACAGTTACATACAATGTGGAGCAATACAATATTGTTAAACTACCACCAATTACTTTGGATAGCAAAACCTTTAAGCAAACAAGCACAATTCCAGTTAAGATTGTTCTAACCACAACTTCTGGAGCTCCGGTTACTGATGGTACTGCATTACTGTACTATGCTGCTGGAAATATTAGTGATTTAACCTTAGTAACTACACCTGCAACTTCAAGCGGCGGATCTAATGTACTTAACAAATTTAGAAATGATCCAACTAGCAATCAATACATTTTTAACTTATCAACTAAACCACTAACCATTACACCCACAGCAAAAACATACACACTTAAGATAACTTTAGATACAGGTCAGCTCCTACAACAAGTAATTAACCTGAAATGATTTCCACAGCGTCCTATAAAATACCCTATTGCATTTCTGGATTCCCTATAGTAATATCCGAAGTAAGCCTCTGCCCAGAGAGCTTTTTAAGTTGAAAACATTATTAAATAAAATCATCTCTTCTATAGCCATTTTTGCAGTTCTGTTTTTTCAGATGCTGGCTCCTATCCAAGTCCTTGCTCAAGAAGTAACTCCAACTCCTGATAATACTCAGGCAACTGAAACCCCAACTCCTGCACCAAGCGACACTACAACTCCAACCCCTGCTGCAACTGAAACAGTAACTCCTACCCCATCTGTTTCCGAAACCGTAACCCCAACACCTTCTGAAACAGCAGCACCAACTCCAACAGATTCTGTAACCCCAACTCCTGACAATACTCAAAACAATAACCCTGCTCCTACTAATGATACTAATACCGGTTCCGGTACTAACACTGATAACCAGGCCAATGCTCCTCCAGCTGGCACTCCTACTGTAACTCCTTCTGTTAGTGAAACTACTACTCCTACTCCAACAGTTACAACTTCCAACCAAACAGGTAATATTACTGCTGACAAACTTGACTATGCCCCGACTGACATTGCTTTAATCACCGGATCTAATTTAACTCCCAACACTCAATACAATTTAACAGTCAGCTCATCTGATAATCCAGCAACATATTCAACTGTTTCTGTTACTACAGATGCAAATGGTGGTTTTGTTTATTCATATCAACTAGACGGCAACTACCGACCAAATTATTCAGTAGTCTTAAATGACTTATCAGGAAACCAGGTTGCATCAACCAGCTTTACTGATGGTACACCTCATTTAGTAGTAGCCGGTGCAGGAACTGGCAATGGAAGTGTGACCAGTACTGATGGATTTATTAATTGTACAATTACAGCAGGTGCTACCTCTGGAACTTGTTCACATACCTATGGTGCAAACTTTAGTACTACTTTAACAGAAACCCCTGCTGGATCAACTTTTACAAGCTGGAGCGGAACAGGTGGTTGTACAGGAGCTGGTACTACTTGTGCAGCTAGTGCTACTGGAAATAATACCTTTAATGCCACTGCCACTTTTACTGCAGATACCACAGCACCTGTATTACAAAGCTTTAGTTCTTCTACAGCTGATGGAATATATGGCCCAGGCTCTAATATTAACGTGACTGCCAACTATAATGAACCCTTAGATCCTACATCCGATATCCAAGTAACACTTAATAATGGGCAATCCGTTTTCCTAGCCAATGTTTCAGGTTCCTCTATAAGTGGAACATATACAGTTGGCGCTACTGGAAGTGGCCAGGATAATTCTGATCTAACAGTTAGCTCTATTGGTTTCCAAAATGCAATTGACCTAGTCGGTAACGGTCAGACAGCTACAACCCTACCCGGCGCAGGCAACAATATTGCTGATACCAGTAACATAGTAATTGACACCACTGCTCCTGTAACTACTGATGACGTTGATGGATTATGGCATAACGCTGATGTAACTGTTCATTTAAGCTGTACTGATGCCAGTACCTGTGACGTAGTTTATTACACCACTGACGGTTCTACACCAACTACTGCTTCTGCAACCGGTAATAGCTTTACCTTATCTGCTGAAGGAACTTACACTATAAAATACTTTGGGGCAGATAACTTTGCTCATAATCAGGAGGCAGTTAAAACAGCAGCCAATCAGGTGATGATTGATAAAACTAACCCAACTGATCCTACTGATGTGCACTCCACTTCTCATACAGTGGGAGTTCCATCTGCTATTAATACAATTGAAATGGGTTGGACAGCTGCGGGAAGCTTACCAGGCGCAACTGATGCCTTGTCCGGTGTAAACGGCTATTCTTTTGACTTTACCAATGCTCCTGCTACTCCTGACACCACTGTTGATGCTCCAGGATCTAACACCGGTACTTTAAGCAGCTCGTTAGCTCCTGGTACCTGGTATTTTAATCTTAGAACTGAGGATAATGCCGGAAACTGGACTTCAACAGTTCATGTTGGTCCATTTATTGTTGCGGCTACCCAACCTGACTTAACAATAGTTAAAACTAATAACACTGCCGGAGTAGGCACTACTGGAGTTCCTTTTAACTGGGTCTTAACTATTACTAATAGCGGAACAGCCACTGCTAACTTTAACAGTAACGAAGTAGTTTTAATTGATGACCTGCCTTCTACAGGAGCTACTTATGGCACAGTCACCAGTGTTAATGGAGTAGGAGTTACCGGAAATAACCTTTGTTCTATCACAACAAACACTTTAACTTGTGCAAGTGATGTTGGTGGTAGTAAATTAACTATTCCTGCTGGTGGAACTGTAACAGTAACAGTACCAACTACCCCAACCACTAATGGTTCATTAGTAAACCCCAGAGCAGCTGGTAGCTGTGCAGTTGATCCTGACACTCACATTGCAGAAAGCAATGAAGCTAATAACAGTTGTGCTAATACAGTTACTGTTGGTGCGGCTACTCCTGATTTAACAGTAGTTAAGACTAATGATGTTGCAGGAACAGTAGATACTAACTCTAACTTTAACTGGATTCTAACAATTACTAACAGTGGCAGTGCTACAGCCACATTTACAGCCGGACAATTTATTTTACATGACGATTTACCACAAACCAATGCAAGTTATGGCAGCCCAAATCCCGTACTTGGTGGCGGTACTAGCGGCTCTTTGAACTGTAATATTAACGGCAGCCAACTCCTGATCTGTGCAGCTGGCGGTACTGTAACTATTCCAGCTGGTGGAACCATTACCGTGACAGTACCTTTAACAGCCGGTTCAACTGCCGGAAGTCTGTCTAATCCAAGAGCTGCGGGAATCTGTGCCGTTGATCCTAATAATAACATCACTGAGGGCAACGAAGGCAATAATAGCTGTGCTAATTCAGTTACTGTTACAGCCGCTCCTGACTTAACTGTCAATAAAACTAATAACACCGCTGGAGTTGGCACATCCGGAGTTGCTTTTAACTGGGTATTAACAATTACTAATAATGGTACTTCCACAGCCGCATTTGATAACGCTCATACCTTAGTGTTAGTTGATGACTTACCAGCTACTGGTGCAACTTATGGCACAGTAACCAGTGTTAATGGAGCTGGTGTGACTGGAACCAATACTTGTAGCATTACTGCTAACACATTAACTTGTACTTCCGGTAACGGGGTTAATAACTTAACTATTCCTGCTGGTGACTTTGTTACAGTGACTGTTCCAGTGACGCCAACTGCTAATGGTACTTTGAATAATCCTAGATTAGCAGGAATTTGTAGCGTAGATCCAGCCAACGCTATTACCGAGAGCAGTGAGATTGATAACAGCTGTTCTGATACAGTCACTGTTGGTCCTGCTACACCTGATCTGACTATAGTCAAAACTAATGATGCTGGTGGAACTGTTAGCACTAATACTGACTTTAACTGGATTTTAACTATTAATAATACCGGAAGTACTGCTGCTACCTTTGCTTCAGGACAAACTTTAATCAGCGATAATTTACCAAACACTAATGCTACCTATGGAACTGTTGGAGTAGTAACAGGTTCCGGTACCACAGGATCAGTGACATGTTCTATTAATGGCACCCAGGATTTAAACTGTACAGCAATTGCCGGTAGTGTGGTTATTCCTGTTGGCGGGACGGTTACCGTAACAGTTCCTGTCACAGCCGGAACTTTAGTAGGTTCCTTGGCTAACCCAAGAGCTGCCGGAGTTTGTAGTGTTGATCCAAATAACAATGTTTCAGAAAGCAATGAAGGAAATAACAGCTGTTCTGATACAGTTAATGTAACCTCAGATGCTGATTTAATAGTTACCAAAACTAACAATCTAATTGGGTTTGGTTCAGTAGGAGTGGCTTTCAATTGGATCCTGACCATTACTAATAACGGTGCTACCACTGCTAATTTCAACAGTAATCAAGTTGTTTTAACTGATGACTTACCAAGTACCGGTGCAACCTATGGAACAGTAACCAGTGTTAATGGAGCCGGAGTAACTGGAAATAATCTTTGTTCAATAACTGCTAATACTTTAACCTGTATTAGCGATAATGGTACTCATAAATTACATATTCCGGCAGGTGCTTCTGTGACTGTAACAGTAGCCACAACTCCTACTCTATTTGGTATATTAGATAACCCTCGTTTTCTAGGTATCTGTACTGTTGATCCAAATGATGTTATCGCAGAAAGCAATGAAGTTAATAATAATTGTTCAAATACTGTGCTTATTTTCCCGGCTATTTTCTCTGCTCCAATTGTCACTGAAGTAACACCAGTGCCAAGTCCTACCAGCGATAATACTCCTGATTATACCTTTAATACTGACCAGGCCGGTACTATTAGCTATGGCGGAGACTGTTCCAGCGCTACCACTACTGCAGTAATCGGTAATAATACTGTGACATTTAATACTTTGTCTGATGGATTGCACAACAATTGTACTATTGTGGTCTCAAGTATATTAGGTGGACCTAGTTTACCTTTAAATGTCTCTCCTTTTACAGTTAATACCGGATCAACTTCCGGAGGCGGTGGCGGCGGTAATCCAGGCACTGGTGGCGGTGGAGACGGTTTAGGATGTGCAACACATGATTGTTCAGGCGGAGGCGGTGGCAATGGAGGAAATGGTGGAGCTGGAGTATTGGGAATTACCTCTGGGTTTCTCGGAGGCATTGGTGGCGGCGGTAACTTCTTCGGGGGAGAAGAAAATGTCTTAGGTATTAATTCTGAAGGTAATGTGGGAATTGGTGAAAGCGGAACAATTGAAGGAACTCCTTCAGCTACTCCAACTAACTCCCCAAGTGGGGTCCAAGGTGTTGGCGGAGCCGGTAATGATCTTTCCAAGTTACTGAAAGACTGGTGGTGGTTGATCTTATTAATAATTTTGATTACCATCTATCTAGTGTTCTTCAGACGCCGCAAAGACGAAGATAAATAGTTGACCCTGTTTGATATATAAAATCCCTGTTGACAAATTCGGCTTATGTTTGGTAAAGTTATGGGGATATGCCAATTACCCTCTACCGCAGACAAAAACAGATTTTAAGTTTCATTAAACAATATATTGATAAGTATGGTTATTCTCCAACTTTGGGTGAGATTGCCGAGGCTATCGGAGTTTCTTCCCTGGCTACTGTGCATGAACATTTGCAGGCTTTGTCTAATAAAGGTGTGATTAAAAGATTTGAAGGAGCTGTCAGAGGCATTGAAGTGATTGATCAGAAGCTTTCCGGGGCTTTGCAGGGCATTGAGCTGCCAATTTTGGGCTTTATTGCTGCCGGGCAACCGATTATGACTTACACTGACCCGGATGCTACGGTGAAGATTTCACCCAGCATGATTTCCGGTAAAAAACGTTCCTATGTTTTACAGGTTAAAGGTGATTCGATGATTGAAGACGGAATCTTAGACGGAGATTATGTGGTCATTGAAGAACAGAATACAGCTAATGATGGAGATATTGTGGTAGCGCTCCTGGAAAACGGCCTGGCTACTTTAAAAAGATTTTTCAAAGAACCAACCAGAATCCGCTTGGAACCAGCCAACTCCACCATGGCTCCAATTTATGCAACTGATGTCAAAATTCAAGGAAAATGTGTCGGTGTTATTCGAAGATTTGAATAATTAATGCTTCTTCAGTTTGTGGTAAATGTACCACCCTACTACCAAAACAATTGCACCAATTACCACTGCATCCAGCTTGTGGAAGATGGGGCCAATTGAGTGCCAGTTTTGACCTAGCACAAAGCCAATCCAGGCTAACAAATATGACCAGACCAAGGAACCAAAGAAAGTTAAGATAATAAATCTTAGCAACGGTAATTTGGCAAAGCCACAAGGCAAAGAGATCACAGTTCTAACCCCAGGAATCACCCTGCTACCCAAAACCACCAAGTCTTTGTATTTATTAAGTAAATCATGAGTCTCATCCAGCTCTTTTTCCGAAATTAAAATCCATTTGCCAAATTTGCGGATAAATCTTCTGACTAATTTTTCATGACCATAGAAGCCGACTGAGTAGGCAATCAAAGAACCCAGCACATTACCAAAAGCTCCGGCTAAGGCCACCAAGTTTAAATCAAACCGTCCAGTTGATGCCAGAAATCCGGAGAAGGGCATGATTACCTCTGAGGGCAAAGGGATCAAAGCAGATTCTATAGCCATAGTCAAAATTACACCGGGATAACCCAGAACTGAGATGATATTAATGATCCACTGTGCTACACTTTCCAACATGTTATACATTGTAGCAACACCGATTGGTAATTTAAAAGATATCACTTTACGGGCTTTGGAAACCTTACAGGAAGTGGATGCTATTATTTGTGAGGATACCAGAAGAACTGCCTTACTACTGAGTCATTATCAAATCAAGAAACCGCTACTGGTTTTAAATGATTATAATGAAGCAGGCAATACAGATGACTTGGTCAGTCGACTCAAAGATGAACAGAATCTGGCATTAGTTTCAGATGCAGGAACTCCTTTAATTTCAGATCCGGGGTATAAGCTGGTTCGAGCTTGTTTAGAAGCTGGCGTTGAAGTAGATTCCATTCCCGGTCCATCTTCTGTAATAACAGCTTTAACCTTATCCGGGCTGCCACCTGATAAGTTTACCTTCCTAGGATATCTACCGGAAAAACCCGGCCACCGAAAGAATCTATTAAAAAGTTTAGGCAGCAACCTCGGAGGTTACAAGCTAGAAGTAACTTATATTTTGTTTGTGTCACCGCATAAATTACTGCGAACTTTAGAGGATATGCAGGAGGTACTGGGAGATATTGAAGTAGTCTTAGCCAAAGAGCTAACCAAGATCCATCAGAATGTTTCTAAGAAAAAAGTCAGCGAGTGGCTAGCCACATTGAAAAGTCCCAAGGGAGAATATATTTTACTTTTCAGGCTCAATTAGATATAATATAGGATATGATAGAGTCTGGGTCAGCAGTTGATTTTGTTGAAAAATTTATGAAAGAACGGAAATTAGTTACAGTTGAGGTTCCACAACAAGTAGCCACTCGAGTAGCTGACTATGCTTTCAATGCTGTTTATTTATCCCGACAGGATGAAAGTGAACAAAGAGAAGCATTAAAAAAATTCTTAAGCGCTCAAAGATATCCTAATGGTGACTCCGCTCCTACTCAACTGCTTGTCATGAGTAGACTACAGCTAGAGGCAATCGAAGATGTTTTAGTAAAAGGTATAACCAGAGATCCTAGAAGATTTAATAGAGAAGGTAGCGCGGATTCTTCAAGAGCGATTGATTGGGTTAATAGCAGAATGGCAGAGATAACTACACTGGGTCAAGCTTTTAGAGCAGCTGAGTATGCTGGTTAAGTAGCTTTGCGTAGGATCATCCGCTTCTCGGCTTGGTGTAAAAAGTCAGGAAGAGAGGGGGCTTCAATGCGCGGAGCCACAATTCCGTAGATTCCATGCTCGACCAGGAAATCCAAAATTTCCGGGTTTAGGCTCAAGGTTCCCGAGGCTATAAAGGGTATTTTAGCCTTATGTAGCAGTCTAATCGCATCTTCAATGAATTTTAGCACTCCAAAAATCTGGTGCTTATAGAAGGCCAGCTCAGCAAGCGCGGGGTCATAACCGTTTAAATGAGCAGACAACTCATCTAAGTTGAGCACCACTCCATCCAGACCTTGAGTAAGATACTCTTCCAAGTTAATCACATTTTCCGGCAAAGCCACTTCCATCCAAATCTGCAGATTACTTTTGCGGATCAACTTGTGTGCAGCTAGCTCACGCTTAAGTTGCAGCAACTCACTAACAGTTCTAACAAACGGTAACACGATATTGATGTTGTGTAAACCCTTTTTGTTGCGGGCAAAGACAATGGCTTCTAGCTGTGGAACCAGTAAGCTGGATTGGTGAATCAAACGTAAGGCTCCGCGCACTTGACCCATGCCTCCTGAAAAATCAGCCAGCTTAACCAAAACTGGTTTGTCCGGAAAAGTCTTGGCTGATTCAACAATTTTGAAAATCAGTTGTTCCAAAGAATCCTGAGCATGGCTTAGATCAAAAATCTTTTCCGCTGCTATATAAACTCCGTCTACATCGCGTTCTACTACCAGGCCTTCGGACATATCCAGTAGTACTTTCACTGTGGACTTGACCTTGTCAGTAGTTATACCCTTCGCTTCGCTCAGGGTGACAGTTACGTCAGGTTTTGTTTGAACAGCAGGAGTGTAGGGTTTAAGGCCGATTATTTTTAGGCCGGATTCTTCCATCCACTCATATTCCTGAGGAATTAAAAGTTTCTTATTCCCGGCAGTTACCAAATCCAGTAACTTTCTTTGATCATTAGGATGCAGGCTTCCTTGCCAGGAATTGATAATCACATCATCAGCAAACGGATCAAAAAACGCAGCCCCATATGTCTTGGGTTTTTTGACAAAAATTACTCTGGCTGCACTTAAACCATCAGCAATACCCGGATAAAATCCTTTCTGCCACAGGCGCTGCTTAACCTCTTCTAGCCAAAGATCCAGCAACTCTTGCCAAAGCTTTTTAACCCCTTTGACTTCGCTTCCAGTAGATTCCTGAGAGGCTAGATAAAAATGGTCGTGGTTTTTAGTTTCTCGGATTAACAGTTCCGGAACTGGTGTGGCGGCAATTTCTTTTTTCACCAAAGTTAAACTCTGTTCAAAGATTTCTTTCTGATGAAACTGATAGTGTTCTAAGACGGTTTTTAAATGCAGAGCCGGGGCAGTGATGATGATTCCAGGCGCCACTGGAAAACCAGTTCGGGCCAGCTTGGCCAAGGCCACATTGGCAGCTCCAAATATGACCCCTTCTTCTTCAGAAATGGATTTAATAGGCAGAATTTCTAACATTATTGTAACTTGATACTATCCCCTACTTTAATATTTAAGTTTTTAATCGTACCAGCCGGCACTTCCAAGACTTTATCAATCGGCGTCTTGGCAGAAAAAATGGTTAAAGCAGAATCCGGAGTGTTAGGTGCCGGAGCCGGCACATTTTCGGTTACATCAGCCACCCCACTTCCACTAATCCAGACAAAATCCAACGCAAAATTCATTTCTTTCATCCAAAATGGATAACGGTCTGATTTATCAAACACAAACAACATCCCTTCATCTGTAGCCAAAGACTGCCTACCACTTAAACCCTTACTTCTGGTTTCCGGGCTGTCAGCTATTTGCACTTTAATGCGGGCGTTATTAATAACTAACTGATTACTAACCTGCGGTTTTGGGAAAAAAGGCAACGGCTTGTTTGAGGATACGTTGTAATAAAACCATAGACCAAGCACTACCACTAGTAATAATAGCACTGACTGAATCAGGAATTTTTTCATGGTAATTTAAACGTACCACAGAGGCTGGCGAGTTAGCAACTTCCCCAGAGACCCTTTTTAGCTTGCTTGGCAAACTCCTGTGCCTGCTTAAACTGAGCATCATATTTAGTGTCGGGTGGATAAGTTAGTACCTTGGCATAACCTTCTCTGACTAGGAAGTCATTTACAAACAAAGTTTGACCGTCAGGTAATGGCAGATAAATATAGCGTAGCAGGCGCTTATATTTATCAGTATCAGAAACATCCTTTTGTAGTATAACCATCTTGCCAGTTAGTAAACTTTTAGTTTCGTTAGAGGCTTCTTTGCCGTAACACCCAACAGGACGTTTAGGGTCCACAGTTTCCGGAGTATCCATTCCCACAAAGCGCACAGTTTTATCCTGACCATTAATTAACACCACAATGGTATCACCATCGACCACCCGGTCCACCAAAGCCTGTTCTCCCTGTACTCCAGCAATTGCAGAACTGGTGGCAACTATGGCTGATGAGCTGGACTCCTCCATTGTCGGAGATGGTACTGTAGTGATAGTTTTAGGCGGAGTAACGCCTATAAGAAAAAATGATACTCCAACAATTACTATTAGAAGGCTAAAGATTACTAAGAGTTTATTATTGTTGTTCATTATTAGACACTCACATTCGTGAGAGATCCTTCGCTAATCGCTCAGGATGACCCCGATTAAATCGGGGTCAGTTTTTAAATACTTGGGTGAACATCTTTCCGTAGACTCCGGCGTCCATCACTCCAATGCCAATCTTTGTATAATCCGTAGATAAAATATTGGCCTTATGCCCTGGTGAATTCATCAGTCCGTTATGTGCTGCTTGTAAGGTCGGGGCATAAGCAAGGTTTTCCCCAATCACCAGAAAGTCTATTCCGGCGCTGGTAGCCCTGTCAGCTACGGTTTTTCCCTCAGGAGAGTAATGAGAAAAATAGCCGCGCCGCAACATATCTTCGGAATGTCCCCTGGCGACATCCCGCAGTCTCGGATCAAAAGTTAAGGCCTTAATTCCACGGCTGGTTCTTTCTTTGTTTACCAAATCAATCATGGCATCCTCAGAAACAGTGTCTGTAGTATATTTATCAGTTTGAAACCCTAAGTCAATACTCTCATCAGCTTTTGGTTCAACTGTTAAAAAAGTTAAGCTGTCATTACTGACTTCTCCAAACACTTGTTTAACCGGCTGTTCTATTTGATAAGCATTTCTTAAAATTAAACTACCCAGTTTGGAATCAGCCACAGCCTGTTTAATCCCCGGCTGAATCGGAAAAGTTCCCAGCAAAACCAGAGCCAAAGCAATAAAGATTAGACCACGCAAAAATGCCGGCACCATAGACATGAATTTTTCCCCGGCAATTTTAACCGGTGGAATCTTTGGTAAAATCAATCTAACAAGCAAATAAAACAACAGTTCAGATATAAACCAGGCTGTCATAAAACCAATGACCAAAGATAAACCATGAGGGATTTTAAAGGAATCGGCGAAAAACTTAGCCGGTAGATTATATAAAGTAAAAGAAACAAAAAAAGCAACTAAAAATGAAGAAAAGTCCAACAGCTCCAAAATTAAAGGCCTACCCATAGCCTCCAGCATCATCACCAGCAGCAGCCCAATAATCACAAAATCCACCCAGTTCATTAACTATAATAATAGCACTAATTAGGGAATTTAAACCTGTCTTTTTTGAAAATAGGCTTTAACTTCATCTCTACCTAACCATTTAGCAATAAGTAAAGCTCCCAAGGTACCGTTGAATGGCTTTTCTGCACCTATTTCTGCATGACCTCGTTTTATGAAATCACTAAACTCATTTGATTGAGTTCTTTTACCAGAATACCCTGCTAAAGCCTCAAAAGAGGCACAAAGAAACCCACCTGCAGTTACTCCTCTTGCAACCAGACTTCCTGACTGGAACGATCTTTGGGCAGCAGCCAAAATGTCCATTTTGTTAATATCCGGACTTCTGTAAACCGTGTCTAAAACAAAATCAACGCGATTTACATTGCTTCTCTTATTCGGATCAGCAATTATATCCCTTTGATCCATTTCTAGTTTTAGACCTTCAGCAAAACTTTCTACTACCTGTTGCCTGGCTTTTAAATCCTGTTCAACAGTACCTATCATTAAATAAGTAAACGCCTTAGATGTCTCAGGATCAATCTTTTTCCATCCAGAGGCTCTACCATTATTCACCCAATTGGACCAGGCTCTGCCTATCCTTGAGGCTTGACCTCTTAGTAATGCCTCTACTCTCCCCTTTTCAATTTCTTCAGCAGTGGGGGCGCTAACTTTTGCTGGTTCAATATGAACCGTGCGTCTTCTAGCTACAGCATCTTCAGTAGCTGCTGCTATTTGCTCAGTTATTTCCTCAACACTTACTTTGAAATTTGGCCCAGGGGTAAAGACTTTTTTGACTCGCTCACGTTGAGGTTTGATGTCTGCTGCTTCTTCTTTGGCTTGTGCTGCTAAGTAAGCGGCCTCCAAAGGATTAAGCTCTTGATCTGGTTGGCTCATAGTATGCTATTTTAGCAGAAATTCAGCCTGGAAGCAAATTTAGCCATACAGTACTACGCTTAATTCTTTTGCCCTAGAATATTGGTTTGGTCCCAAATCAAAAGATTTGGCAAATTCTCTGGTCCAAACTCTCACACATTCCTCATAATATTCACCGTAACCTATTAGTTCTGTTTGTTCAGGAATCCAATATAATCCCCTACCCGAAAATAATTCCTGCATTTCCTCAGTATGTGGAGCTTGGTTACGCGCTAGCAAAAAGAAACGATTACCCAGAATTTGTCGGTAATTTAATACTCTGGTTAAATCTGCATCACGATATTGCATTTGTCCAATACCGGTAACTACATAAGGAATTTCTGCATCCTGTGGTTTAAAAATAGAGGAACAAACATATACCATTGCTGTATTAGTGTTGGCGACTGCTTCTCGTACTCTGCGATCCCAGGCTCTTTGTCTTAAAATATGAGCAGAGTCAAGCTGATTTTCTCCCCAAACTAAATGGTAATCTGCATGGATTAAAGCTTCAACTTGAGTAATTTGCTGTTCGGGCATCAGTAGATTATAGCAAAAAATTGCTCAACTCTCAACTATAGGATACCAGTTATTTTTTGGGGAAAAGCCAAGGGCGGAAGATACTGGTCATAAATGGCATGACCAGATAGGTCATTAAGACTACTAAGGCGACAGATACCAAGGCTCCGCGCATTAAAAAAGAAAACTTCCACGGCAGAATATTAAATACCAGATTTACTATCACAGACAAGGGAAAAATTGCCAGGAAAGTGACCACTGCCATTTTCCAGCGTTTTGGTACGGCTCCCTTAGGAATTTCCGGGAGTGGAAACCAGTATTCCAAACCGGTCACTTTTTGATTACTTAACTGCTCAGTAAAATCCGAGGCCTGATTCATCCAATAATTACGTTTCTCGGAATTTTCCCAGTCCTCAACATGTTTAAAACTATCAAATTTGATAATTAGAACATATTCTTTAGATTTATTAGCCCCGGTATTGGGCTTAATCATCGTAATGTCTATGTATCCAGGGGATTTTTTAAGGTCTTCAGTAGTATCTTTAACCCACTGCTCATAATCTGCTTCTCTGCCGGGTTTAACAACTCTTCTAACAATCGTAGTAACTGCTTCAGTCTTTGCCATACTAAAACATGGTGTTAGAGTTTTTCGGTTCCTCAGGAATATCTTCTATTACATCCCAATGTTCAGCAATTTTGTTGTTTTCCATTCGGTAAATATCCATAATGGATTTTTTACCGGTATTAGCTTTGGAATCTAACACTGCATATTTATGAATTATTACATATTCATTTTCAGCCAAGGTTCTTTTGATTTCTATCATCAAATTAGGATTGGCTTTAATTAATCCGGAAAGTCCTTCCCTAAAACCCTCTACACCATCTGCAAAATAAGGATTGTGTTGTTTATAATCTGGTGCTAAAAAGGTCAGGGCTTTTTCAACATCATGTTGATTCCAGGCTGCTTCTTCAAAATCTTGAACTGCTTTTTTGTTTGCTTGTGTATCCATGAGAAGACCTATTATACACCTTTTCCTATAGCCCCTCAATATGTTAAACTCTTTAAATGGATAAAACAGATTCAAATATATGCCCTAAATGCGGCTCTGCTTTGGGAGAAGTAACAGAGACTAAAACCGGTAAAAAATTGCAGCGTTGCAGTAATGGATCCTGGAACGCCGAAACTCATAAAAATGAGGGCTGTGACTATGTGAAATGGCTGGAAACTCCTCCCCAGGAGTTGGATGAAAAATGTCCTAAGTGTGGAGCTAATTTAATTTTGGCCACTACCCGCTTTGGTAAAAAAATGAAAAAGTGTTCTACCGGAGGCTGGGATGCAGCTGCCAAAAGAGCTACTGGATGTGACTATGTGGAATGGATTAATGGAACTACTGAACCTTTGGACATTGATTGTCCACAGTGCGGGGAAAAATTAGTGCTATTTACCACATCCTCTGGTAAGAAAATGGAAAAATGCTCCACAGCCGGATGGAATTCAACTGATAAAGTAGCTACCGGATGTACCTATGTTCACTGGTTAAAACCCGGTGAAGTCCCAGTTTCCAGTGCCGGTGAAGAATTCCTCCCACCAGAACCTCCTGCTGGCAGTGTTCCTGAATAAAAAAACTGCAATTTTGAATTAACTTTTCTTTGAAGATTTCTTGGCTGGTTTCTTTTTAGGTTCTTTAACTGGGGTAACTTCTTCCATGACTACTTCTTGAGTAGCAGGCTGTTCCATAGGAGCAGCTGGAGTTAATAAGCTGATGATTTTATCTAATTTGGCGCTAAGTTGAGAAAGATCATTTTGGTTATAAGAAGGAGCCTGTTCACGTCTGGATCCATTATCTTCACGGTTTCCTCTAAAATCTCCTCTGCCTTCTGATCTTCGTGGTTCAAAGCCGCGTTGCTTTTCAAAACAGTCAGAACAATAAACTGGTTTACCGGAAGTTGGTCTAAAAGGCACCTGACAATTTTTACCACAATTATCACAAACTGCATCATGCATCTCAACCGGACCACGATCACCCCCACCAAAACGAGGTCTGTCCCCTCCACCAAATCTGGGTCTGTCTCCAAAAGAAGGCCTGGACCTAAATCCACCTCGGTCTCCTCCATCACGATTTCTATCTCTGTTAAACGGCATAATTTACCTTAGTGTGTAAGTATAACAGGTTTTAACCAAAATAGCTTGTACCAGTATCATATGATTTGCTTAGCCTCACTTCAATCTGTATAATTCACAAATGGCCTATATAGATATTGAGACTGAAAATGCTGATTTCCGATTGGCTTTGGTAAATCACGATTTTGTTATTACCGATAACGACCTGCCAGAAAATTGCAGTGGTCTTTTAGTGGAAATGCTTTATGAAAGCCCTCAGGTGGCTCTGGATAGTCTTAATGGATCACTTATTCCAAGCAGTTTTGAGGGTATTGATAAATACGGAGCTATTAGAGAATACGCAAAACAAAGAGAAATTCCCCTGGTTACATTAGAACCTGCCGCCGATATTCTACTAGTGCAGTGCGAACGTGAGGACCGAAGAGAACGACGCCAGAGGTTAACGGGTAAGGAATGGGAAGACTTTACCGTCTTAGAGATAATTAATATCGGTTTTTCGGGGATGGAGCTAGTACAGCCTTTTATAGGTATTGTTGAGCAATTTGACCCCTTAGTTAATGGAACAGATTTTATGGTTAGTACTAGAAATTTAGTGGCAGCGGAACGCGCTGCTAGCTTTGCTAAGTTTCAGGAAAATCAAATGAAAAAACGCCCATATCTTGCCGTAGTTATGGGGCTAGGACATCTTGGTATAAGAAATATGTTTAAAATGGATCCTGATGAAAGAATGACTAGAATTGCTGAAGATCCCAATGTGTACGACTTTTTCTATCCGGAAACTTTTGACCAGCTTTTTGTCACAGAGTTTAAGAAGAAACCTCAGGCTGGTCACTGGCATAATTATGCAGTTGAATTCCCCCACTTAAAACAATAATTAATTTTGATATAATGCAAAATATGAGCAGACCAGAGGATGAATATGTGTCACCTTGGCAAGATCTTGAGCCATCTGACCCAGTGGCCAAAGAAAGAGCCAGCAGAGCATTTACCCGCTTAGCTACAACTTTATTTCCTGAGGATAATCAATTTAATCCACAGCAGGAAATGTTCGCTTTTTCCAGACTAATGACAACACTCGGTACATATTTTACTTATTCTGTAAGGGCCGCATCAGAACAACTAACCGGAGATGAACGAACTACTTTTATTATGGATGGTTTAAAACAAGATGCCTTAATTGATCCGGAAGATCCACAAAAAGCTGCTTATCAATATGAAATTATTTCCGAGGGTTATGAACTTAACCGCCCATATTGGGATCGAATGTTAGGCGGCATGAGGAATTCTCGTAACAGACAGCGCGAAAAATTTGATATTTAGCCATGCAAGGCGTTGCCTTGAGTGCGTGTCGGGTTCACTTTACAGTTACCGTATTCGTACATTCTACAGCCTGATTATTGGATAAAGTCATTCTAAGTTTGGGATGATACTCGCCCGGATGATCATAGGTATAATCAACTCCATATTCTTCTCTGGATTTAATAATCGCGCTGGTGGTTTTATCATATGTACCATCACCGGTAAAATCCCACTCTAATTTTTGGGCTGATGGTGTTTCATGGGCATTGGTAATTAGTAAACCATCCATTAATTTTACTGTTAAAGGAGCCAGGCCAGTACTAATACTTAAATGAAGGGCACAGGATATGTGGGAAATGTTATCAACCACGGCGGAAATAGTGGCATCTGCTGACGAGCTGGCAGTAGGTGGAACAATTACAACTTTTTGATATCCTACAGAGCCTTCGGTAGAACTTTCTGTGGCATCTTTATTATTCAAACTGATTGGTGAGTTTGTGGAGCTTTGATTAACTATTTGATCAGGGGCTTTCGTGACTGGCTTCTTTGTATATAATACAAATGCAGTAGCACTAACAAAAAGCCCAATTAGAATAACGAAAATAAAAGCAAACCCTTTTTCCTTCACATAAAAAGTATAATACATATTTGATTATTTAGAGCCTTTATAGAACACAATTAAACTGATGACAGCGTGTGAAGGTGCTGATCAATAGTTGCCAATGCTACTACTAATCTATTAGGAGCGGTTAAGTGTACTGCTATCTCAAGTCTTGGTACCAGAAAATCAGCAATTGCCCTAGCCTCTGCTTTTCTCAGTGGAAGATCGTAATTCTCAATAGTTTTTTCGTTGCCTAAAACTCCTCTAAGTTTTTGGGTAAAAAAGTTGGCTTCTGCTAATTCAATTGGCAACCCACGACTATTTTTAACCTCCAGATAAGCTTCGGCCAAATGATCCTGCCAATCCTTTCTTGCCTGCTCACCTGCAGATCTTGGAAGTAATAAAAAAGAATAAATAGAACTAGTTTCGTATTGTGTTGTACCATCAGCTCGAGTCCTTTTTCTTTCATGAGTTGCAGTAGTTACCCCCCACCCATAAAAAAGATCTTTCTGAGTCGGTGCATATCCTGGTTCTAGCATCCGCATAAATTGTATTCTGTCTTTTTCAACCTGTGCTGGTCCCATAGGCACACATTATAGCAGTAATTCTACTAAGCTTCCTAGACTACTCATATTTGAACTATCTATTATATACTACTACGGGATACATTTCCAATCTGGTATAATACGCGTTATGGGTAAACCGGAGGGTGAAACACATTTTTTTATTAAGGAAGAGCATGGGACAGACTATGATAAGTATGAGGGTAAAATGGGGAAACTTCCTCTTTTTAGCCTACTACTTGATCACCCCGATGCCTTTACTGCCAGATGGAATACTCGGGAAATGCCCACTGATCATTTTTTCAAAGTAGCTTGTGACTTAATTGATGCAGTAGATAACCTGAATCCAAAACCGCGACCAAATACTAGAACAGAAATTTGGGCAGGCAATGGTATTAGAGCATCACAAATCTTAAGCAGAACTACTTATTTTCATAATGGAGTTACCGACCTACAGGTTGAGGGCAGGAATGGTAATTCGGCTAGATTTGCACTGGATGAACTAGCCTGGCCCCTTAATAAGCATATTGTGCAAAGAGCTATTGGTACTCTGCGTAATTATGATGCGAGATTTTCATTAACCGATGAGGAAATCATTAGAATTAATAGTAGATTTTGTGATATTTCGTATTTTCCAAGCTTAGGCAGCATGGTTTATTGGTCTCATGTCCCTGCAACCGAAGCCTTAAAAAAGGCTTATGAACAAACATCTCGTACACCGGTATTTGCAGAGGAGTTGGCTAATGCACTAGATCGATATGTATTACCTGCTTTTGCAAAGAATCTTCCTAAAGGTATTAATCCACTAGCAGAACCTCCTACGATATCTTTTCTGGATCAATACTATCAGTACACTGCTCAAGCAATTGAACAGGGTTTAACCGTATTTGACAGGGATAAATATGTGGATAGCAGACTTAGGCAATCCGGCTCTTTAAATTAAGCTATGACCGAACAACTTACCTCATATAACCGTGAATTAGAACAACTGACCGCAGATTACCGTGCCAGGTTGCTTGCTAAATCTGAGCAACAACTACAATCGCACGGCCCAACTGCTACTTTACCAGGCTGGGCTGGTAGATTTATTGACAGAATTAATCACTGGCGGGTTGGCAGAGAAGGGACAGAAATTACGAGACTGAGAAATAGATTACATTTATTGGAGGGCATAACTGGAATAGAAATTAATGCTTCTTCGGATTCCAAATGGCAAGCAAGAATTGAAACCGATCAAAAAATTACTCCTGGTGGATTTTCCATTAGACGAGAGGTTGGTCCTGATGGTAAACCTCTTTATTTTAAATTGGGTAGCGGACCACGGGGATTATTTTATTACGATGATGATGATTTAGGAAAAGAATACGAATGGGTAATTAAAGCGGTAGTTGATCAAAGAAAAAGAAACCCCCAAGCCGAAGAACAAGCCCAAAACCCCTTTTTGGAAAATGTGTAATAATAATTAACAAGGGGGTGATTTATATAAAACTAAATACATCTAAAACAGCTTTAACATTAGCACTGCTTATTGGCGGAGCACATCTAGGATGGTCAGTCTTGGTAGCATTAGGTTTAGCTCAAGCCTTGCTTGACTTTATCTTTTGGGTTCACATGATTGCCAATCCTTACCAGGTAACAGGCTTTAATCTTACTCAGGCAGGAATACTACTAGTAGTAACATCCGCAGTTGGGTATGCAGTAGGCTGGATCTTTGCAACAGTCTGGAATAGGGTTAATAAATAAGGACTTGTTAAGTGTGCTACATTTAAATTATGTCTAAATTAATCCTATCTATCGGTATTTGTTTAGGAGCTGGTGTTTTAGGCTCTTTTTTTACAATTTCTTCAATTCCAACCTGGTATGTAACCTTAAATAAACCCTTTTTCTCTCCCCCTAACTGGATATTTGGTCCTACTTGGACAGTTCTTTATATTTTAATGGGCTACTCTTTATACCTAATCTGGAAAAAGAAAAAGGTTCCTACTATTTTTTGGGTTCAGCTTATTTTAAATGCAGTTTGGTCAATAATATTTTTTGGAATGAAAAATCCTACCCTAGCTTTATTAGATATAGCATTACTGTGGGTAGCAATTGTTTTAACTATCAAGTCTTTTTATATAGTTAATAGACTGTCAGCCTATCTTTTATATCCTTATCTGGCTTGGGTTAGTTTTGCTGCATTGCTGAATCTAATGATCGTCTTATTAAATTAATCCACTCTTTTATTCCTATTTCACAAAATACGCTGATTTCTAGTATAATAGCTTAGCTCAAACAGTTTACTCTGAGGAGCGATTAGCGACGAAGAGGCCCGGTAGCTCAGCGGTAGAGCAGGAGACTTTTAATCTCTTGGTCCTGGGTTC
>CAZFYQ010000004.1:0-30935 GCA_964523905.1 uncultured Gammaproteobacteria bacterium
TTTCATCCCCAATGGTTTTCAAGACCATCTCCATAAACCGCTCGGACACGCCTCCCTGGGCGGTGGGTACAGGATTCGAACCTGTGTGACATTTCTGCCAACGGTTTAGCGAACCGTCTCCTTAAACCACTCGGACAACCCACCAAGAAGCCTATTTTATCAGAATCAGGAGGATATTATCTAGCTAGAGTTAAAGCCCACACTTTTTTAGCTCCTGCTTGCTTTAAAACATAGCAACATTCCTGGATGGTAGAACCAGTGGTCCAGACATCGTCAATCAGTAAGTAGTTAGGCGTGGGTAGTTGGTAGTTAGGAGCTATTGCAAAAGCACCCTTAATATTCTGGGTGCGGTCAATGCCTTTTAAGCCTACTTGTTGCTTGGTATAACGGGTTCTTTTTAAAAGATCTGCATATCTTAAGCCCAGTCTTTTAGCTAAATCGTTAGCTAGTAATCCTGACTGATTAAAACCACGCTGATTTTGACGATACCAATGCAAAGGCACCGCTGTTACTACCCAATCCTGACCATGAGACTTTTTAATTTCATCCCACAAAAATGGCTGATACCTGGCCCAATATTCCACCATAATATCTACCAAAATCTTTGACAGCTCTTCTATATATTTATACTTAAGCTTACCAATGGCCGCTCTTAAAGGATTTTCATAAATCCCTAAACTCCATAAACCATCTAAACCAAAACGGCTTCTACAAAAAGGGTGGGTTACTCCCCCAATGGCCAGACGCTCACATTTTGGGCAGATTAACTCTCCTTGCAGGATATTACTGATGCAATCCTGACAAAAGTAGCTTCCGGATTTACCACATCCAACGCATTTTTTGGGAAATAAAACATCCAAGAGAAGGTTCACAAAACTATTTTAACAAAAAATCCCACCGTTAAGGTGGAATGGTTTACCCTTGTCAAAAATGCTCAATCGCATTTTTGCAAGCGGTCTCGTCCGCCTAACCGGCGGACTCCGACTGGTGGAGATGTCGGCTGTGAGCCGAGTCCAAAATTGTAACTTTTCAAACTTCTACAAGCATAGCTAATTAATTTTTTGTTCATTAGTTGTAACCAATTAGCAGGAAAACTAATGAATGACCAAACTGTCTTTTGTTAATACTGATCGATCAGAATTGTATTAACAGCATCCTGACTTTGTACATACCTTAGTGTTCCGTCAGAAAGAGAACAAATTCTAAAGTACCCTTAGGAGTAAGCTAAGACAGGTTTAAAGCTGCCTTGACCTTGCAAAGCCATAAGGCTTTGCATTTTATCCCCAAGGGATCCGACAAATCTTTTGCCGTTTGTGTTTTGAGACAATATTTTACGCTTAATGTTTCCTTAGCGGCTTGCAGTTTTCAAAGAGCAATCCTGTCGAGACAATACATCCCCAGGCTTGTATTATACCATAATTGAGGCCGAAAGCAAATAACTACTCTTTACCCCGAAGTTCCTGTTCGATTCTTCGATTTTGATCTCTTTCCTTAATGGTTTTTCGCTTGTCAAACTCTTTTTTGGATTTAGCCAGGCCAATTTCCAGCTTAAAACGGTTGTTTTTTTCATAAATGGAAACTGGGATCAGGGTTACACCTTTTCCAGAGGTCTTTCCAATTAAAGTATTAATTTGATCTTTGTGTAGCAGGAGTTTACGTGACTGCGTAGCATCATAGTTTTGTTCTCCACTCGGTCCATATTGGGCAATATTGGCATTTAAAAGCTGCGCCTCATCACTTAAGATCCTGACATAAGCCTCACCTAAATCAATCCTGCCGGCTCTAATGGATTTAACCTCAGCACCAGACAACACTATCCCTGCTTCCAGGGATTCAAGGATGTGGTAATTATGTAAGGCTTTCTTGTTAATGATTCTCATAGATTGAATGTCCAATTTCAAATGTCAAATTTCAAATGAAACAATCGAATACATTCTAACATTGGATATTGGTTTATTGGTACTTATTTGAAATTCACTTTAAGTCGACTGAATAGATCTTGCTACCTTCCAGCAAATAGACCTTCTTGCCTTTTTCATCTACTACTAAATCAGTAGCTGTGCCAAATTTATCGCCAGTGATCTGTGATTTATACTGACCGGTTTTGGTTAAAACCAGTAACCGGGCATTCCCAGAATCTAACAGGTATAAATTATCAGTATCAGATGAGGTAAAGAAGCTTTTGGGATTTTTAACTCCTTTATCCAAACCAGCATAGGAAAAATTATCCTTATCTCCTCTGGTAAAGCGGGTTATTTGACCATCCTGGGTTAACACATAAACCGAGGATTCAATTTGTAAACGCACGCTACTTCCAAAAGCAGCTTTGACCCCGCTGCTTAAATATGGTCTTTTATCAGAATAACCACTATCAGTTGGTAGATATTTCCAGATTTGATTGCCTGCTGAATCAAGTAAGTAAATATTGCTACCAAATCCAGCCAGATCAGCAATTTGTCCCCAGTCTTTGTCTGTCTTTGCAACTGAGGTGACTTTTTGGCTTTTAGTATCAACTTTTAATACTCCTTTATCTTTAGAAAACACAAAAGCTAGATCGCCGTTTATTGAGGCTAGAGTGGCTTCTCCCAACTGACTGGATCCAGCCAAGATTTGATTGCTCTTTTTTGTTAGATCAATTTCCACTAGCGTTTTTGAGGAAGGATCTAAGAGCAACAAATTATTACCGGACAAACTAAGCTGAGTAGCCTGGAAACCCTTTTTAATTAAATCCAAGTCCAGAAAAACCGGAAACTGAGAGGCTGAAGATTGCTGTAAAATTAAGTCACTACCGCTATTAATTTGTTTTTGTAAATCCAAGGCCCCGGCATCTTTTGGTTTCAAGGCTAAGGCTTTAGCTACCTCACTCTTGGCCGAATCTAATTTGGCTTTGGCCGCAACTGGATCAAGAGAAGATAAACTTTTTGCCGCATTAAAATCATCTTTAGCCTGATTAAACTGAAGAGTAAAGGCCGCATTAGTTGCTGCATCCTTACCGGCTTTAATCTTTAAGCCAACACCTACTGCAATAATGACAATTAAAATAACTGCAATAATTAATCTGGAGCGGCCGCTTTTAGGGAATATCCGAAATACTTTTTTAACCAGACCGGATTTTCTATCAGAATTTTCCACAGATCCATATGACTGCTGATCTAAAGCTGGAATTGAACGCTCTGGTTCCATCAGTGACTCTGCAATAGACGAAGCAGATTCTTTTGGCCCGTCAGTTTCCATTTTAACCGGTGCTGGCTCTGGCGAGACTCCCTCTGGTTCTGCTTCAACCATAATTGCCAGGCCTGCCAAACCTTTATTTTCTAAATCTGATGAGCCAATCCGATCAGTGACTTCCCCTTCAAAGGTATCTAAAGGTAATTTGAGTAAACTGTCTAAATCTTCACCTAAAAATTCCACTAAACTTTTAGTGGAAAGGAGCAACTGATCGCCTGGTTGTAAAAAGCCGGAAATTAACTGAGAAGACTCCCCAACTGACAAAAGGGATGAGAGCTTACCGTCTCTTTTTAAAGAAACTTCCATCGCTCCTTCATTAATTAAATAAAGCACTTTTCCGGATACTGAAACCAACAAAAGCGAATGTTCGTCAGAGCCAAATGCTTCCTTGGCTTTGGCAAAAGTGGCGGTTAGCTTCTCACCGGCAGCTGGTGCTTCGGAATCGAAGTAAAAATCCAGTAAATCAGACAGGATTTGTCTGCCTTTGGTAAAGGCATCATCACAGGTTAAATCTAAAACAGCAAAAAATGACTCCCCCTCCCTAGATGAGGAGATCACCTGAGCGGCTTTTTGATCAGTATTTAGGCCGATAACTTGAGCGAGCTTAATATTCATAGTGATTAGCGTTTAGCGTACAGCGTTTAGTTTTTTACTATACGCTATTCACTATACCCTATACGCTAGTTACAATACCCCTGCTGCCAGTACAATTAATACCAAAGCAAATAAGGCATTAAAAATAGCAATTCCCATTAAGAGTGGCGAAATACCGGTAATGACAGTTTTTACCATCACCGAAACTTGCTTAATGATTAACAAGGCAAATATAGCGTAAAAGAGCAAAATAAGCAAAATCGTTACTTTAATAGTGATTAAAAAGATATTGCTAGCGATAAAACTGCCAACTAGTGATGGTGTTGCAAAAAAAGGCGTTGATACAACCGGCATTAAATTCCTCCTAGATGCTGATGTTTGATTCCCACCCGGTCTAAAATCAAATCAGCCACATGGGCCGGACGCGGCACATTTTTCATGGTTATCGCAATGTTGGCACCGGCAGTTTGCACTGAAACATTACCAAAATTAAAAATAGTGCCAAAAAACCCGGCGGTTTTGGAATCTGTTTCTTCTATCTTGGACAAAGGCGCTAGGTTCACCCCTTTGTACAAGATCGGTTCAAAATCAACGTCAATAATCTTTTGTTCGGTAATTAAAGTGACATTAAAATACCAATGTAAAAAGCCTTCAAAAGCAATTATAAGCACCAGTAGATAATTAATAATTAACAACGCAATTAAATAAGTATCAGGAATTTGGCTTAAATTAAAACCAATAAAATGAGCAGCCCGCGGAGCTAAAAACGGTACCAAAAAGACCACTAAACTAAATACAATCCAGGGTATGTTGGTGATGATGTGAGCTCGAAGCAGTAAAAGGATTTTTTCATCCGGATCTTGTCCTTCAAAATGAGCATTTTCGGGATTTTCAACAAATGATGCCAACATCGAGCAAAGTATATCACTTTCTCTCTACATTAAATAATGGGCCGACGATTTGAATAGAGGCCGGAGCACGCAGGTCAAAATAGGTTTTAAAGTCCGAGCCGGCAAAAGAAACTGTTCCCCCATCACCAGAGATCGAAACAGAACTGGTCCGTCCGCCGGAAAAATCTGCGCTCACTGAAACAGAAGACACTGAGTTAAAAGGCGTGCCACCACGACTGGACAATTCTTGACGAACCCTACCAGCATCCCAAGTATCAGTACCAGCGGGATTGGGTTTGTCCGCTTGATATAAATGATCCCTGGTAGATGAATCTTTGGAAGCTAAAAGGAGTACATTAACAATATCTGCCACCTCTGAACCTTGTAGCCAAGCAGTTTTGTTATACTGGGCCCGAGAACCCCAGTCGCAGTAAAACCAGGGAGAAGCCTTGTCATAAGCGCTTGATTGTAAATCCCCAAAGCTGCCGGCGGAACCGGATGTAGTATCGGTGGCATGTTTAGTCCAACCAGTAGAACTCCAGCCAATTTCACCGGAAGATAAAACATAGCCCCCGTGAGTGGATGAAAACCAGGCTTTGACAGGAGATCCACCCTGCATCATTACTTTGTTATGAGTGGCATCTACTGCAGCTTGCCAGTTACCATCATTAATTTCTTGTTTAACCACCTGATCAGCTTGTGAAGGCGCTAGGAAACCTTTTTCTGATTGGACCTTAGCAGCATAACTCCGTGCAGCAATGGCCTGAGCTTGCAAAGCATTAGCCGGCCAGTTGGTTGGCATTTCATATAAATGTTTTAGGTAATCATCAATGTTCATGGACTGGTTGGAAAAAGTTTGGCCGTATTCGTTGGTACCGTTAACTACAATGGTTTGCGTTGGACTGTCACTGATGGAATCAAAATTATAGTAAGCATGCAAAATTTGGTCATAACTTTGACCTGCTTCTGCCCGTCCTTTAGCTCCGTATTGGTTTAACCCCACCCGATTTGGTACACCATAAGTAAAAAAAGCAAAAGCTCCGCCAAATCCCGGATCAACTCCCCGATCATCCACACAACCACCCTGGGTGGTATAAGCCGAATGAGGAATGTTTAAAGAAGCTAAACGGGAAGCTAATATGTCCTGTTGTTTGGCTGATAAAACCGCAATTTGCGAATTTAAAGTGGACTGATAAGCCTGAGCTTTTTTAATTTCACCACCCAAGAATGTCGCATTTTTATCAACCTCGGCTTGCAGTGAGGCCAGTTTAACCTGATCTTTTTCCAACTTTTGTTTATCAGTTAAAAGCCCTACCACTTCCCCGGTTACTCCGATAATAATTTGTTTATCTTCTCTGGTAACAGATTGTCTATATGACAGTTCCTGAAAAATATCACCGGATGTAATGGATGATAAAACCACTGTTAAAGGATCTGTTAAGTATGAGCGGATATAATATTGTCTAATCCGCTTTTCCAACAAAGCCTGTTGCAAAGCTAATTTGTCTTCACGAACCTGTAAATCCTTTTTCTTTTGGGAAATAGTGGCAGAAATACGGTCTAAATTAGCTTGAATTTGGGCCAGTTGTATTTTTAAACTACTTACTTGTCCTTGCAAAGGCTTGGTGGCATTTACAGACAGTTGCAAAGATTTATTTAAATCCGAAATCTTGGCTGCGCATTCATCTAGGGAACTGCAGTCTACGGAATCGGCAGAGGTTTTAATAGGTAATAGATAACTGTTAATAGCTAATAGGAAAAGTAGTAGGCAGGATAATTTTTTTTTCATTGGAGATGAGTCTAGATTTTAACACGACTGGACTACATTTTTAAACCATGCTAAGCTAAAAATATGAGAAAACTCCTACATGGTTTACTGATTTTTCTACTTACTTTATCTTCGATTTCTAGCGCAGCCTCTTCGGTTTTGGCAGATACTTTTAATGCAGATTGCGGACCACAACATAGTAGATTTGACAGTTGGGCCACATCTGCGGATTATTCTCCGCAACAGCCTTTAGCCACTGCTTTTACTATTAAAGTCAATTTTGACACTGGCAAAGCCAGTGATTATAATTATTATGTCAGGTTACTTCATCCAGGCACGGCATTTGCTGGTATTTTTTGGGGCGAAACCCATATGAATAGTGATAGTCAGCACAAAGCGTCTCCTGCTACTTTTAACTTTCCTGCCAATGGGGATGGTTCAAATACCGCAAAAATTGGTGCTTTTAGTGCTACTTTAATGTACGGCAATAACAATGACAATATTGGTCCTGGAGTAACTCATCAGGCTGTTTGTGACTTAGGTACTATGACTTTTGTTGATGCGGGTTTAAATAATGCTCAATGTAATATTAAAATGCCAGATCAGGTAAAAACCAGCACTGCTTTTAGTTTTAATGTTGAAAAAAATGACCCATCAGGACTTGATTATCGTCTCTACTTTTTTAAGACTGCTTATTTAGATACTGGTAAATTACCCCACGGCGCTATTGAAATAGGCCAACTCCCAGACAAGTTAATTCTTGCTGCTGCAGATATCGGCACTGCTGTAGCTCCATTCGTTGGTATTCCTTTAGGGATAAGCGCTTCCAGTAATTCTAGTTTTTTATTTGATAACCCTATATTTGCCTATTTAAATTCACGACCACCTGATAATACATACGCAAAAATTCATGTGCCGGCTAATACTAACAGCGGTACAAACCCGGGAGATTTAGGATGGACACAAGTAGACTACAGTAATGACGGCAATAACAACTTCACTAAACTTGAGGAAGGCGATTATGTAGCAGTGTTAGAGATACAAAGAGTCACCAGTACACCGGTTATCGGCCAAGTACTCACCCCTACAAAGCTAGTTTCTTATTGCAGTATGCATACATTTAGTGTCAACTCCAATACTGTTTGGAGTATCAGTGACCCGAATAGTCCGGCCAATCCAACTAAGTGGACCTCCGGCGCTCCCATTACTCCGCTTGGTAAGGGTGGGGTAGGTGGAGCTGACACTATTGCCGCCGCCTGTGCTGATCCATCGGTTTGTTCTCAAGCTGCAGGAACAGAGTGTACTAATTCATCTGGAACTGGCCCAGGAATTCAAACCGCGATTGGTTGTATTCATACTTCACCTGCAGAATTTGTCAAAGACTTTATGACCTTTGCAGTGGGGTTATCCGGAGGCATGGCTTTTTTGATGATGCTTTTGGGAGCCTTTCAAATGCTGACTTCCGGGGGCAACCCAGAATCATTAGCCGGTGGTAGAGATCGCTTTACTGATGCTATTATTGGGCTGCTACTGGTAATATTTGCAGTACTACTTTTGCAAATAATTGGAGTAGATATCCTGCATATTCCAGGATTTACCAGAAATTAAAATGATACATACAAAACTGCTTGCAATAAAACTGCCAGGTGGAGATACAATTACCGGGCCAACAGGTCTAAAATCCAGTTTTCAAGATTTAAGTAGTTTTGTCTCGCCTTTAATAGAAATTGCTTTTTTAATTGCCGGATTTTTAGCTTTTTATTTTCTGGTGTGGGGGGCTTTTCAATATATTATGGCCCAGGGTGATAAAGAAGGTATTGGTAAAGCTAAAGCTAGAATTACCTATGCTATTATTGGTCTAATCATAGTATTACTATCTTATTTTATTGCTCGATTTGCTTTTGAAATATTTACACCAACGAAAGGAGCACTACCTTTTTAATGACACCCGAACCTACTTCCGGAGTGGCAATTGGTAATTATTTTGGATTTAGCGGAGGGAATTATAACTCCTTAGGAAGTGCTACATCTCAACTGGTCATGCCGATTTTTTCTATTGCTACTTTTTTAGTAATTTTGTATTTTCTACTGGGGGCTTTTAGATACTTAAAAGCCGGAGAAAATAAAGAAGAAGTAGAAGCAGCTAAAAAAATGATTACTCAGGGGATTGTTGGATTTGTTATCCTAATGTTTGCTTTTTTGATTCTGCAGTTTCTAATATTTAGCTTATTTAAAAGCAATATTATCCAGATTTTTTAAACCATTTAGGGATTTGGTCCCGTGGGTGTCCTAGGTGTAGTCGGACCACCAAATGCTGGTGGTTTGCCTTTAAAACGACTATACGCTGCCCTTGCTACTACTCCCACAACGGGTATTGCTGCCAGTTTAACCCACCAAGGAATATTATCAATAGGATTACTATTAGGATTTTGTGGGCCTGGACTAACTATTGGTAAGCTAGCAGTTGGGTTGGGAGTAATTGGGTTAGGCCTTCGGGTTGTTGGGCTGGCTTTCACTTTGGTAGCTTCCTTACTGGTAGCAGCAGCATCCGGTGTCACGGTTGCTCCACCACTTGGCCTGCCATTTTCTTTTGCATATGCTGTAGCAGCAGCTACCAACTCTGGTACTGCCGTGGGAGGCGGTGTAGCTGTTGATGTTTCAACTCTAGTCGGAGTTGCAGTTTGAGCATATGCGGGTGTAGCTTCTTTATCGGCAACAAAAGCTACTGCCGCACTAGCTACTGCTAAAGTAGCTGCTGTTGCAATCCTTCTGGCCGGACCTTTGAGGGTAGTTTTCTTTTTTAATACTGTATCAGCAGAATCTACTGGTTTTAATGACTCGGTGATTCCTGCTCCATTGGTTTCCATAATCAAATTATACAATATTAATTATGGTAATATTATTTTATGGTTAAAAAGTTCTTTCTACTATCATTAATTACAATCACCTTATTAGTTAACACTCCTTTGGTTTTTGCGGCAACCGCTGGTCTTCCATGTACAACGGATCCTGATTGTACAGATGGAACTTCCTGTCTTCCATATGGAACAGGGCCAAAACTTTGTCAAGTCCCAACAAATTCCACAGTTTTTGGGAAAATTACTCCTCCACCGGCGATTCAAAGTTTAAACGGAGGAGATTCCAGCGGAGTAACTGGTCTTAGTTATTTCTTAAGCAATCTAATTGGCTTAATCTTTTCTTTGGCAATGGTGGTATTAGTCTTTATGTTGATTTGGGGAGCATTTGACTGGTTAACCTCAGAGGGAGACAAAGAAAAGGTCGACAATGCCAGAAAGAAAATTACCAATGCTTTTGTTGGTATTATGCTGTTTGCTATTGCTTGGGCAGTAATCCAATTGTTAGGACATTTTACCGGGTTTACCTTTTTTGTTGGACAAAGGAAATAATGGTATCTAGATTCAAAATTGTCCCTTGACAAGCATTTTATTTTATGACTACTATAGAGAAGTAATGAAAAAACTTTTTAGCTCTACAATTGTTTCTTTAGCAATTCTTACTAATTTATTTATTACCCCATCTATTGCATTGGCTTTTGGTTGTCCAGCAGGCGAAATACACTCAAATGTTAATGACACTAATAGCGGTTGTGTCACAGCAGTAACAACACCAGGGGCTATCAATATATTTCCTGACACTACAAAAGGGTATGATACTTTAGGTGCTTTTATCGGTAACTTTCTAACTTTGGCTTTGGCTATTGGAATTTTAGTAGTCTTAGTTTTTCTAATCTGGGGTGCTTTTGAATGGATTACATCAGGCGGAGACAAGGAAGCTGTTGGTAAAGCCAGAGGTCGAATTATCAATGCTTTAATTGGCTTGGCTGTCTTAGCTGTTGCTTTTGCTCTAGCAAGAGTAGCCGGACAATTCCTTGGCTTCACTGATTTAAATCACATTATAATCCCAGGTCCAGCTACAAATCCAGCTACTCCAACTACAGGTGGTGGCGCTCTCTAATATTGATCTTTATCTCCCTTTAGTGTTACCTTTAAATTATGCTCCAAAAGTTTATTCTTAATTGTCTAATCCTATTAACTATTACCAGTTACCTATTACCGGTTTCTGCCTATGCCCAAACCCCTACCCCTGATCAATCTTGTGACCCTGGCAAAGCGGGTGATTGTCCTGCCGGAATAAAAGATTTAGAAAATATTTTCGCCAATGTTATCTCCGTAGTAGTTGGCTTAGGATTTATCGCTTTACTAATACTGATCATTGCCACAGGATTTAAATATTTAACTTCCGGTGGCGAGCCTAAAGCAGTAGCGGTGGCTCACCAAACAGTTACCTGGGCACTGTTGGGAGTAGTTTTTATGGCAGTGGCCTGGATTGTGCTGCAACTAATCCATGTGTTTACCGGTATTAATGTGACTATTTTTAAATTTTCGCTTCCTTCTTAGAGTTGCAAAAAAATGTTGATTGTTTTACTCTTAAGTTATGTTAAAGCCACTTAAAATTATCCCTTTATTATTACTACTTGTAGTCTTTGCCCTACCTGTTCATGCTCAATCAGCCACATCCCCTGCTCCTACTATACCCTATGCCCCAAACCCTATACCCTCTTCTGTTTCTCCCACTTCACCTCTTTACACTGACCTAATTGTTAATAATATGTTCCATACTTTTTCCTGTTTAATGACTGGTAGTTCCGTGATTAACCAACCTTGTTTAACTTACCAAGCCCAAAAGAATGCCCAAGGCGCACTCCAGACTGTACCAGTACTATCACAGGTTAATCTATCCAAAGGAGCATTAGGAGCAACTGCCTATTTAATTGGGGGGATGTATGCTAACCCCCCTGTTAGAACCTCTGATTATCTTAATTCTGTAGGCCAACAATTAGGCATAGTACAAGAAGCCCATGCTCAAGTTTTAGGATCAGGAGCCAATGTCATAAATCCGCTGGTCACTCTTTGGCAAGTGTCAAGAAATATCTCTTATTTGGCGATGATTATTGTGTTTGTGATTATCGGGGTAATGGTGCTTTTCCGAAACAAGATTAACCCACAGACAGTCATAACAGCGCAGGCTGCTTTACCCGGACTGGTAATTGGATTAATCTTAATCACTTTTAGTTTTTTTCTATCTGGAGTAATCTCAGATATGGCTTTTGTCGGTACTAACTTGGTAGGTAGCTACTTTGATGCCGCCCGGGGTGCACCACCCACTGGGCCAACTCTATTACAATCTCTCGACGCTACTTATGATTCATCTTTTAATGCTAAGTCCGTTGCCGAAGGTGGTCGGAAAGCCAACTTGATTAGTATCTTCAGTAAATTTGGGGATCTAAATAGTGGCTCGCATAATAAGCTCGGCATCGTAGTAGATTCTTTCTGGGGAGATATTAATGACTATATGAGAAATCTATTAGTCATAGCAGCCTCATTCTTTAGTGCTCAGATCGCAGGCCAATCAGCTTCATTCTTTAGAGCTGTACCCGATATTGGGGAGGGAATTATTGCCATTATCCAAGCCATTTCGGTTGCCGGTACTTTGGCTGCACCAACCGGTGCAATTAGTTTGTTGTTAGGTTTAACCATCACAGCAATTCTGATGTATGTCATGGTAAAACTTTTAATTAGAATGGTTAATGTTTATATCAGTATTATCTTCTTAACTATTACTGCTCCCTTTCATTTTTTAGCCGCTGCCTTACCAGGTAGACAAAGCATTGCTACCGGCTGGTTCTTAAGCATGCTAGCTAATGCTTTAGCTTTCCCGGCAGTAATCGCTGTATTTTACTTTGTGGCGTTTCTACTTGGTCCTGGTAATGGTGGTTCATTTGGTCCTTTTAAAGTGGCTGATGCCGGCTTAACCGGTAGTCATTTAACTCCGGTTGCTTATGCTCAAGGTGTGGGAAATCAGGTTACCGGCATACAAGCTTTCCCCTTGTTTGGAGGTATGGACTTAGATTTTATTAAGATTTTACTGGCTTTTGGAGCATTACTAGCTACTCCAGCCATACCAGATATTGTAATGAGAACAGTGGCCAGTGCCAGTGAAGCCGGACAACTGATTGGACAAGAAATTAGTGGTTCTACCAGAGAAGGTAGGGGGCATGGCCAAACAGTCATGGGAGGTTTTGCTTCAGGTGCCGAGAATGTTGGAAGATCCCGTTCATTATTTGATGAATCCGGTTATGTCTTTGGCGAAGAAGGAAAAGTAGAAAAAGTAGGTAGAAATTACCAAGATACGAGTGCAGATAAAAGCGCAATGCTTAGATCTGGATTCCGTCCTGGTAAATTCACCAAAATGTTTAGAAGATCAGATCCAAAAAGCTGAGCCTGAATCAGAAGTTATCTTAAGTAGGAATTGCTTTACCGTTATACCAATCTTCAACCGTCATGGTATACCTTACTAAATGTCTACCAGTTTTATCCACATGGTCAGGATCGTAAAATACTACCCTGTCTAAAGAGTGAGAATAGAAATAGGCCTCGCCCGGATATAACTGAGCTCCCCCATTTGCTTCAATATCATGCAATAACTTAAAGAACTTTCTATTAAATTCTTTAGCCAAAAACCTTCCCAATCCACTTTCTCTACTTTTTGGACCCTCATCAATATCTTCCGCATTGAATTCTTCAGCCAGTTCTACTTGAATTTGCTTTTCAATATCAGCAGCTGCTTTCAAAGACCGGACTAACTTATCCGGTCTGAGTAATTCAGCACCACCGGTAATTTTTGGCAAGGTGTCCATTTGTGCCTGTAATTCCGCGATAAAATCTCCATCCTCAAATATATCCAGATCTTCAATAAACAGCATACCCTGGGCATTTTTAATACTACTTTCTAAGGAAAGTAGCCTATCATATACTTCTAATCGACCCAAAGATTTTCTAAAAGCCTCCAGGTATTCTTGCTGAGCTTCTATTGTCCAGCCACTTTCATCTTGGGGCATATCTGCTTTAAGACGTTGGAAAACCATATCAGCTTCATTAGTCAATTTGAGCAACAAAGCTTCTCTCAAGTTACCTTCTTGATCCTTACCCTCGACTATTGCTTCATACTGCCTATTAGATAGTTCTACAAAAGCACCGTACTTACCCAAGGCAAAAGTACCACCGAATCTTTGTAAAGGCGTATCCATGGCATTAATAACTCCGGTTATCCCCATTCCACCCACACCCCAGTAATCGGACAAAGCTTCCATGGAGTTATGGGTATCTTTAATTAGTCTTACACCTCTTCTGGCAAACCTCTGAGGATTTTCTGCCATTCTAGCCCTGATATGCTGGGTCATTTTTAAGAATCCCCCAAAATCCTGCAAACCATAATAAACATCCATTTTGTGGTTATCATTACCCAATGCGGGGAAGAAAGCATCATATAAATCAGTTCTGATTCGTAACCTATTTACTGTAGAATCTCCTATTGCTGCCATCATTAATTTGCCTTCTCTTTCGACAAATCCAGTGCCTTCAAAAGCTTTGACCCGACATAAAGTAGGATCAATTTTTAATAGTTGAATTGCAGCGGCATCCGCTTCCTGCCAGGGTATCTCTCCTCTTAAAACTGCTCTGGCAATTTCAAATGTTTTGCCGCGAAGGATCAAAGCCCGATGCTCGTCTTGGTAACCCCAATAAGTATTTGGTTCAAAATCAGATAAAAAGTGACCAACTGCGGTATAGAAATTAATATCTTCCAGTGTTTTTACGGCAATTTTACCATTATCCTGTTTCCAGATATCATACTTAACTTCTTTTCCATCTTTATCTACTTTATTTAATTTTTCATTGGCATTTTTATCTGCATCTGGATCATCCGGGTCATCACTTTCTTCAACCGGTACCAGGAGAGTCATTAACGTACCATCATCATAGCGGAGCTTAGCATCATAACCATTAGTATGCAGTTCCTGTATTAAATCTAACCGACCCTGATTAACCTTAGCAGTACGATACTGTGCTTTAAAGTTTTTAAACTCGTTAATCGGTTGTAGTTGTCTACGATTAAGCAGATCCAGTTGCCTTTGTAATCGGTCCCTGGTACGTCCTCTTGTGGCTTTTTTTAATTCCTCTGTTATTTTGCGGCGTTGTTCAATTAAATTGTTATTAGCTTCAGTTTGTCTTGTTATATTATCTGTTCTGATTTGCATAGATAAAGGATCATCCCAATCCCGGTAATTTCTCCAAATAGAAGCGTCATCAGCATACCTCATTTTAATCTTATTTACCCCAAATTGAACCCATCTTTCGGCATGATTTATCGGTATAAAATCTTGATAGCCCTCTTTTTGAACCATAAATACCCCTCCGCCTCTTTTAGCTTTCTCCCCAAAAGCCCCATACATTTGCATGGCAATTTCAACAATTTTTTCTGCTTCCTCAAAAGCCCGTTCATAACGGATACGATCCTTTGCCGGTAATAATTCCTCTATTTTTTCTCCTCTTTTTAGAGTAATAAGACCTGCCTTAACTTGTTGGCGCAATCGCCTGACTTCTAGTTGTACTCTACCCAGTTGAATCCAATCCATTTCTCCTGTATAAAGGGTTTTTCTTCTTTCAGTTTGCTCCGCTTCAGTTAGTTGCTGGTAATCCAGATAAGCCTGAATATTGGCATCACCCATTTTCCGACCCTCTGGTACATGACCATAGCGGTACAGCCCCTCAAACATTAAGTTAAAATCACGATCAGACATTTTTTGACTGACATTACCTAAATTATCCTTATTGATTAAACGAACCCCCATCATTTGCTCTATCAAAGCTTCACGAGCCAGGCCAAACACCCCCTGATTTTCCCGGTTGCTTTGGGCAGTAAAGTTTCTGGCGATTTGACCATGAGGGCCATGGAAAGAAAAGAGAATATCCCACATTGGATTGCGATCCATTTCACGCACGGCTGCCATCACCCGACCTTCATATGATTTAACTAACTCAATATATCTACGAGGCCCGGCCCCATCTTCGTTAGTATAATCCAGGTATTGCTTACCCTCTTTAGGTTCATATAATTCAAAGGTGTGATCAGCCCCAAATACTCCCACCCTGGCCCTAATTTGGTCAGTTAAATTAATAACAAAATCTTTATCCTCTTTACGAACTTTCTCAAAACCGTCAGATCGTAAAATGGCTTCAACGAACTCACGAGATCCTTGTAGTAATTCATTAGGAGAGGTGGACACTGATTGTAGCCTTGCCAAATAGGTATCTGCTGCAATACGGTATTGGTCAACAGTTTGCGCATGAATCTTGGGGTATCTACCCCATTCAATACTCCAGTAATTCTGCTCTCCTCTTTCCTGCTCCAGCGCTGGCCTTAATTCAAATTCCTGAACTTTTCCAGTACCATCGACAATATAATCTTTTTGAGTTAAGCCGTCGGCATCGCCATTATTAATTGCCAGAGCAAATCTTTTTAAAGCCAATCTGGTGTATAAATCAGCTATCCCGCGAAACTGATCAACGACTGTACCATCAGGAAGAGTAACTTTATCAATCTTCCCCAACATCTCATAATTGGGATCCATATCATAACCGCTACGCCATAACAGCTCCCAATTTTTTACCGCAGTATCAATCTGTTGCCTGACAGTACTTTCCGGATGCCTTGGATCAGTAACCATACTCATAGCGTCATTAAAATTAAGGCCCCCTCTGATAGCATCCCGAATTTGTCCTTTAAATAAATCCCCCAACACCTGATCCAAAGAATCTAACATACCAACCCGATGGGCTTCTGTAAAATACGCACCAACTTGAGCATTGAAAAGGTCACGATCCTTCTGATAAGAAGCATCATCATAGCTATTAATTAAACTGTGTATCGGATCCAAAGGCCCTGGTAATCCTAACTTGTCTACATATCTAAGATTATTTACATCAATATCTTTTATCTCTTTTGCATCCTTAGGTTCTGGTCTGTCCGGTGCTCCATAAATCTCCGGCTTTCGCATCCTGATTGCTTCAACATGAACTTCCTGCTCAAAATAGGCTTTATTCAAAGCATCCCAATCCATCTCAACTTTGTTGCCATGCTGATCTTCCCCGGTCATGAAAATAGTTTGCCAGTACATTAATTCTTCAATAATGTCTTTACCTCTTTCTGGGCTGGCTTCATATTCAAGATTCCAGAGGTGGTTTTCTTCCCTTAGATGAATTGCTTCCTGAACTACCTGTCTACGTATTTCCTCCTGCTTTCTTTGGTTTTCCAGTAACTCCTCCCACTCTTCATCTGTCATATTAGGATCTTTAACTATTGGTTTCGGAATAATCTCTCCTGATTCAATGCGCCGCACTAAATCCGGGTCTAATCCTTCACCCATTTTTAACTTCTTTTTAATTTCCTCTATATCTTCCTCTGTATAAGTACCCTGACGCATTTTTTCATCCAGGTCAGCATATTCTTTTAGCAATCTGTTCCTAACTTCATCAATATTATCTTCAGTCAATTGCACAGGAACTCTGGGATGCTCATCATCCGGCTGCGGTGCTGCGGGAGCCGGAGGAGCAGGCGGGCGTTCGGGCGGACGAGGTGGACTACCGGCACCTCCTGCTGCTTGTGGCTCAGGGGTACTTGGCCCTGAACTAATTGCTTCACGCACCTGACGAAGACCCCCGGTAATTCCTTTAATAATTCTGGTAGGAGAATAACTATGTTCTGCTTCCGGCTCAGGGATACCAAGTTCTTTACGACGCTGTTTTAAATGCTCTCTCAAAGAGGGAATAAAATTTTTCCCCATCTCAGCTTGGCGTTGTTGCAGCTCACGGATGGTAAAACCCTCATCCATTAATAGCTGTATATCTTCATTTCTAAAACCCTCAAATCGAGGTTCCTGGGAAGGAGTTGTTGGTCGAGTTGATTCAGGTGCAGCAGGAGGATTAGGCTCAGGATGACCTGGTGTTCTATCAAAGGGTAGTCTTCTTTGTCTGGTAAAACGTGGACCAGATCCAGGAGTTGGCTCAACCGGGTTTTGCGGTTCTAAAGGGGCTCCTCCATCTACTGGCCCTGATTGATTTTCTGGTCCGCCACCGGGTGGTACATCTGACATAAATTCTGGTCCTGTCATTTTAGTTTAGAGCTTTTTTGTAAAAGCTGCAATCCTTTCTGTAGAAAAGTCTACAGCCAACAGGTTACACGCAACAGACAATAGATGCTTGATTTAAAACTAATAAAATCCTGACGAAACTAATCAGAGAAGTCAGAAAAAATCAGCTAAAATCAGAACAGATCGGATAATAGATAAATCAGAAATATCAGAACAATCAGAATGATATACTCAAAATATGATTTATGATGTAACGGATCTGAATGTTTATAACCGAGCCATTAAAGCTTTAGATTTAGTTTACCAACTAGAAAAACAGATACCTACTTCCCACTATAAACTGGCAATGCAAATAACTTCGGCAGCAGAGGGAATTCCGGCCCACATCGCCGAAGGATTTGCTAAACGCAGATCAGATAAGGAATGGAAGAGATTTTTAGAAATCGGGATGGGATCAAGTGATGAAACAATCACCCAGGCACGATCTATAGAAGTTTTAGCAAAACATATGCCCAGAATTAGTCCCGAACTTTGTCAACAAGTAATTGCCGAATATAAAATAATCTCCAAACAGATTAATAAACTTAGAAATAATTGGGTTGACTACAATAAAAAGTAAAGGAGGAATTAGAGCCTTTTGTAAAGCTTAACGCTAATTATAATTGCAATAATTATAGCGGCTATCCCCAAAATAGTAAGCGGTGTCAAAGTCATAGGTTTAATTACTTTCTTAAAAAAACAAAATAGGTAATTACTATCAAAATAGTACTGGCAATAGCAGCAACTGATAAAAAGTTCAATATTTCTGGTGAAATCATGATTTAACTCCTCGTGCTATGGTCAATGCAATGATAACAAATATAGCTGCAAAAAGAAATCCTACAGCGAAGGTAACTATGAAATCACTAAGGGTTTTTCCGGCAATTACAGGAACGATTACTCCTGTTGAAAACCAAGCTACACTGCCGTTTGCAAAAATACCAGCGAGAATCTTTTTCTGCCCAACAGATAACTTATTCACCATTTTAGTATAGCATTATTATTCTGTTTTACAGTTATCACAAACACCACATTCCAATTCCAGGCCCATTCTGCCACATTTGCTACAGCCATTTTTGGATTTAAACATTTTATCTATTCCTCCTTTAATTAACTGGCCAATTGAACGCATTGCTCCTTTAATACCTTTAAGCGCACCACCTCCGGAAGTACCGCAAGCAGCCTTAACTAACTCCACTGGTAAATGACCCCAGTAGCGGACCTCTTCCGCAATATTTTTAAAAGTCGGCAGGTTATTAAATTCTTTTTTAACTCCTTTAAAAACCGTTTGAACAATACTTTTAAATCCCCTAGCAATTCTATCTGCACCATTTAATACGGCCTGAAATGCCACAAAAATACTTTCAGGGCTGGCATTGGGATTGGATAAAGTATCAATATAAAATTGAATCCTTTCTTTACTTCCCTCAAGAATGCTATCTCTCTCCTTTACAGTTACCACATTTTTTGCCAATCCATATTTTTCTGCCACGATTTCCTGTCCACTTCTTAAATCCGTAGCCTCATATAAATCCGGATGAGACAAGGCATAGGCATCGGTAAAACCCTCACCATAAGTAGCATCAGTGGCAAACCGGGTCATGGTTACTACTTTTTGATCAGTTTTTTCATAGCAATCAACAAAGTTTTTAAAATAATTAGATCCTTCCAGTTGACTGGGCGGAGAACAAACTATCATCTTGGTACCAATAGCAATTTCTGGATCAGTAAGTACTGCTTCTATCTTTAAAAATCCTTCTACCTCTTTCTGCTCTCGCTCACCATCAGGAGATCCTTTTTCTTTTAAATAGGCTACTCCTCTTTGCATACCCTGGGCAAACGGCTCTTTGGGATAAATCTCATTTCTTAAGCGGTTGGAATCATCAATCTGATAAATGATTGGGCTTTCTGCCACACCATATCTTTCTCCTAAGGCAGTTTCTACTTGTCTAATCTCATGCTGCTTAAAAGTGTCAATAGAATCAGTAGAGCTGGCTTCTAAAGCAGCCCACCTGGCCGGAGCCAGTTCATAATTGGTAATTTTATTGGAAAGCATAACCCCCCCATCTTGAAACCAGCGCAGGATTCTTTGAATACCTTTTAAATCTTTTTGATGATCCAAGGAAGGTATTTTTATTGGCTCTGGAGCTTCTACAACAGGTGAGATTCGGTCAGAGGTTTCTGTTATTGCTAATGATTGCTCCGTAGCCTGGTAGTGTCTTCTTTGAACAAGCAAGTTGCTTACAAATTCTGCAGTAGCAGGACCATCGCCTTCCGAAAAAGTACTTGCAGAAATGATTGAATTTTCGGGTGTTTGAGGTGGACGGAATCCGTTAAGTGTTTCTAGCATATTACTCCTGAATCGGGATCTAAACGTGGTCGGTCTCCTGGCTTTTAAGCAGCGTATAGAGAAAAGCGTTTAGCGTATAGTTAAAATGTTTTCTAACTAAACGCTGTACGCTAATCACTAGTTACTTAATTCACAGTTGCGTCACAGCTCCGGATTTATACCGGATTCCCTTTGTATCTTCCCCTTCGACTTTGCTCAGGGTGATACACCACATTACTTAGGATAGCAGCAAAAAAATTAAAGTCAACCGGGTAAATTTGTCCGATAATGATCTTGTTTGTGATGCTTGTCATCAGTTTTTTCACATTGTATAAGTAAGCGTATAGAGAAAAGCGTTTAGCGTATAGTTATGAAAATACAATCGTACAAAGACCTAATTGTCTGGCAAAGATCAATAGAGTTAGTTCAATCCATTTACCAACTCACTACGTTATTCCCAAAGAGCGAACTATTCGGAATTACATCACAAATGCGTCGGGCTGTAGTGTCTATTCCATCTAATATAGCTGAGGGTTATGCCAGAAGATCACATAAGGAATATTTACAGTTTTTTGCAATTGCTTATGGATCGGCTTTAGAACTGGAAACCCAACTCATTATCTGTGAAAAACTCAAACTAGTGTCCAATGATAAATTCGAACCATCTCAATCCTTACTAGAAGAAGTAATAAAAATGCTTTATGTGATGGTTTATAGAGAAAGGAGGAGCGTAATCAGCGTATAGAGAAAAGCGTTTAGCGTATAGTAAATCTATCTTTTACTAAACGCTGTACGCTAATCACTATTCACTTTCCCACCATGGAGCCGCATCCCATTCCACAAAATGTCACCAGTTTCCAGTTCCGGCTGGTTGGCGACATGACTTTAAAACAGTTTTTATATCTGGCCGCTGGTGCCGGAACTGCCTATATTATTTTTGTCTTTTTTGCACCTATTTATCCGATTATTGCTTGGCCGTTACTGGCTATTGCTGCCCTATCTGGTGCTGCTTTTGCTTTTTTACCAATCAGTTCAAGGCCCTTAGATCATTGGGTGGGTGCTTTTTTTAAAGCCATTTATTCTCCTACTAAAAGGGTCTGGAAGAAAAACCGCCAAACTTATAAAGAACAACCATTATTTAATAGTCGCCTGGTAATGTATTTATCGGCACAGCCAAGGCCAGCAGCTGATGCTTCCACCCAGAGCACCCCGGAGCTGACAGTAAAGCAGCCCACTCCAGTGGCACCAATTCAGTCAGCTACTCCAACCTTACCACCAATTACCATGCCAACCCCTCTACCTACCCCGGATGATTTGGCTAAAACAGTGGACTTGGCCAGACAAGCTCAGAATTTACAATTTCGAATTATTCAATCTGAGCGGGCCTTAAACCAGATTAAGTCAGAATCAGTTCAACCAACTCCGGTGCCGGTTGATTATTCCCAACAAATTAATCAGGTGATGAGTAATCTACAAACATTAGTATCCCAAGCTTCCACGATTCGGGATCAACTAGACAAGGTTAATAAAATCAATAAACCAAAACTGGAAGTTAGAGAAAATGTGCGAGTTGTAGTACCAGTCAAACCCAAGCAAGCCCAAATTGCTTTAACCACTTTTCCTAATGTCATAAACGGCATTGTCAAAGACAAAAACGGACAATATCTGGAAGGAGTAATTACAGTGATTCATGATAAAGAAGGCTTACCTGTTCGGGCTTTAAAAACCAATAAGCTAGGCCAATTTGCAGGCTCTACTCCGCTGCCAAATGGTATTTATACTTTGGAGTTGGAAAAAGAAAATTATACCTTTGATGTTTTGCAAGTAGAATTAACTGATAAAGTGTTGCCGCCGATATTAATAACGGCTAAGTGAGCGTATAGAGAAAAGCGTTTAGCGTATAGTTTGTTTTAACTAAACGCTGTACGCTAATCACTATTCACTAAAATTATGAATACAACTCAGGACCATATACTAATATCTGATATCAAAGACGATATTGTCTTTTTGAAAAAAGGCGGCGGAGCTTTGATTTTACAAGTCTTTGCAGTTAACTTTGGACTGCTGTCTGAAAGAGAGCAAATGGCCATTATTTATTCCTTTGCACAAATGCTTAATTCATTAAGTTTTTCCATCCAGATTTTTATCTATTCAGAAAGACTCAATATTTCTTCCTACCTCACTTTGCTGGACAAAGCCAGAGAGGCTCAGATAAATCCTTTGCTTTCTAAAATGATTTCCAGTTATCGGCAGTTTATTCAAAACACCATTAAGGAAAATGAGGTGTTGGATAAAAAGTTTTATCTGGTGATTCCTTTATATGCCTTAGAACTGGGTATTCGGGCTTCCAGAGAAAACATGGTCCAAAAAATCAGAACTGTTTTATATCCTAGGCGGGACCAGATTATCCGACAACTACGCAGAGTTGGTTTAAAAACCATCCAGCTAGATAATGAAAAGCTAATTGAACTGTTTTATGACATTTATAATGGTTATTCTGTGGAAACTCCACCAGTTATAGCCCAAACCGGTAAAATTGAAGTTAGTTTAAAACAGCCTCAGGCTGCTCCCACACCAGTTGCCACTACCACACCAATCCCTGCTCCTGTTAAAACCTCCAGTCAACCAGTTACACTAATTGCACCTTTGCAACCTACAGCCCCTGCTAAAAATCATCCGTTTGTAGTAGAGGAGCTGGAATGAACATACCTTTTTTAAAGAAACAACAAAAATTAGAGGCCCAAGCACCTGCTCCTCAATTGACATTAGAGGATGTGTTGGCTCCGGCTGAAATTGAAGCTGATTTTAGTAATTTAAGAATAAGTGAGCGCTTTTTTAGAACCTATTTTGTCTCCGATTATCCTCGGTTTGTGGAACCAAACTGGCTGGAACCGGTGATTTCCTTTGACCATTCACTGCTCATTTCAATGTTTATTTATCCATCCGAATCAGCCGGGGTTTTGGATGAACTTAAGAGAAAAATTGCCGAGATGCAAGCTACTTTACAAACTGATATTGAAAGAGGAAGAGCCGTGGACCCGGCAGTAGAAGTAGCTTTGGAAGATGCTCAGGGTTTACAAGATCAGTTAGTTAGAGGTGTGGAACGGTTTTTCCAATTTTCTTTATATATTACCGTGCCTAGTTCCACCAAAGAGGATTTGCACAATACCTCAAAGTTGGTGGAGTCCACCTTAGCTTCTTTATCAATCAATGCCAAAGCAGCTGTTTTACAAATGGAGGATGGTTTTAAATCCACTTTGCCCTTAGGCCAGGATCTACTTAATCTAACCCACAATATGGACTCTACATCACTTGCCACCACATTTCCTTTTGCCTCGTCAGAGTTAACAGCCAATGAAGGAATTATGTACGGCATTAATGAACATAACGGCTCGTTAATTTTATTTGATCGTTTCTCGCTAGAGAATTATAACTCCTGTATTTTTGCTAAATCAGGTTCTGGTAAAAGTTACTTTGTGAAACTGGAAGCCTTACGATCTTTAATGTTTGGTACTGATGTATTAATTATTGATCCTGAACAGGAATATATGCCTTTGGCTCAAGCTGTGGGAGGAGAATATATTAATTTTTCTCCCACCTCCCCTGCTAAAATTAATCCCTTTGATATGGCTGGGGAAGTGTTGTTGGGAGAAAATGAACTGGGACGAAAGATTTTGTCTTTAACCACTTTTTTAAAGTTAATTTTAGGTACTTTAACTGCTACTGAATCAGCCATCTTAGATAGGGCTTTAAAACAAACTTATCAACTAAAAGGCATTACTGATGATCCTAAAACCCAGGTTAATCCACCCTCTGGCCCACCTTTAATGGAAGATCTATATAAAATCCTAGTTGGCATGGAAGAACCGGCGGCAATGGAACTGGCTGCCAGACTAGAAAGGTTTATCAAGGGATCTTTGACGGGAATCTTCTCCTCCCACTCCACGATTAATATTAATAACTCTTTTACAGTATTTTCTGTACGGGACTTACCGGATCAGCTGCGGCCTTTGGCCATTCAGATGATTTTGGATTTTGTCTGGACCAAAATCCGGGGTAAGTTAAAAAAACGAATTTTAATAGTAGATGAGGCCTGGTATTTAATGCAAAATCCGGATTCAGCAGATTTCCTGGTGGACATGGCCAAACGGGCCCGTAAATATTATTTGGGACTAACCACTATTACCCAGGACGTAGAAGATTTACTATCAACTGACCGGGGTAAGGAAATTATCTCCAACTCCTCAATCCAGGTGCTACTAAAACAAGCACCGTCTTCTATAGATATTCTGGCAGAGGAATTTAATTTATCAGAAGGGGAACAACGGCTGTTACTTTCTGAGGGAGTAGGGGAAGGACTGTTTTTTGCAGGAAGCACTCATGTAGCCATGAGAGTCGTGGCAGCCCCGTATGAACATCAGCTAATTACATCAAATCCAAGAGAAATCTTGGCAAGACAAAATGTCTAGTTTGGATTAAACTAAATTTATGGCCAATATTAATATCAGGGGAGCCAGTTTTTATAAATATTTAGAACAAGCTTTTCGCTATATGCTGGAAAATCCCCAAGGAATTAGTAGAGTAACTGCAAACCCTCATTATAAATATAACGCTTTGGGCTTTAATTTACCATTTAATAGTGATGCAAAAGAAAAAGGTATTTTCTACTACGCCAGAAGAGTTTTACCTAATGCCTATACCAATAAGTTCACTGATGATATTGAAGGTAACAAGGCAATGGCTAAAGAGATCCTCAAGAAGCTAAATAACGAACATGTTGAGCTAGCATCGCAAATTGATCCAACTGCGATTTCTCAGGAAATTTATGATTTAACTGTTAATGAGGCTTTGGTTCAATCTCAGGAAGAAGCTGAAGCAGAAAAAGCAGCAGGAATTCCAGCTGGCGGGGAATCTTCTAATACTATGGGTAATGAAAACCAAGGAGCTGGCCTTCCTTCAATGGAAGGTTTAGGTGCTTATGAAAAAGCCAGTCGCGGTAAAAAAATAGCCCGACTTCGAACCGAAACTCCAGAACCACAAGTAAAAGGATTAAAGGATACTCCAGAAACTGGCTTGGATTATGAAGGAAAACCTTATGAGTCAGATGCTGGGTATGCGGCCAGCGAAAAGGCTTCAGCTACTAAAGGTCCTGTTACCAGAACTCCTAGTCCAGTTAGAGAGATAGAAACCCCATTAGGCGAGATGCCTACTGGTATTGGCTCCAAAGGAATAAAGGATACACCAGATTTGGGAGTTGATTATAACGGCATACCCATAGAAAGCCCTGTTGCAGCCGCAGCACCGGAAGAAGGATTAGCAGCAGAAACCTCTTCAGCCAGTAGGACAGCCAGTGCTTTTCAAAGACCTAGAATGCCTTCTGCTCTTAGATCACTGGGAGCAAATGTAAGATCCAAAGCAAGTATTTTCCTAAAACAGAATACAGTCCGTATTACTTCTGCTGGTTTAGGTGGCTTTACCGGAGGAGTATTAACTGGAGGTAACCCCTTGGCAATTGGTATCGGTGGAGGACTTGGTGGAACCGCTAAAGAATGGGGGCCAAAGTTTTTAAGAGGATCTATTAGAGCTGGGGTCAAGCTATCCAGTGAGGTTTCCCAAGGAGCATTAAACCTGGCCGGACCAAAGAAAAAGGCCTGGCTTCTGTTACTACTGCTGATTCCTATGTTTATTCTCTTTACTGCTTTTACCAGCTCTCCTACGACCACCATTACCGGAGCTAAACCTACTCCAACTCCGGGAGCTTCTGTAACTCCTGCGCCGGGTGGAGGTGGCGGAGGCGGAGATATTGCCAGCTGTACTTTCTACAGAGGAAGTGATCATCCAACTGGTGCAACTTTCCAAAACCCAGCTCTACCATCATTAATTTCCGATATTGCAGGCCAAGTTGGTGTTCCAAGCGCAATTCTAGCTGGAATCATGAGAGTGGAAACACCTAGTACGTTCACTGATCCAGCTGGATCTAACTATGTCACCAATGATTACGATAGCCATAGCTCGGGTGTCGCATATGGAGTTATGCAATTCACACCAGGTACTTTTATAGACACATTTAATAACAACCAAGCCGAGATGCAAAGCCTGTTTGGAAAAAACTTAGCCAGAGCAACTATTGACCCTCAGTCCAGTATGGGACCTGCTAATGTCCTAAGAATTTATAGTATCAGAGATTCAATTATTGCGGCAGCTTTTAAAGTAAGAACCGACAAACAGATTATCAATGGGGATGGTCCCTGGGATCAAACTACTGTCAAGAAACTAGCTTCATTTTATTATTATGGAGATCCTAGCGCTAGTGGCGACTATGTTATTAGCGGAGTTAGATATAATTATGGAGACGATCTTTGGCAAAGCTATAGTTCCTGTCAACCAACTAGCCCAACTCCTGCTCCTGGCGGAGGAACTACCGCACCAGGGGGAGGGTCAAGTAGCGTAGTCTACTATTGCCAAGCAGACCCTAGGTGGCAATATAGTAATAGCAGAGGAACTGCCTGCCGTATGGATATAGCCGGATGTGGGCCCACGGCCGCAGCGATGATACTTAGCACGCTTGGTCCTGCAATTACTCCTAATCAGATGGATCAAATTTTTGCGCAAACAGATCCTCCTGCCCGTGTATGTGGGGATAATGCAACTGCTATTGTCAGTTTTTTAAATAGCGACTGGTTTAGAAGTCATGGTTACATATATCAAACAGTAAATGGCTATGGTTTATTAGATATAAATACTGCCAGGGCTTATTTGGCTGCGGGCTATTGGATTATTAGTGGATCAAAAGCATTCCCTTGTCCACCCAATGGTTGGTGTGCGCATGCTGACGGAACAATAGATCATATGTTTGTAATTGACGGAATAAATAGTGATAATACCTACCATGTGCGAGATCCTCTTAACTGTTCACCCTCGGATCCTAGTGAGAGATCGTCTGGTCAAATTAAAACAAATAATTTTTCATTAGTTGGGGCATGGGCTATTAAAAAGCAGTAGAATAATAAATATGAAATCAGCATTTTCTAGAGAAAAAATCTTTCTGATAATAGCACTCTTTTTAGCAATTATTGTAATAGGCAGTCTGCTGTTTTTTTCAAATAAATCTAATCCTAATCCTGCACAACCAATTCCTGTATATATTAGCCCCACTCCCTCGCCCGCAATAGTCGATGATAGACCTGATACAAATACTTCCTACATTAACAGTTTTGAAAATACCTACAAAGCAGAAGCGCCAATAATTGCCCAACAGGCAAAAGTAGCTGATTTAATTAAAAAACTGCCTTACTCTGGGACAAATTTTACCTTGAGTTATGATATTAACACCAACAAATTTACCCTAACCCTTAAACAAGGAAACACTGATGCTGGTAATGCTGAATTTGACAGTTATCTATCGGCCAATCAAATACCCAACAGATCTCTGCTTGGTACAATAGTAATTAACTCACAGTAAGATGAATACTAAGCTTAAGATTATATTAGCATTTGTAGCCGTCGGGTTAATACTGATGTGGATTTTTAAAGGACATTTAACTAAACCGGCAAGTTCTCAACCATCTAAAACTAGTTCCGCCTCCCAAAATGATGTCCCCGCAATTGTTTCTACTGACCCTGACCTTTCATCAGAAACTATTGTGGGAGCTAATCAGGTAATTTCTATTACTTTTAACCGCTCTTTGCAGAATAAAGGGGAATTTAAGTTAAAAATGAGCCCAGATGTACCCGTAAATGTAGAACTATCCCAAGACCGTAAAACTGCCAAGATTACACCTTTAAAACCCTATTACTTAGGCTCAGAATATACCATTGATATTGGTACGGACACCAAGTTTGATGGAGTAGGAGCCTGGGGCAAAGAAGTCATTTATCACTTTAAAACAGTTACTTACAACGGAGTGTAACCAAGCGTATAGAAAATAGCGTATAGCGTTCAGTTAAGACAACTATACTCTATACACTAAACGCTGTACCCTAATTAAGTCGCACGGGCATTACGATATATTCAAGTCCTTCTTGCCCAACTGGTTTTATTAAGGCTGCAGATAATGGTCCGGAAAATTCCATCATAAGCTGAGAGGTTGGAATATTAGAAATGGCATCTTGCAAAAACTTGGTGTTAAAGGCAATTTGTAATTCTTCACCTTCTATATTACCTTCCACCTCATTTTCCTGAGTACCCAGCTCTTTAGCCGAGGATTTTAAATTTAAAGCGCCTTTTTTAGTAGTTAACACCAATACATTATCACCTCTGGCAAACACCGCTGCTAACTTTATAGCTTTTAATAACGCTTCTTTTTCAAGCAAAGCCCTACCCACAATTTCTGTGGGAATAATTTTTTCCCAAACTGGAAACGTGCCCTCAATTAAACGGGAGGACACAATGGTCTCCCCAATGGTAAATACCACCTGATTTTGACTGGCCGATGTAGCAATTTTAACTTCATCAACTGGCTGCTCAGCGATAATCCTAAGCACTTCTTCATAAGTTCTTTTAGGAATTAAAGTTTTAATCGCAGTTTGTTTGCCTGGTAGGCTCAGTTGCCGGTGTGCCAGTCTAAATCCGTCTGTAGCCACAAAATCCAGCTTATCATCTTTAACTTCGGTTAAAATTCCGGTTAACACTGGTCTTCCTTCATCAACCGCAGCTGCAAATAATACTTGGGCCGAGGACAGCAAAGTTTCTTTAGGAAAGGATACATCCGAACCAGAAGATACCGGAATTACCGGAAACTCAGAGGCTGCAATCCCATTAATGGAGCCTTTAAAACTACCGGAGATAATAGTTAGCACTTCTGCTTGTGATTCAACAGTCACTTCTGCCTGACCTAAACCGGCTATTAGTTCAACTATTGTTTTGGCTGGCACGGTAATTTCTCCGGCTTCAGCGGCTTTTACAGCAACAAATTTCACTACCCCGATTTCTAAGTTAGTGGCAGCAATCTTTAGCTTTGATCCTTCCACTGAAAGTAGCAGGTTATCTAAAACCGGTAGGGTAGAGCGGGCTCCTACAGACCTAGCAGCTGCTTGCAGGACGGGTAATAGGTCTTGTTGTAAAATAGTAAACTTCATGTTTTACGGGCAGTGATAAATTTGTCGATTTCGTCTTCTGTGATTTTAATTAAACGGAAATTAACTCGACGAGCAGCAATAAGGTTTTTAATATGTTTTTCCTCTTCTGTCAAGAGATGAGTCGCACCTGATTTAACTTCAATGAAATCAATGCGGTCCCCATTTTTAATACCGATAAAGTCAATTGGCTGTCCTAAGGGGATGATACGGTCATAATCATAACGGAGTTCAGCATAGGTGAGTAACTCGGCCATGCGGCCTTTTTGAGGGCTTATCGAGCCATTGATGACCTGTAATACTCTAGCTGGTAGCTCTTGTACTCCTTTATACAGATCAATTAAGTCTGTTGGTATCTCTGAAGTTTTTTTACTTTGTAGTCTGCCAAAAAGATAGGCAATTAATAAACCTAAGAATATAAAAATGATTATAGTCCAATTAATTTCTGGCATAGATCCTTCGACTCGCTTCGCTCGCTCAGGATGACTTCGTCAGTTTATCCACTTACCGGTTAGATTATATATTATCTATATAGAACAATAGTAGTATTAGTATGTGGTGTGGATATGTGGACGAGGTAAAATTCAGCTTCTGATTTTGGGCTAAATTCGTGTTGAAAGTCTGTTGGTATTTAGTGGATAACTGGTGGATAACCGTTTGAGTTAGTGGATAACTCAAACGTCCTGAGCAGAGCGAAGGATCTATCTATCGGAATGAAGACTGGAGATCAGTAAGGATTTTCTGGAGCTCCAAATCTTTGAGCGCCAAGGCTTTAATCTTATCCCGACCGTGCATAACTGTAGTATGGTCCCTATTCCCCAGTAGCTGACCAATCCCCTCTACAGTCATTTTGGTTTCCTCACTTAAAATATACATCGCAATATGACGAGGCAATACTAGCTCCTTTTGTCTTTTAGGTCCGGTTAAATCTTTTAAAGACAGATTAAAAAACTCACAAATACTAGCAAGTACCTCTTTAGGGGTGAGGGTCAAGGGTTTAGGGTTTAGGTTTAAGAAAGGAGTAATGTTGGCTGCTGTTGGTGGCAGGTTTTGCAGCTTTAAAGACTGAATAATTTGCATTAATTTTCCTTCCAGCTCCCGGATACTGGGACTAATTGAGGAGGCTAAAAGACGCAGGGCATCTTCATCTAAGATCACTCCCCGCTCTTTACATTTGGCTTTTAAAATAGCCATCCTGGTATCAAAATCCGGAGCCTGGATATCCACCATTAAACCTCCGGCAAAACGAGACCTTAAACGGTCTTCCAGCTTTTCAATATCAGCTGGTGGACGGTCTGAGGTAATCACCATCTGGGCATTTTTGCCTTGTAGTTCATTAAAAGTGTGGAAAAATTCTTCCTGAGTGCCTTCCCGACCGGAAAAAAACTGGATGTCATCAATCAGTAAAATATCCAAAGCCCGGTATTTTTTCCGTAAATCCCCCATCCGGTGATTTTGAATAGCCTCCACATAATCATTCATAAATTTATCCGAGGAGCAATAAATTACCTTCAGATGTGGCTTTAGCTTTAATAAAGCATTACCAATGCCCAGCATTAAATGAGTTTTACCAACCCCAGTGCCACCGTATAAAAAAAGTGGATTGTAGGAGGTGCCGGGATTTTGGACAATGGCCTCAGCTGCGGCAAAAGCCAGGTTGTTTGATGGCCCGACCACAAAGTTTTCCAAAGTAAATTTAGGATTTAACACCGGTTGTGAGCTTTGAATTGGTTTAAAGAAATCGCTATCCTGAGAAGCGATTGGTTCTTCAAATTCTTTGACACTAAAATCAACCGTGACCTTTTTTCCCAGTACTTTTTCAAAAGCTTCCTCAATTAAACCTTTGTAATTTTTCTCAAGCGTGGCAGCCACAATGGCAGAAGGCACAGCCATGGTAACCGTACTGTCCTCAACGGATTTTAATAAGGCTTTTAGAAAGTAGGCCCGGAAATTTTCCGGAGAAACCTCTGCTTTAATAGTTTGTAGAAATTTATGCCACAGGCG
>CAZFYQ010000004.1:31035-113908 GCA_964523905.1 uncultured Gammaproteobacteria bacterium
AATTTTCCGGAGAAACCTCTGCTTTAATAGTTTGTAGAAATTTATGCCACAGGCGAATATTGTCCATAGTTTTGGGTAGGAATATTAACTGGGTAGATCCTTCGACAAGCTCAGGATGATTTGACTTTGGGGAGAAGTCAAATCAGTTATCCACAATCTAAACTAATGGTGGATTACTAGCAATAGGCTGAAACTATAAATAAGTAGATCAGGCGCCTACTTGATATTGAATGGGTAAATGTCTTAATCTAAAGATATGTCAGAAACTGCACCAGGTCCTGTACCAGAAGGGCAACCAGCCCCGCTAAATCCGCAGGCTAGAACTGAGATAAATCAAAGTCTTAAGGCGGCTGGTGTCTCCGGCTTAGATTATCAAGCAAAACAAGATATCAATGAATCCTTGGCCAGTGCCTCAGCGGATAATTTAACCAGTCGGTTCCCACCCCCTTTAGAAAATCCTACTAAGAAACCCTTAAAAACTCCTAAGTGGGATTGGTTGAAGGATAAAATGGTCGGCGGTTTAGCAGATCCTAAATTGGGTAAACCAACTAATAAGGCAGATGTAATAGGGGGACTTGCTATTAACGGAATTGACAATGATCCGCGGATGGATGCTATCAAGCAAGAATTATCTGCCGATTATAACGAGCAAGCCAAACAAATTTTTAAAGAACGTTTTCCAGAAGATGCCGAAGCATATGATAGACAAGCAAAGATTTATGAAAATCCTAATGAAGACCCGGCGATCCAGGTAATAGAAGAAGAAATAAAACGGGCTGCTAATAATGATCCGGAAGTAGCTAAGGCCAGAACAGATTATGTTGATACCTGGAATAATACATATAAACGTTTCAGTCAGGAAGCTTGGATAAATTTTGCCAGGCTTTATCCTGATAAAGCTGCTGCTTATAAAGATAAATTCCCGCCACTGCAACAGCTTACCAGCGGATTAACGATTTCACCTGAGCCTTCCTCAACTCCAATACAGCCCACACCAACGCTTCGGCCTGAAGGATCTCCTCAGTCTTCTGTAGAGCAACCAAAACTCGATCTTAGTACTTTAATAGCTGCAGATAATGTAAAAGTTGATGATTTCTTTGGTCTTGGTAAGGATCAGCTTGACGAGCTTTACATTAATGTTAGTAGGCTTGCGGTGCACAATGATATGAAAATACGAGAAAAGGCACAAAAGATCCGTGAAATAATCGAGATGGGTAAGGAGGTTTATTTACAGAAAAACCCCGGCACCGACACCATTAATTTTAAATAATGGATCCAAAACTTGCGCGTATTCTTTCTGATTTCTGTTTAGATATTGCCAAGGGATTTTTCATCGCCACTTTTGTGACACCTGCAATAAGTGAAGTGTCTTCATGGTGGGTAGTAGCCTTAATCTTGATTAAAGGACTCTTTGCTGTTACAATGGGCCTACTGTTTGCTTGGAAGTTTGCCAAGCTGGAGGAAATATAATGAACCAAATAAACTGGCTAGATGTTTTTAATTCTGCAACCACTTTTTGGATACTGGCATCAATTGCTATTGGTATCTGGTTTCTCGTACTTAAAAAGGACGCCCGAACTAAATCTGCCAAGCGTAAATAAAGCTTACCCCAATGCCGAAACGAACTTATCAACCAAAAAAAGCAAAGCGAGCTAAAAAGCACGGATACCGGGCTCGGGTTGCCACATCCGGTGGGGTGAAAGTAATCAAAAGAAGAAGAGCTAGAGGAAGAGTAAAGCTGACAGTGTAATGCCAAAGTCATGCTCCCCAAAGACAAACGCTTAAATTTAAAAACAGACTTCAAATGGGTGGCCTCTGGTCGAAAACTAGAATCTAAATTCTTAAAACTTTTCTATCGTGATGGTCAAAATACTGAAGCAAGAATTGGTATTGCCGGTTCTTCTAAAGTTTTCAAAAAAGCTACTGATAGAAACCGGGCCAGACGTTTGACATCAGCAGCACTACAAACTATTTACTCTAAACTCCCTACTAATATAAATATAGTAGCTCTTCCCAAGACCGGTATCACTAGTGTAAAATCACAAGACGTACTTTTAGATTTAGAGACCGTACTTAAAAATGAAAAGATTATTAGTTAGCATGATAAACAAGTTTCTAACTTCGTTTACAACTTTAGTTATTGAATTTTACCAAACCTTTCTTTCCTTTGACCGCGGGGTGCTAGCCATCTTTGCACCAGGTGGTGCTTGTCGGTATGAGGTTTCCTGCTCTGAGTATACTAAACAGTCTATTGACGAGTACGGCGTCTTGAAAGGAGTGGGAATGGGTTTTAAAAGAATCCTGTCCTGCAATCCATGGAACTAATCGGAACCGTCTTTAATACTATTTTTTTTGGGCCGATTGTTAATCTGTTGGTTCTGGTTTATAAACTGTTAATCCTGATTCATATCCCGGGTGCTTTAGGTTTTTCCATTATTATCCTAACAGTATTAATCCGCTTTTTAGTTTGGCCGTTTACTGCTTCTCAAATGAAATCTATGCAAAAAATGGCCTCGCTAAAACCACATTTAGATGAATTAAAAACCAAACACAAAGATGATAAACAAGCTTTGGCCGCAGCTCAAATGGCTTTATATAAAGAACACGGCGTAAATCCAGCCGGAGGTTGCCTGCCTTCCTTAATCCAAATCCCGGTTTTTATTGGTCTTTATCAGTCAATCCTAAACATGGTTCCCCGGGGTACTGCCGCTGCTCAGGCAGCTGGTTTGCAGCATATTAATTCCGTATTATATAACCCCTGGTTGCACTTGTCTTCTGCACCTAATCAATCTTTTTTTGGTTTAAACTTGGCAGTTGCCCCGTCTGATTTTTTGCATCAGGGCGTTTTTCTGTTGTTAATTCCGGTACTGACCGGGGCTTTGACTTTTGTGCAATCTAAAATGATGGCACCTGCTCAGCCCTTAAAAATCTACAAAGATGATAAACCAAAAGAGATTAAACAAAAAGAAGGCATGGATGAGGCAATGTCTTCCATGCAAGGCCAGATGACCTATCTGATGCCGGTGATGATTGGCTATTTTGCCTTCCAATTTCCAGTGGGGCTTGCATTTTACTGGAATACGTTTACAATAATGGGAATTATTCAGCAGTATCGCATTGGTGGCTGGGGCGGGCTAACTGGGATAATCAAAAAATATGGAAGATAAATTAAGCGACATTTTAGACAACACTTTGGGGTTACTCTTGTTGGAAGGATCATATGAAATCGCTGAAGAAGCTGAGGGCTTTTTTGTATCCATTGATACAGCTGATGCTGGCCGTTTAATCGGGGCCAGAGGAGAATTTTTAGAATCCTTACAACTGTTGGTTAACCAGATGTTATCTCGTCAGATGGGAGAGGGCGCCGAATTTAAAAGAGTGGTCTTAGATGTATCTAACTGGAGAAAACAAAAAGAAGAAGAATTAACCCAGCATGCCAAAGAGTGGAGTAATGAAGTCTTAGAATCTGGAAAAGAAATGGAACTTGAACCAATGTCTTCTTGGCAAAGAAGAATCATTCATATGGTGGTTGGTGAAACAAAAGGTTTGGAAACTGAAAGTACTGGTGAGGGCCGGGACCGACATATCGTGATTAAGCCTGTTGGCAAAGCTGTAAAATCTAAACCTGAAGACAAAGCTACCAGTGAAGAAGCTTGAACAGCTGCTGTTATTTTTAACGATCTTTTTTCTTCCGACTCAACTTGGTAAACATTTTTGGCCAAGTTTTTCTTTTATCTATTCTTTACCAATTGATTATCTATCCCCGGTAATTTATTTTTGGGATCTTTTGGCAGTAGTCTTATTTGTCACATTCTTAATTAACAAAGGTCAGATCAATAAACTGGCGCTTAATTTAGGATTTTTCTTTTTACTAACCCAAAGCGTGTCTTTACTTAGTAGTACCAATCCGGCAGCTGGGCTGGTTAGGTTGGAGCAATATTTGGTGGTGATATTTTTGGGAATTTATTTGGCATCAATCAAATTAAAGGTTTTTAAAAAGATTATTATGTGGGGATTAATTCTGGGAATATTAATAGAAGGAGTTTTGGCAGGGATTCAATTTATTACCGGTAGTACTGTCGGGCTTTGGATTTTGGGTGAAAGAAGTTTTACTATTTCTACTCCAGGAATTGCTAAATTTGATTTTTATAACTTCCACTTTTTAAGGCCCTATGGCACTTTTCCTCATCCCAATGTATTAGCGGGGTTTATGATTATTGCCATCCTTATCATTGTCATCCTGAGGCGACTCGCCGAAGGATCTCTTACGAATGTAAGTTACTTTGCGACAGTTTTACTAGCTGGTCTAACGTTGTTACTGACAGTATCCCGAGTAGCGATAGTAGCTGGTGTTGGTTCAGCGCTCGTCACATTAAATAAAAAAGGCCGGATGTTTCTGCTTCTTTTGTTGTTGCTGCTTCTGCCGGTTTTGTATACCCGCTTTGCATCGGTGTTTAATTTCGATGTGATATCTTTAATAAGAAGAGAACAACAAATCGGCATCGCTTTTACTTTATGGACTAAGCACCCTATCTTTGGGGTTGGTTTAAATAATTTTATTATCTCGGCATCTGATCAGTTACTAGCCGGGCCGAGCAGATTTCTGCAGCCGGTCCATAATATATTCCTGTTAGAACTAGCAGAAACAGGAGTTATTGGATTCATAGGTTTTATTGTACTAATTGGATATCCATTTCTCAAAAATTTCAAATTTCAAATTTCAAATTTCAAATTGCTTTGGTTCGTCATCCTCTTCCTGGGAATGTTTGATCATTACTTTTTAACCCTTCCCCAAGGATACCGAATGCTTTTTCTAGTATGGGGAATATCGATTAGTTCTCTTAAAGTAGAGGGAAAAAGCTAAGGAGCCGCTCTATGTATAGAACTAACCCGCTCTCGTCCTGCTTCTAATTTTTTCAAACCATCTGTAATAGCATTACGGTATGCATCTACCCACTCATCGTCTTTATAAGTTCGACTAAGGTCGTCTAATCCTAAAGCTGCTTCTCCAATACCTACTAACATATTCCCTTTCCTAATCCTCCTGATTCCATCTGCTAAGAGTAAGGCTGATCCGACATACCTGGCTGCTAATTTTATGTTTTCTAACCAATGGTTTGAGTCTGCGTATAGGTGTGCATTATCCAGTGATGTATAGCGAGCAAGCCTAGTACTAGAGGCAAATGTACTGACCTCGATAATATTAGGATTATCAGTACTTCTTTTGACAGAGGCCTCAACTCCTTCTCTAGTTTCCCAATCAATCATCTTAAGCAGCAATATAGATAAATTGCATTGGTTTGTCAAGACATAATAGAATACGTTAATGCGGAACTTAATTAAAATTTCCCAACAAACTCTTTGGCAAATGGTGGGAAAAGTTGTTACTTCTTTGTCTACTTTTATTATCCTGGGACTGATTACTAGAAACTATGGCCCCAAAGGAACCGGTGTCTTTACACTGGCTTTAACATATCTTGCGATTTTTTATCTGCTAGCTGATTTTGGTTTTAATGCCCATGAGCTAAAACAGGCGAAATTACAATTTCAAAAACTACTAGGGACTAGAATAATCTGGTCTGGACTACTGGTAGTTTTGGCCGTTAGTTTACTACCGCTTTTACCTTTTGTCAGTCCCCTATTTCCTAAAGCTGTTTTATTTGGCTGTTTAGCTATCATTTTCGCCGGAATTTATACCACCTGTAATTTAATTTTCCAAAGTAAATTACGCTATGACTTATCAATTATTGCATCAGGCGCTGGTACCATGCTTAGTCTTGGCGTATTTATATTTTTTGTAAAAGGAAATTTTCCAGTCCCCTTTCTTTTGTTAGCTCATTTATTTGGCTGGTTAATCATTGCTGGTGCGGCTCTTTTTTTAGTCAAAAAATTGGTGATTACTACCTATCCGATATTCGATAAACAATATACAATAAACCTTTTTAAAACTTCCTGGCCCATTGCCGCTACTTTGGCTGTTAATGTGGTCTATTTTCGCGCTGATGCTTTTATGGTGTCATATTACAAAGGTTTATCTGATGTTGGTTTTTATAATGTGGCTTATCAAGTATTTCAATCCGCTTTGGTTTTGCCAACATTTATTATGAATGCTTATTATCCGTTAATGCTAAAGTCTTTTGTTGGAATTAAAAAAGTAGCGCTGGGTTTAGTGGCGCTAGCAACCATGGGAACTATGGTAACTTTGCTGCTAGCCTCATTAATAATTAAGTTACTTACAGGGACGGGGTTTAATAGTTCAATTGGCAGTTTACAAATTTTATCTTTGGGATTTCCGGCCTATTTTTTATCATCACTTTTGATGTGGGTCCTGGTAACAAAAGGCAGTTACCGGATAATGTTTTTTATTTACGTAATTGGACTGCTGGTTAATTTAGGGTTAAATTTTTTGTACATTCCCCAGTATTCTTTTATGGCTGCTTCCTGGACAACAGTGATTTCTGAATATTTGATTTTACTTATGCAAGTTGTGGTATTATCACTAAGATGAAATTGGTGATATTTACAGACGGAGCCTCACGCGGTAATCCTGGACCAGCCTCTTACGGTTATACCATTGCGGATGAAAATGGCAAGGTCTTACGTGAAGCTGGAGAATATATTGGAGAGACTACTAACAATGTGGCCGAATACACGGCAGTAGTAGAAGCCTTAACCTGGATTAAGCAAAACCTCAGTGACCAGAAACTGCAAATCAACTTGTTTGCAGATTCCCGTTTGGTGGTGCAGCAATTATCCGGAAGATTTAAAATTAAAAGTGAACACCTAAAACCAATTATAGAAAAAATTAAGATCTTGGCTTTTGAAATGGGTGGTGTGATCTACACACACGTACCGCGGGAAAAGAATAAAGAAGCTGATGCCCTTGCCAACCTTGCTTTAGACTCTCGGTAATCGTTATCCACTTTGTTACCATTACGCACTCTTGCAAAGCTAGCCAGTAGTGCTAAGATTTACGCGTGGACGAAACTGCCAAAGATAGCAACCAATTTAAACGTATTCTGCTTTCGCGAAACTCTCCAGTGGCCCTTGTGGTAGGTGCAGCCACTTTTTTAGGGTCTCATTTGGTAGATCGGCTTTTGGAAAAGGGTATCCAGGTGGTGGGAGTTGATAGTCTGGAATATGGTAAAAGATTTAACTTATCAAAGGCCTCTGAAAATAAACACTTCCATTTAATTATTGAAAAAACCAAGGACCTAAGTTTTGATTTGGAACGCTTAGATTATATTTTTGTTACCACTCCCAAAGAGATTAATTTAGATAGTATTTTAGAGCAGTTTAAAGAAAAAAAGTCACGTCTGCTATTTGTTTCCTCAATTGATTTATACAGTGAAGAAATTCCTACGTCTTTAAAATGGTTAAAAAAAGCTGAAACTCAGATTGCCCAATTTGCTAATGAACATCATTTAAATGCCCGGATTTTAAGACTAGGTCCAGTCTATGGTCCGAGAATGAATTTTAGTAAAACCGATCCTATGTCTAAGTTAATTCAAAGTAGTTTAGAAGGCAGCTTACAAAAAGAAATGGCTTTGGATTTTTCTAGCCGAGCGCTGTATGTTGATGATGCAGTAGAGCTATTGATTAAGTGTCTGTTTGCCGGAGCTACTTCCTTAAAGATTTTTGATGGAGTGTTGGAAACTCCGATTAAGGTTTCGGAAATTAAGCAAATTTTGCTTGATCCGATTTGGCATGAAAACCGCGGTTTTAAGCCGGAAGAGCTACCGCCTTGGCCAACTCCTAATTTAGAAAAAACCATTAAGGTGCTGCATTGGCATCCCAAAAGTGATTTGGTAGAAAGCCTTAAAAAAACTTTAAGTTATTTTAAAGATAATGAAATAAAACCAGAGGAAGAAGCTGATGATTTACCAAAGGCAACAGAAGAGGAGCAGTGGAAAATTAAAAAAGCAGAGGAGCTGGAAGGCCTAAAAGAAGGCAACAGGCAACAGGTAACAGGCAACAGTAAGCAAAAGGACCAGGAACTAAAAAAAATAGGGGAGCGGAAAAAATTTCCCAATTTATATCCCCGAATTATTTTATTTGTGGCTTTGGCTATTATAGCTTTCGGTCTAATTTTGCCAGCCTTGGAACTTAGTTGGGGAGTGTTAACTTTTAAATACCAATTAACTGCAGCAGTAAATCATTTGCAAAAAGGGGAGTTTGACCAAAGTTTAGCTTCAGTACAGCAAGCCCAAAGCGGGGTAGGGGTGGCAGATCAGATTTTTTCCTCGTTAGATCCTCTTCGAAAAACTCACTTTTTAAATTCTCAGTTTGCCCTAGGGGATAGTTTTGTGACTTTATCAACCTTGTCAGTAGACTGTGCCAAAAATACTATTTTGGGAGTGCAGCAATTATATTTGGCAATCAGAAGTGTGACAGGGGAGCTGCAAGATGATCCTAATCTATATTTTGACCAAGCTAAAGTTTATCTTGCTTCCTCAGACCAAGATTTATCCAAAGCCTTTGCCTTAATTAACAGCCCGGATTTTAAATCCCAGGTGCCGGGATTTTTAAAACCCAATATCAGTAGTTTGCAGGATAAATTAAACAATTACTCAAAGTTGGTGCAAAAAGCCCGGGCCTTAAGTATTTTGCTGCCAGAGGCAATTGGTAAAGGGGATAAAAATTATCTGGTGCTACTTTTAAATAACAATGAGCTGCGCCCGGGCGGGGGATTTATTGGCAGCTTTGCCAAGGTCAGTTTTTCCGGCGGAAAACTTAAGAAACTAGCGGTTAATGACACTTATGCTATAGATGGTCAGTTAACTGGTCATGTTGAACCACCTAAAGAAATTAAACAAATTTTGGGTCAAAAAGATTTCTTCTTGCGAGACTCAAATTGGGAGCCGGATTTTCCAACCAGTGCTAGACAAGCTGAGTGGTTTTATAACAAAGAAACAGGGGAGCAGGTTTCTGGTGTTGTGGCTTTGGATATTTCAGCAGTGGCGGATTTTTTAAGAGTGGTTGGTCCAGTGGAACTGGCTGATTATAATAATGAAAAAATTACCTCGGATAATTTATTTGAGCAAGCCATTACTCATGCTGAAGTGGGTTTTTTCCCTGGTTCTCAGGCTAAGAAAAGTTTTTTAACTTCTTTAACTCAAGGGTTATTAAATCAACTATTTTTCCTACCTAACCAAAACTGGCCGGGGATTGTCTCATCCCTAGGAGGCTCGATTGACGAGAGACATGTCAGTGTCTACTTAGATGATCCAACACTTTTTTCCTATCTGGTATCACAAGATTGGGCTGGGTTAATGCCGCGTCCTTCTGCCCTTCCATCTGATCAGCTGCAGGATTTCCTAGCACCGGTGGAAGCTAATTTAGGCGCTAACAAAGCTAATTATTATTTGGACCGCAGTTTAAGCTTGGCCACCACGGTTGGTAAAGATGGTGAAATTAAACAAACTTTAAGAATTGCCTATATTAATAGGAGCCCCTCAGATACTTTCCCGGCCGGAATTTACAAAAACGCCATGAGAGTTTATGTACCAATTGGCTCCACTTTGCAAAGTGCCAGCTGGGGCGAAAAAGATCTGACCCCGGATATTACTAATTTCACTGATTATGGCCGGTTAGGTTTGGATTTTTATCTGGAGCTGGCGCCCAAAGAACAGAAAACTTTAACAGTTACTTATCAGCTACCTAATAAATTAACTTTCATTGGTAACACGGCCAAGTATCGTTTGGATGTAATTAAACAAGCAGGAACCATAAAAGATCCCTTTACTTGGCAAATTACCTATCCTTTAAATATGAAGCTACTTAGTTCTGATCAAGGCCAAATTGCTCCGCAAGAGCAAACCATTCAAACTGATCTGTCTGTCAACCGCAGTTTTGAAGTCACCCTGACTAAGTAAGTAAATTCCTGTATACTAGTTAAATGGGAAATTTGGGAATTTGGGCGGCCATTGGGGCAGCGCTGGCTTGGGGTTCATATAATGTTCCATTTAAAAAATCTCATTCCAGCAATTTTATTTTATTTCAACTCTTAACGAGTGTAGGTATATTATTATCCAGCATTATTCTATCATTAATATTCGGCTACGCCTTTGATTTAAACACCTACGGTTTACTGAGTGGAATGCTCTGGGCCAGTGCTAATGCTGTTTCTCTGGTGGCTATTGCTAATTTGGGGTTATCACGGGCGGTGCCGCTGATGTCCTCCCTGGTAGTGGTCTCCTCATTTTTATGGGGAGTATTTTACTTTAAAGAAATCCCCTCAGGTATGTTGATGGGATTTGCCGGCATTGGTTTAATTATTTTAGGCATTATTCTAATTAGCACCACTACCAAGACTTTAAGTATTAATATAAAAAAGGGATTAGCGGCGGCAATTTTTTCCGGTACTGTCTGGGGTAGTCAATTAGTACCTTTAAAGATTGCAGCGCTTCCCATAACTATTTCTTTTTTTCCAGTGGCGGTGGGGATTTTTTTAACAGCCACGATTATTGCCATAGTGGCCAAAGTTAAATTCAGTAATATTCCTTTAAAGTACGGACTACTCAGCGGGGTAATTTGGAATCTGGGAAATTTGCTGTCACTACTATCTATTGCTTTAATTGGTTTGGCCAAAGGCATGCCGATTGCCCAAAGTGCCACTTTAATTGCCGTTTGCTGGGGACTGTTTTACTTTAAGGAAGTCACTAAATTTAGATTAAAGATGCAGGTGTTAATCGGTGCTATAATTTTACTAGGCGGAGTAGTAATTCTCTCGCTCACGTGAGAATACTATGGGTTTTCTTGGGGCGAATAAAAACCTTTGGCTTGCACGCTCGGCCTGAATGTGTTAAATTGACAGCTTGAATTATAATTTTTAATTCAAGTTGTCATCCTGAGCGAAGCGAAGGATCTCATTATGGATAGACTTTCATTAAAAGCTGAGGAACGTAGTGTCCTTGGAAAAAAAGTTAAAAATTTAAGACTTAATGGCCAGCTCCCTGGTCATGTCTATGGCAAAGACGTTAGTGGAGAAAATGTACTGGTTACATCTTCTGACTTTCATAAAACCTTTAAACAAGCTGGAGAAACCGGATTAATTGATTTAAAAATCGGCGCGGAAAAAGTGCGTCCAGTCCTAATCCGTGAAGTGCAATATGATGTGATGACTGGCGAGCCAATTCATGTAGATTTTTTCCAGGTTAATTTGAAGGAAAAAGTTAAAGTACCAGTGCCAATTGAACTAATTGGTGAGGTACCGGAAAAAGTCCATTTGGGAGAAGCTATTGTTTTACAGACCTTAAACGAGGTCGAGGTAGAGGCCTTGCCAACTGACTTAATTGAAAAATTAGAAGTAGATATTTCCTCACTTAAAGAAATTGATGATGCCATTACCGTGGGACAACTGACATTTGATAGAGAAAAATTAACTGTTTCCGCCGATCCTGAAGAAGTTGTGGTTAAGCTAGCTCCAGCTGTTTCAGCTGAAACTCAAGAGTTACTAGAAGAACAAGCTGCAGAACAAGCAGCAGCTGCTGCCGAAACTGAAGCAGGCGCTGAAAAGGCAGAGGGTGAAGAGGCTGCTGAGGGCGAGGCTGTAGCAGAGGGTGAAGCACCGGCCGAAGGCGAAAAAACTGAAGAAACTTCATCTGAAGAACCCAAAAAAGAATAATTCTTGCGGTGTATTTGCGTTTATTTTGCGGGAATCCCAGGCACAAATCCCCTACTTTTATTACTTTGGCCAGTTTGCCAGCATAATACTATCTCCAGTATGAGGAAGTTTTTGCCAAAGTTCTTCTGTGATGAATGGCATGAATGGATGCAGTAGTTCCAAACAGGAGCGGAAAACATATTCTAAAACCGGTTGGGCATCAGCTCGTCTATCCTTAGTAGATTCAATATACTTATCCGCAAACTGATGCCAGATAAATTCATATAATGCATCCGCGCCATCATGGAATCTATATTGGTTAAGGGATTTGGTAACTTTTTCAGCAGTTTCTTTAAGTTGTTTTAGGATGGCTTGATCTTGCTCATGATTTGATGAGGGTATGCTAGTTGGATCTAAGTGTTTTGCATCCTCCGGTGCAAAATCAATGATAAAACGGCCAATATTCCATAGTTTATTAGTAAAATTTCTCATGGCTTGTAGTTTAGGATGAGATAAAGACTGGTCATTACCAAAGGCTGTGCCATAAACCAAAGCCATCCTAACTGCGTCAGCTCCGTATTGGTCAGCAATTTCCATCGGGTTAACCACATTGCCCTTACTTTTACTCATTTTTTTACCTAAGGGATCTAAAACAGTTCCATGCAAAACAACGTCTTTAAACGGAATTTTCCCAGTGGTATAAATTCCTAGCATAATCATTCTGGCCACCCAGAAAAACAAAATATCCCGGCCGGTTTCCATAACTGAAGTGGGGTAAAATTTATCAAAATCGGATGGATCATGGCTTGCCCTGAGCGTAGCGAAGGGCCATTGTCCAGAAGAAAACCAGGTATCAAACACATCAGAGTCACGTTCTAAGTTTGTTTCTCCACAATTATCACATTGGGTGGGTTCTTCCCCTTCAGTTACAATCCACTGATTACAATTAATACAATTCCAGGCTGGAATCTGCGTCCCCCAAACAATCTGACGAGATATATTCCAATCCCTAATATTTTCCATCCAATTAAAGAAAGTTTTGGTATACATTGCAGGATAGATTTTTATTTGATCTTTTTTTACTGCCTCCATTGCTGGTTTAGCTAAGGGTTCAATTTTTATAAACCATTGCTCCAAAGGTAGCGGTTCAATTTCGGTGCCACATTTATAACAAACGCCCACTCGGTTTTTGTAATTTTCATCAACTTTTTCAATCATGCCTTTTTCTTTCATTTCCTGGGCCACTGCAATTCTGGCTTCTTTAACTCTCATGCCAGCAAACTTGCCGGTTTTTTCATTAAGCCTGCCATCATAGCCAATAACTTGTCTTACTTCTAAATTATGTCTTTTGCCGATTTCAAAATCCGTGGCTGAATGAGCAGGAGTAACTTTAACCACTCCAGTTCCAAATTCCGGATCAACTGCGCTATCTGCAATTACTTTTATTTTGGCTGGTCCTAAAACGGTTTCAATATCCAGTTCTTTCCCTATATATTTTTGGTATCTTTTGTCATCTGGATGAACTGCCACCGCCGTATCACCAAATTTGGTTTCCGGCCTAACTGTAGCTAAAACCAAAGGGCCATATTTGATGTAATAAAAAGGAGTGGTGCGGTCTTCATAAACTACTTCCAAATCAGAAAAGCTGGTGCCATGTCTGGTGCAGTAATTAACAATCCGCTCAGCGCGATAAATTAACCCGTCAGTATGCATTTTCTTAAAAGTTTTATAAACTAGTTTGATAATATCCGGATCCAGGGTAAATTTTTCTCGAGACCAGTCCACGGAAAATCCCAGTCTTCTAATTTGATCTTCCATAGCGCCTTTATTACTTTGCACAAAATCCCAAATCATCTGGAAAAGAGTGGGCCGATCATAGTCAAAGCGGCTCTTCTCCTTAGTAGATAGATATTTTTCAAACACCACCTGGGTTTCAAAGCCGGCATGATCAGCGCCGGGCAGCCAAAGAGTACTATCACCCAGCATCCGGTGATATCGGATTAAAATATCCTCCACTGTATACATGGCATGTCCAAAATGAAGCGGAGCATTGGCATTGGGTGGGGGAAGAATAATAGTAAAAGGGGAGCCGTCAGGATTTATTTCCGGTTTAAAAAATCCGGATTCCTCCCAAAACTGATACCATTTTTTCTCCACCTCTTCTTGGTTATATTGTTTGTCCATGTGTTTATTCTACCTTAGACTGGGATTGAAGGAAATGGTTTAAGATGGGACAGAAGCGGCTAATTCAATAGGTCTTAAAGCCTGGTCAAAAACCAATTCATTGTCACTAGTTACAGCCTGTACTCGATAATATGAACCATGAGGGTCCAAGGCATTATAAGAAACCTCTAAATAAATATCTCTTTCAACTAAAAAATCATTTGCCGCTTCTGAATCCGGGGATAATAATCCTGCTCCATACTGAAGAGCTAGGCGATAAGCAGGTCCTGGTACTGGAATGTGATCTGGTGTGTATGCTTCTTGATGAGCTAAATGACCAATCGCATAAGTTTCAGCCAAATCAGCATTTGCTTCTATCTCTCTTATATTAGCCATATTAATTTTCGATTATAGAAACCATTCAGGTGTTTGTCAAGCGTAATGTAATCAGATATAATCGTCCAAATGTTTAAATTGTCAGACAGAATTCAAACTATTCCGGTTTCAGCTACCCGTAAACTGGCATCCTTCGCTATTGCTGCTGAAAAGCAGGGAGTAAAAATTATTCATTTAAATATTGGGGATCCGGATATTAAGACTCCCAAAGTGATGTTGGATGTATTAAGGAATTGGGATTTGGAAACTATTCGCTATAGTGATTCTAAAGGTGAGTTGGCAACGCTTAAAGCCTTAGCTAGTTATTACCAAAAGTTAGGCTTTAAACAGATTACTGAAGGTCAGTTACTGGTCACTGCCGGAGGATCAGAGGGAGTGGTGATGGCCTTATTTGCCGTTTGTGACCCGGAAGATGAGGTAGTGGTATTTGAGCCTTTTTATAGTAACTATTCTTCAATGGCCCACATGGCCGGGGTAAAGCTTGTTCCGGTTAAAACAGAGATTAAAGATGGTTTCCATTTGCCTAAGGAGTCTGTGATTGAAAAAGCCATTACCAAAAAAACCAAAGCCATTTTGTTTTGTTCACCTAATAATCCAACAGGTACTATTTATTCTAAAGCAGAAATTCAAATACTGGTAAATCTTTCCAAAAAACACGGACTGTTTTTAATTTCTGATGAAGTTTACCGGGAGTTTGTTTTCGAAGAAAATGCAAAACATGTTTCAGTTTTGCAGTCTTTGAACCAGATTCCTGATCAGATAATTCTTTTAGACAGTTTGTCAAAACGGTATAGCTTATGTGGTGGCCGGATCGGGGTATTTGTCACTTTAAACAAAGAAGTAATGGATGGGGTGGTTAAAATTGCCAAATCTCGCTTGTCAGCCGGGTTAATTGAACAAGTGATGGCAGCCAAACTAATGCAAGTGCCGGTCAGTTATACAAAAGGAGTGATTGCCGAGTATAAAAAAAGACGGGATCTTATTTATCAAGGACTATCAAAAATTAAAGGAGTGTTTATGGTTAAGCCCGAAGGAGCTTTTTATGCGATGGTTAGAATGCCTGTTAAAGATGCTGAAGATTTTTCCCGGTTTTTACTCACAGATTTTCGAATTAATAATACGACAGTGATGTTAGCTCCCGGATCCGGATTCTACATGACCCCTGGCCAAGGATTAGATGAGGTTAGGCTGGCTTATGTATTAGACGGTAAGCAGTTAGAAATGGCCATTAAGATTATTGATGAAGGATTAAGAGAGTATAAATTAAGAAAGGGATAGACCCGGATCTGCTTGAATAGTTAAGGGATCAACTGCTTTACCCCAAAACCCAGCCGCTGCAATCATGGCTCCATTATCAGTACACAAAGCCGGCGGTGGAACATTAATTTTGATGTTTAAACTGTTGCCTGCTGCCTGTAGCCTGTTGACTAACTGCTGATTCGCAGCTACTCCACCTGCGGCTATAATTTGTTCAACACCATACTTTTTAGCTGCTGCAATAGTCTTTGTCACTAGTACATCTACAATGGCAGCTTCAATCGAAGCAGCTAAATCACTTTTACTGTAAACTGTACCCTGTAAACTGTTAACTATATTTGCTACAGCTGTTTTTAGTCCGGAAAATGAGAAATCAAAGTCCTTAGAATCCCACATTGGCCTAGGTAGCTTGTAGATATCTTTTCCTTTAGCAGCTAATCTACTAATTTCCGGCCCGCCTGGGTAAGGCAGTCCCAAGAGCCTAGCGCATTTATCAAAGCATTCTCCGGCCGCATCATCTCTGGTTCCACCCAAGTATTCATATTTTCCGTGATCTTTAAAGAGCACTAAATCAGTGTGTCCGCCGGAAACCAGCAGTCCAATGCAAGGGAATTTGGGTGGATCAGTTTCTATCCAGTTGGCATAAAAATGTCCGAGTAAGTGATTTACTGGAATTAAAGGTTTTTTCCAGATTGTGGCCAAAGTTTTTGCGGTTTCTGTACCAACTAAGAGTGAGCCAATTAACCCTGGACCATAAGTTACTGCAATCGCGTCAATATCCTGTGGCCTGATGCCTGCTGCCTGTAAACTCTCTTGTATCACCGGTATGATACTTTTCAGTTGTTCCCTGGCTGCTTGTTCCGGAATGATTCCCCCATATTTAGCTTGTAGCGCAGCACTAGATGCCACCACATTGGATAATATCTGTATCCGATCATTCTTTTGTTCCAGCACCGCTGCTGCGGTCTCATCACAAGAAGTTTCTATCCCTAAAATAATCATGGCAGTATTTTAACAAGCCATTTTGGATTTGTCTTGTTGCAAAGTTGGAAAAATCGTGTAGAATAATTTTAAATGAACAGAAATGTGATCTATGCGATAGTAGTCGCGCTAATAGTTTTAGGAATTGGTGGGTTTATGGTATTAGGTAATAAATCATCCAAGCCAGCCACTACTAATCAACCACAAGCTGAGGCTGCTTCCCCAACTCCTAGCAGTGAGTTTAGCTTAAAGGAATTGATTGCCGCTGGTGGATCTAAAAAATGTACGTTTACTTTAAAAGATAATACCTCCAGCGGTACTACTTTTATTGGTAACGGCAAGATGCGGGGAGATTTTTCTGTTAATACTGGCAAAACCCCAATTGCCTCGCATATGATTGTAGATGGAACCACTGCCTATATTTGGACAGACAATCAGGCCATGGGTTTTAAAATGGACTTTTCAGCTATGGAAAAGCCAGCTGTTTCCGGTACACCTTCTCAAAGTAATGTGGATGTCAACCAAAAGGTTAACTATAACTGTAGCCCTTGGACTGTTGATGCCTCAGAATTTGTGTTACCAAAGGGAATTGATTTTAAAGACATGAGTGCCATGATGCCAAAAACCACTGGTAGCGCCGGTGGCTCCCCAACTATGGATAAGTGTAGTGCCTGTAACTCCTTAACCGGTGATTCCAAAACCCAGTGTCTAAAAGCTTTGTCCTGTAACTAATCTTTGATTACGTCAACGAATGAGTTTATTAAAAACCCGATATACCTATCCTATACTGGATTATCAGATTTTCTAAAATGTCCGCGTAGCTACTATTTAAAAAACATTTACAAAGATTCTAAGAGAGGTTTTAAAATACAAATTATTTCTCCCTATTTAACCTTGGGATCCACAGTTCATGATGCGATTAAGTGGTTTCTGGAAATGAAAGGGGAGCCGACTAGGGATGAACTGGAGGCTAAATTTCGTAATTTATGGTTAAAGTATCAAGGTAAAAGAGGGGGGTTTGATTCTCGTGAGCAGGAGGCAGAATTTGGTCAAAGGGGACTGAAGATGCTAAATAATTTCTTCCAAAACTGGACAGTTTTAGAACCAGCGGCTCCTGATTTAACTTTTCCTAAATATAATTTGGTAGATAATGTTATCTTGTTGGGCAACTTTGATTTTGTAGGAGAGCTTCCGGATGGTACTTTGCATATTGTAGATTTTAAAACCGGGGCTAAAGATGAGGAATCCACCACCCAGCTATACATTTATGCCATTTTGGCAGAGGCAAATTACCAAAAGCCGGTTTCCAAAGCTTCATTTTGGTATTTAGATAGAGATGACGGGCCTCGGGAAATAGTCCTGGATCCTCTGGATAATCAGATTAAATGGTTACAGGAAAAAGCCAAGGAGTTAAAACAAGTTTTGGAAAAAGGCGAATGGGTTTGTTATAAATCCCCGGAGCTATGCCGTGATTGTCAGGCCTATCAGGATATTTTAGATGGCAAAGGCGAATGGTTATTCTCAGATTTCAGATACAAAAAAGAGATTTATTATTTAAAGAGATAGAGTTTATTTCTTTACTGGTTTATCAACGAAAACATAAAACTGCCTGGTTGCCGGTTCTTGTATTTGGTGGGCAGCTATAAGTTGTCGACGTAACTCTGCACCTATTTTTTTGGGAAATTTCATTTTATTCATAAAGTAGAGTTTTTTAAGAGCAGTTTGGGCTGCTTTTTTATCAATAAACTCCATAGTATGCCCGATTTTACTAGATTCTTCAGAATGCCTGCCAATACTATCAACAATTCCTTCTAATGGGTAGGAAAAGCCTTGAAGTTCCATTGCGACTAGTCCTGTTACCTGTGCTACTTCCGGTCCAAATCTGGAATATGCTTGAGTGACAGAATTCCGAGCATATTCCAATGGTGAATATTCAGATGAATGAAGGTAATTAGCTTTTCCGATAATTGCAGTGTAAGCTCTGGCAGTTTCCGGATCCCTTAAGTTAATACGATCAACGCTTGGAGCATTAGCTGGTTTTAGCCACTCAGCAGCTGTTCCAAAAGCAATTACCATCCGGGCATTCTGACCTAAAACTTGTCGTGGGTCTTCTGAAGATGCGCCAAACCTTCCAGTTATTAGTTCTGGTCGAGTAACCGGGGTACCTCTGTAGATCTCATCAAGTAATATTCCATCAAAAATACTAAATCCACGAACTTTTTTAAAAGCAGCTTCTCTGGCTTCTTCATCGCTCATCTTTTCTAATAATTCATCTGGGACTCCTCTGCGACTTAAAATTTCACCGTACAAAGATCGACGCAAAGTAACTATGTTTTCTTCTACCTCAACTTCTTCTAAGCCATTTCTCATTTTCCGTTTAACTATTTCTTCAGTTCTTTGAAAAGGAACACCGCGGACAAAAGTAGGGGTCGGTTCAGCTTGTAATAAATCTACAAGACCACCGGAATCAATTGGTTGGAGAAGAGCCTCTATTTCTGTTTGCATGAGCACGAGTTATACCAGAAAACTATCCTGTAGTCAAATAAGTTTAATTTCTGCAAGGGTATTATGTTTGTGGAAGCTGCCGTCTGGGGCTGATTCAAATAGTTTGATAGAAGAAATGATAATTGGATCAAAAGACTGAGCCATCATTTTTTCTAAATCTACTTCCAGGCCGCGGTTTATTTTAAAATTATTAGCCAGCTTTGCAATAGTAATATGCGGAGTAAATCGTCTTTCATCAACCGGTAAATTAAGTGCTTCCAAGCCATCTTTAATCGATTCTCTAATTAGTAAAATTTTATCAATATCTCCTTTTACCCCTACCCATAATACTCCGGGGTGGTGTAGATTTGGGAATCCATCAATATAGGCCGGGGTGACTTCAAAAGGAGGGACTCCTGCAGCAGATTTTTTGATCACTTCTACTAATGCCGGTTTTAAATTGTCATTTTGTTCTCCCACAAAGGCCAAAGTTAAATGAATTTTGTCTACATCCGTTAATTTTGCTTGAGGAATTAAAGTGCGCAAAGAGCTTTGAATAGCTTGAAACTGCAGTAAATTCTCACTCGGTATTTCCAGTGCAATAAAGAATCTCATGATCTAAAATTTTAAGGTTGATTCTTTGCGACCTTCGGTCTTAAAAAAATCGCATATCTGTACAAAGACAGTTTATCATAAAACTTGACAAGCATATAAATTTAGGTAGATGATGGAATATAGATTCGAATTTATGGCAGTAACTGCGGAAGCTGTAGAAGTAGGACAAAATTCCAGCCCTTTGCTTGGTCTACCTGGACCTTCCTTTCCAACTGAGCCCACATTTTTTGAAAGAATTGGTAGGGAAGATTTAAAGGAGGTAATTACCCCTCAGTCTCCTTGGGTGCTGCATTCCTTAGAGATTTATTTAGATGGAGATGGATTTCGAGGTGGGGGCGGACTTGGGATTTTAATGGGCGATATGATTCGGATGGCAGACAGGTTTGGCATCCCTACGAGAGCTTTTTCTGTAATGTACTCAACTACTTCACATCAGGTTTTAGATAATGGTTTATGGCAAGAGGATCAATATGTTGAGGAATCTCCCAGGCAAAGAGGATTTCAATCAGTGGGTGAATACTCACTTGGAGTAAATAGTCACCATGTAGAGATGGATATGTATAAGGCTGCAGGAAGGGATATTTTTGGTCCTTTTGAGCCTGGAATTAACTCTTTATACTTTGGTTCTCCTGATAGTGACCATAGGCTTTATCAACAGGCAGCTGAAGGTTTTGCAAATTATTATGTTGAGAAGGAGTCAGGAATAAAGCCGGCAGTAGATCATTTGCAAGAAGTAGGTACGGCTTTAATTGCTTTAGCAAAATTTGATGATTTATGTGATCAGGGGTTAACTGTGGATGATGCCATTACTACCCTTCAAAAAGACATTGTATTAACTAATCACACCATAGTTGCTGCTGCAGCACCAAGGTATTCTAAATGGCAGTTTGAGCACTATGTATTTTCTAATATGAGAAGCGAGCAAGCTAAAACTTGGTTAGGAGATCTAATAGACAAAAAAGGAGGAACTTTAGATATGAGTACCTTAGCGCATACATTTGCTGGTAGGTTTAATGGCGTAAGCATAATGCATGCAGCCATTGCTTCCGGCCAATTTGGCCGGGCCGATAATACAACTGTTGATTATTTTGAGCCAATTACCAATGGTATTGACCTTGAAAGATGGACCAGCCCGGATTTCTATGATTTTTACCAGAGTGCAGAGATAATCGATAGGTTTGATTTGCCTGCAGATGATTATAGTGAAAAAATAGCGGCTTTAAATGCAGGAGAGTTGAGGGCAATGAAGGATAAAGCAGGAAGCGAATTGCGTACGTATCTTAGAAGTAGAGTTGATCAGTATGGTCAGAGTGTGCAGGTTCCTGATGATGCTAAGATTGCTTGTTGGACAAAAAGACTTGCCGGCTATAAAAGACCGGATATGTTATTTGAAAATGTAGATGAGTTAAAAGAAACTTTGGAAGAAGAAAATGTGCACATACTTTTATCCGGGAAAGCACATCCGGAGGATCAAGGGATGAAACGTAATTTGCAAGATTTGTTAAGGAAAGTGGATCAAGACCCAGTGCTAAAGGAGAGAGTCCACTTTATACAGGATTATGATGAAGAGTTAGCATCACCATTGGTTGCAGGAGTAGATATTTGGTTTAACACACCTACGGTTGGGAAAGAAGCCTGTGGAACTTCTTGGATGAAAGCACTTACTAATTTAGCCATACTTATTTCTACTGAGGACGGAGGAGTGGCGGATGTAAAGCCTGCTCATTATCTTCAGATTGAAGGAAAAAATTATGACGAGGAAAAACAGTCACTTAGTAGTCAATTTAGGAAAGCAGCTAAGTTATTAAGATCTAAAGATGTAGAATGGGCAGATTTAGTCAAGGATCAGCTTTCTGCATATTTACCTACAATTTCAGGAGCTAGAATGTGGGCAGATTATCTAAATTTTGTTTTTCCTTTGAAAACAGAAGTTCAAACAACTGATATAAAGCAGGAAGTAGCAGAAATAGCTTAAAATATTGACAAGCAGATAAGTACCCCGCTATAATCATTTTAAATCAAGAGTGGTAGATAGAGTATTGGCTCGTTAAGCTACCCAGCAACTGATTCGGCTAAGCCGAACACAGTGCTACACCCAACCCGCAAGGGAGGATTTGGTCTTAATGACAAAAGTGAGCCTCCCTTTATGGGAGGTTTTTTGTGGAGAAAATATGTTAGATAGAGATTTAGGTGACGGACAATTAAATACAGATGCAATATTAAAAGCAACTAGGGGTACTACTGTAATTAGTGAAACCCTGCCTGTTTCTAAAGATTATTATATTGGTCCGGAGTCTTTTGAAAAAGGTTATCACAGACATTGGGGAACTCTAAGAAGGGTAAACAGCTTAGAGTTTTTTTTACTGACTGACCGGGATTTTTTTGATATTAATACAATATTTTCTCATCTGCCACGTAAATTAATAGAATTTTATCTAAGTTCAGAGGATAGAACGGATCAGGTAAGAATACTAGATGCGGGGGGCGGAAGGGATGGAAAGACTGCAAAAGAAATTGCTGGTAAATATTCTCAAACGCAAGTTATAAATGCTGACTTAGTAGCAATACCTGATATTGATAATAATTTTATTTCTATTAGAACCGATTTAGGTAATTTACCATTAGCAGAAGAATCAATTGATCTTGCATACTCACACCAAGTACTACCCTTCATGTTAAGTGAAAGATATCCGGATAAACAACTGCAAGCAGTACAAGGAATTGTTCGGATATTAAAGCCAGGGGGAGTTGGTTTAATTGACTGGACAGATCAGCCAGCAGTGGGAGATGCTACCTTAAATGAAATAGAAGACTTTGGAGTGACAGTTATTCCCCAACAAAAAAGTTATGGTGGAGTATTTCTCTTTATTGCCAAAGAACCAGCTCAACCAGTTGTTTCATCAATGAGTTCCTATTTACAGATTCCAGCTTAGGATTGAAATGTAGACTCGAAAATGGTATATTACTAGTGACCGAGTGGATGCCGACCCACAGGTAATCAGTCCTGGCTTAAGCATTCTTCAGTTGTTTACCAACCTCGGTCTTTTTTATTTCTTTAACTTCTCATTAGTAAACTTAATAAGCTGATGAAGTTCAATAGGTAATGTTTGTAGTTCGGCTAGAATGTATTCATATTGTTCTTTGGTTAGTAACTTTCTGATTCTTGATTTCTCATTCCAATCCAGGCTTTCTTTAGCAGAACCAAAACTATAGAAATAGAATTTAACTTTATCCTTTTTACCAAATCTGCCAAATCCCTCTGCGATATTAGCTGAAATTGAATCAATTGCAGTTACAAATTGGAGTCCTACAGATTGCTTTTCAAACCATTGCCAGTTCATAACAATAGACCAGACATAATTTGAAAGTAAGAAAGCTCTTTTATAGCAGCTAATATCATTTAACTTGAGGTATTTTTTATCCACTTGCCTATTGTTTCTTTAACAATTTAACAATACAACAATATAACAATTATTATCTTTAAGTGCCTTCGTTCCAGGAAGCTAGGTACTTTTTTTGATCGGCAGTTAAGATATCAATTTTAATGCCTAAGGATTCTAATTTAAGCTGGGCGATCATGTTATCTAGCTCTTTTGGAACAGTATAAACCCCTGGTTTTAGTTGGCCTTTCTTTTCAAGTAGGTATTCTGCTGCAAAGGCCTGGTTGGCAAAGCTCATATCCATTACATCCGGTGGATGGCCTTCAGCAGAAACTAAATTAATCAGTCTACCCTCTCCTAAGACAAAAACCTTTTTACCTCCGGGTAAAACTAGTTCTTCTAATTGATGTCTAAGCAGTCTTCTACTTTTGGCAATTTTAACCAGGCCATCATAATCAAATTCCACATTAAAGTGGCCGGTATTAGCCACAATTGCTCCGGGTTTTAGGTTTTTTAAGTCTGCTAAAGAAATAACAGATTTGTTACCAGTGGCAGTACAAATAATATCAGCCACCTTTACTGCAGAGGCAATTGGCATTACTTCAAATCCATCCATTGTAGCCTCCAAGGCCCGAACTGCATCTACCTCTGTGACAATTACTTGCGCCCCCATGCCTTTGGCCCGGGCAGACAGTCCCTTACCACACCATCCATAACCTACCACTACAAATTTCTTGCCGGCCAACAGAACATTAGTGGCCCGGATAATTCCATCAACAGTTGATTGTCCGGTGCCGTATCTATTATCAAACATGTGCTTAGTATCAGAATCATTAACCGCTACTACTGGGATTTTTAAAGTACCGTCTTTTAACATGGCCCTAAGTCTAATCACTCCGGTGGTAGTTTCTTCAGATGAACCAATAACCTCTGTTAATTGAGATTTTCTTTCAGTATGCAAAAGAGTTACTAAGTCTGCTCCGTCATCCATAGTAATTTGGGGATGAAAATCCATTACCTGATTTAAGTGTTTATAATAGGTATCTTTATCTTCTCCGTGAATGGCAAAAGTAGGGATATCATAGTCAGCCACCAGTGAAGCAGCCACTTCATCCTGAGTAGACAGCGGATTGGAGGCACAAAGAACCACATTGGCACCACCAGCTTTTAAAGCAATGACTAAGTTGGCGGTTTCAGAGGTAACATGTAAACAAGCAGCTAAGGTAATTCCTTTAAGTGTCTTTTCTTTTTCAAAGCGTTTTTTAATTAGCTCTAACACTTTCATCTGAGAGCCGGCCCATTCAATTTTTAATTTTCCGGCTTTGGCCAGTTTTAAATCTTTAACATCACTCTTTATCATAGGTTAATTTGTTCTCCAAAATTCTCTTTATATCTGTCTGAGAATTCTTGGACGGTAAATCTATGTGATGTTGTACCATAATTTTCCACTGCATAACAAGATGCAATTGCGCCCATTTGCCCGCAGATTTTTAAATCAAAGTTTTTAGATAGTCCTGCTAAAAATCCGGCCCGATAGGCGTCTCCGGCTCCAGTTGGATCAACCACCTGTTTTGGTTTTGCAGCTCTCACCTCAATAGTTTGATCTTTGGTTTGAATAACCGATCCCTTTTCTCCTAGGGTTGTAATAACTATTTTGGCATTTTCCAAAAGATTTGCCATTTGCCATTTGAGTTTTGACATTAGAAGTTCTACTTCGTAATCATTGCCAATTAAAATTTCTGCTCCCTTAATCATCATTTCTAAATCCTCTTTTTGCAAGCGGGGTAGTTGCATGCCCGGATCCATCATATATTTAATTCCTTTTTCCTGACATTGGTTGGTAAAGGCAGTCATGGCAGCAGGATCATTAGGAGAAATTACTACCATTTCCGAAGTTCCATCTATTAATAAAGAAGAGTTATCTTTCATGGCTCCGGGATAAAAAGCCGTGATTTGATTATCTGATTGATCAGTCATAATAAAAGCAGAAGAGGTTGACTCATCAGGGATTATTTTAATTTTTGAGATATCAACACCAGACTGTTCTAAAAATTTTCCGTACTGCGAAAAATCATTACCAACAGCGCCCACAATAGAAACAGGAGTTTTTAACAGCCCTAAGTTATAGGCAATGTTTCCAGCAGTGCCACCTTTTTGTTTGTTTAAAGTATTAACTAAAAAAGATAAATTAATTTGATGAATTTTATCCGGCATAATATGGTCGCCAAACTTCCCTGGAAAATCCATAATAGTGTCATATGCAAGTGAGCCGGTAACAGTAATCATCATAGCTATTATATAGTATAATTAGAATAATGAAATCCATTGATTGGACCCATCTTTATAAAAAATACAAAGGGCTGTGGGTAGCTTTAATGAATGATGAGGTCACTGTAATCTCTTCAGGTACAAGTCTAGAAGAAACATCAAAAAAAGCCGAGAAAAAAGGCTTTAAGGATCCAATTTTTTATTTTGTTCCCAAAAAACTGACTTATTTTGCAGGCTATATTCATAATAAGTGAAATTTAAATACCGGCAGACGATTCTATCCGCTCCGTTTTCCAAAAAGCAAAAACTTCTAAGACCAATAATCCCCCTTAGTCTAAAATATAAACAACAATCAGTCTACTATGAAGCGTTGATTGATTCAGGAGCAGACTTTTGCATCTTTCCGGTTGAAATTGCCAAGAAACTGAGGATAAATCTTAAAAAAGCCAACAAAATTTATTTTGCCGGAGCGACAGGAGAACCAGTATTAGGTTTGCGAGCAAAGGTAACATTACAAATTGCTGAGGTAAATTTAAAAACAGAAGTAGTTTTTGCTGATCTCTCAGATAAAGCAGCCTTGCTTGGTCAATATGGATTTTTTAATTTATGCAAAGTTAATCTTGACCTTGGTAATAACAAAATTGAGATTATTACTTAGAATCCACAGGATAATCCTCCTTACAAGTATATCGTCAGCCGTTATTACGTCAACATCTCATAGTTGATTTTTCCAGAGAGAGAGAGAGTATTATCAGCCTCATAAATGGAAACTTTAGGTCCAAGACCCGAATTATTATTACAAGCTTCCCTGGGGGTAGCAAAACAAGCAGAGGATTCAACCAGACAACTTCTAGGTCGACATTCAGATCTGTTAACCCCTGTAGCTATTGATTTAATAGCAGAGAGAGAATATAAGTCAGCTTTAGAGCAACATGCTAGGAAAAGATATGAAGGAAGAGCTAATGATAACTATAGTTATCATCCGGGTTTGATGTTATATGTAACTCCAACTACTAAAGATTTATTGTTTACGGTATTCAAAAAAGCAGAATATCCAGTTACAGAAGATCAGGTGATACCGGTAACTTCGACAATGCAGGCAATACGTTTCCCAAGGGCAATCTACGGCATGGGTTTAGGTGGATGTCAGATATATCTAGAAGCTGCGGAGGATTGGGAGAAATCAAATCTTGCTGAAAAACCTTTTGCATTGGGATATAGAGATGTGATTAGGATAGAGGGAGACGCAAATGAACTCTGGCAGAATTGGGATTACAAATGGGACGGTACTTCTGTAAAATAAACATTCTTACGTTTTAGTGCCCACTAGATACACGGCCTGCCAAGGTTTATATGCGGATCGGAAAGTTTCTTGGATTAAGGTTTGTCCGCCGCGAACAACTGTTCTATTAAAAGAAACATTGGCTCCCCAAGCTGAAAAATCAACTTGTTTAACCGTACCGACCAGAAGAGTAGGATCATCTTGACGCAGATCTGGAGGCGGAGGAGTCTGACCTGTTACTACAGGAGTTGATAAAGTGGCCACCCGGCCATCAGAGGTGCCGTATAAATCAACATATAAAGTTAACCCGTCAGTATAGGCCTGGATTAAAATATAATTTGCGGTGTCATTTTTAAATTTAAAGTCAACTGATGGATAAAAGACTGTGGCATCAAGGCCGGGAGGGAAGCCTTGTTCATAATATCCCACCCGATAAGCATGAGCAGTGCGGGCTACAACTGGTAAACCGGCATTTAATACTGCTCTAAATAAGGTAGTTGAAACCTGACAAATTCCGCCGCCATCATCTAAAACTGTTCGTCCGGATTTAATCACATAAGCTTGTTTAAATCCGGTGGCGGCAGTAATATCTCCCACAGTTTGATCAAAAGAAAAGGTTTCTCCTGGTGGAACTAATACTCCGTTAATTTTTTCAGCGCCTAGATTAACGTTATAAATTCTATTTTCAATAGAATGGGCAAAATTAGAAATTCCTTTACCAACTAACTCTTTAATTCCCAAAGAATTAACATCCGAAGTGGCGCTTTTGGCTTTTACAACAGCCACAGGTAGACTGATATTTTTTGAAGCCTGGTTGTTAACTGCATCAAGTAGTGCCTGATAGGTTTTATCCAGATCCAGTTTGCGGCCATCTTGGGATGGCTGGAAAGCTGACACTCGTTTAGTGGACTCATCAAATTTAAATAGTCCCTCATGAACATCCTGGTCAATTTCTAAAGCAACATTTTCAAGGTAAGAATAAGTTTGATTTTTATCAAGTAGCTCCTCACCTGGTTTATCAAGATTTAATAAAGTTAATAGTTGCTTGGCATCAATGGTCCAGGTTTTATCCTCAAAGGATAATTTAATTGGGTTAGCCGTGGTTTGTTCCAAAGCGACTTTAGCTTTAGTTATTTTTTCAGTAGTCACAGCAGGTGGAACCTCCTTAACTGGTAAAAGATCATTATATTTTCCAAACAGTAGATAATTTGTTATATTATTTTTTAAAGCTTGGCGATCCAGCATTAGCCCATTTTGGCCTTCTTTAATTTGGATGCTGCTAGATGGGGTGGCAGTTTCATTAAATGATAGCAAAGCATTTTGCGGTGGTTGGTTGATAGCTAAATCAATACTTTCCAGTTGTTTATCAAGGGACAAAGTAATTTTGGGAGTAATTCGGTAGGTAGAAAAAAGCGCCCGCATCTCAAGTGTTAATTGGTTAAAAAAAGAGCCACCGCGGTTTTTCTTAAGGCCGCTGTCAAAAACCGTATAGTCCAAATTGGCAGAGGCGGTTGCCAGATCAATACTAAAAGTCCCTTGCTTAGAATTAAACTGTAGCTTACTCGTGGCTCTTTGATCAAATTTAGATTGAAAAGCCGAAATGGCCTGGCCCTGAGTTAAAAAAGAAATGTTAGTGTCCCCAATTAAAGTAACAGGATAATATTTATCAGCAATAACCACTTGATAAGTGATTAAAATTAGAATCAATAAAATTAAAGATAAAATAGCTGGCAAAAGATGGGGTAGGATTTTTTTAAACAAAAGCTTAGGGGTCACCTTTTTGGGCTTCTTAGTCTTTGGCATGGCCCTATTTTACCTAAAAACAGGATATAATAATACTTGTGAAAAAGATTGTTATTATTGTCTTAGTTGTCAGTATTATCCTGGGTGTGTTATTTTGGCTGTTTAGCTCCAAGATATCTTTATTTAACAAGTCTTCTAATCAGGGTCCGGTTACTCTAACTTATTGGGGACTGTGGGAGGACGATGCCTTAATTAGGCCTTTAATTGCCAAGTACAAACAAGAAAATCCCAGTGTCACGGTAAACTATGTCAGGCAATCGTCCATTAACTACCGGACCAGAGTGCAAACTCAAATACGTAATGGTCAGGGCCCGGATGTTTTCCGTATTCATAATTCCTGGTTACCGATGTTTGCATCTGATGTTGCGCCGGCCCCTGCTGATATATTTACTCTACCTGATTATCAAAAATCATTTTATCCAGTAGCTGAGCAGTCTTTTGTAAAAAATGGTCAAATTCTGGGAGCGCCAATTGAAATTGATGGACTGGGCCTTTATATTAATGAAGATTTGTTAAATGGTGTGGGGGGAAAGATTCCCAAAAATTGGCAGGAGTTTATTGATACTGCCACCAAAATGACAGTTAGAGATGCCACCGGTATTAAAACCGCCGGAGCTGCTATGGGAGCAACCGGTAATGTTGATAATTGGTCGGATATTGTTGGCCTGTTACTTTTGCAACAACCAGGAGTAGATTTAAATAATTTAGCCAGCGCACCGGTGGCAGAGGTGTTAAAGTTTTATACAGGGTTTGTGATTGATCCTCGCAGAAAAACTTGGGACAGCACCCTGCCACCTTCTACTCAAATGTTTGCTGCTGGAAGACTGGGTTTTTATCTGGCCCCTTCCTGGAGGGTTCAGGAAATTAGAGCTGCCAATCCCAATTTAAAGTTTGAGGTCGTACCAGTGCCTCAATTATCTGGTAAGGCAGTTGCCTGGGCTTCTTTTTGGGGAGAGGCTGTTTCTAAAAATTCTAAAAATACGGAAGAGGCTTGGAAATTTATTAAGTTTTTAACTTCCCAAGAAGGACAAAAATTGGGTTACAGTGAGGCTGCAAAAGTGAGGTTATTTGGTGAGCCCTATTCTTTAACTAATTTGGCGCCGGAGTTAACTCAAGATCCAATTGTGGGGGCTTATGTTAATCAAGGACCAATTTATAAATTCTGGTATTTATCTTCTAACACTTTTGATGGTGACAGTGGTATTAATGATGGAGTAATCAAATATTTTGAAGATGGAATTAATGCTACCTTGCAAGGTCAGGATCCAACATCTGTACTTAAAACAATAGATGCCGGGGTAAAGCAAGTAATTGGCAGATACACCAATCCGCAACCACCTGCTCCCACCGGAAAATAATCGATGAAATTTAAAGCAATAATCTTTGATTTAGATGGAACTGCTGTCCCCAGTTTTATGGAAGGAATGCCCTCTAAAGTACTAGTAGATACTATTTTAAAAGCCAAAGGAAAAATAAAATTTTCTACTGCTTCCGGTCGTTCGGCTAATCATTGCAAGGATATCTGGCGGGTTTTAGAAATTGAAGATCCCTGTATAGTCAGTGGTGGATCGCAAATTATTAATCCGGTTAATCAAGAAATTATCTGGCAACAGAATTTACCAGCAGGCCTAATACCTAAGATAGTAGAAATAGCATCGAGTTATACGGAAAAATTTGGAGTTAATGGAGTATTTTTGAATTCCAAAAAAGACCAAGATAAATTTCCTGATACAGCAACTATTGTTGTGGCCCTGGGGGTAAATAAAGATCAGTCCCAAGAGTTAGTGGATAAATTATTAAAGCTCAATGATATAGCAGTCCATATATTAGTTTCCTGGATTAATGATTCTACTTGGGATATTCATGTTACCCATCAATTAGCGACTAAAAAACATGCCATCGAAAAACTAATAGAAATATTAAAAGTAAAAAAAGAAGAAGTGATTGGAATTGGGGATGGTAATAATGACTTACCACTTTTTGAATCAGTTGGCTATAAAGTGGCGATGGGGAATGCCGTTGATATTTTAAAGCAGTCGGCCGACTATATTACTGATACTTTGGAAAACGATGGTATGGCCAAGTTTATTGAAGAGAAAATTCTGGAAGAATAATTGTGTATTATCTAACGTATTACAGTATTGACAAAGTAATACTTATGTGATATAGTAAGAGTATGCAATTTACTACTTCCGTAACTCAAAAAGGACAGGCTACAATCCCTGCTCTGATTCGTAAGAGACTGGGTATTACCCCAAATACTAAAATCGTGTTTGAACTTAAGGATAATAATGAGGCTTCAATTAAACCAGTAGTGGACTTTCTTTCCTTAAAAGGTTCTATCAGAACAAATAAGCCCTTTGATTTAAATGGTATGGAAAAAGCAATACAAGATGAAATTATTAACAAGTATGTCGAAAAACCTGCTTGATACAAACTTAATTATCCGCTTTTTGGTTAATGATAATCCTAAAAAGGTTAACAGGGTAGAAAAATTATTAGCCGATACAAATAATACTAATATTCTGCTAGATACGGTGGTGGCTGAGATAATTTGGGTTCTAAGCTCTTATTACTCATTAAATAAAGCTGAAGTTATTGAAAAAATTGGAGCTTTAATACATTTAGATTCAATAGATTGTAACGCAGTTCTAATAAACAAAGCGCTATCTGTATGGGAAGAAAACAATATTTCTTATATAGATTCATACCTTGTTGCAGTGGCAAAATTGGGTAATATCCCGCTGTTTTCTTATGATGACAAACTAAAATCTATTGATCAGGTTATTGTCAAAGAACCCTAACGTTACTTTTGATACAAATTTTACTTAATTGACTTAAGTTTTCTTTTATTGTATAAACTCTTTTCGATGTTACTAGAAAATATTACCTACAGACATACTTATAGAGCAGGGAGAATTGACTCCGGACAATTACATTGGGGATATGAGTTACTTGCTCAACACCTAAGAGGTGTTAATGATGATCAAAGTTTCCGATTGAAAATTGGGAAGTACCCTGATAATGAGAGATATGGGAGGTTTAATAGGGCTCTAGTAGTGGCTGTCTCCACTGCACCAGGGAGGCTAGCTATTCATCTGGTTGATCCAGAAAAGGAAGGTATGTCTGCAGAAGAGCACAGTCGATTTTTTCGTGAATTACCTTTACCGGGTAGTTTTCAACCCACAGAACTAGTATCAGTGGGAAGACGATATTTAGGTCAGTTACAACAAAGTTTACCAGCTGATGCTTTTGATAGCTTACTGGGATTGGCTAAGGGGCGGTAAATTAATCAACTGGACCTCGGGTTCTAAGTCTATTCCGAATTTTTCTTTTACTTTTTCTTTATATTTTTTTGCCAAGTCATAAAAATCTTTGGCATTTCCGTTTCCCTTATTGATAAATAAATTAGCATGGTAATCGGCAATTTCAATATCACCTTGACTGTCTCCTTTGGCACCGACGATTTCCAGCAAAGATCCGGCCGGCACTTTCCCATAAACAATTAAATCTGGAGGAATATTTTTTAAATCCTCTTCAGATAATTTTTCCGCCACTAAGTTTTTGAAAAAAGAGCCGGGACATTTAATTCCGGCGGGATATTTAACTAATCTTTTTTCTAAAGTTTCATCAGCTTCTTTTCTTAACTTTTTAGTGTCACCATCATCGAATTTAAATACTAATTCTAAAATCACAAAACCATTTCTTTTAAAAATACTGTCTCGGTAATTAAATTCACAATCTTCTTTCTGCAAGCTAATAGTATCCTTACCATCAAAGCAGATGGCTTCTCTCAAATGATCTGAGATGGTTTGTCCATAAGCTCCGGCATTGCCAAACACTGCCCCGCCAACAGTTCCGGGAATTCCGGTTAATTTTTGTAAGCCTGACAGATTTTGGGCAATGGAAAAATCAACAACATGTTGCAAAGGTGTGCCGCTTTGAACTTTTAAAAACCGCACTTCTTTTTCAATTCCTTCTATTTCATTTTTAATTACCAATTTTTCAACACCGCTATCCGAGATTAATAAATTAGATCCTCCGCCCACCACCATATATGGTTGCTGATTAGTGTTAGCCCAGGTAATGGCTTCAATTAGTTGTTCAGTTGATGTAACAGTCACAAATTGTTTGGCCGGACCACCAATTTTTAAAGTGGTAATTTTTGATAATGGAAAATTGTCCTTGATGTCTAACATATTAGGATTATACTATGTTAAATTACAATCGTGGAGAATGCTATTTTAAAAACTATTATTTATGCGGATATTTTTGACTACCCTTTAACTTTATTTGAAATCCATAAATGGCTAATTAAAAAAAAGCTAAACTTAAGACAAGTAGAATCTACTTTAGCTAAATTAGTGAAAAGTGAAAAATTAAAACTGCACAAAGGATTTTACTTTCTTCCAAGAAGAGAAAAACTGGTTGCTATTAGAAAGAGAAGAGCGTTGCAATCTAGAAAGTACTTTCAAAAAGTAAAAATCGTTGCTTATCTTCTAAAACTAAACCCTTGGATTAAATTAGTGGGAATATCTGGTGGACTTGCCATGGAAAACGCTGAAAAAACCGATGACATTGATTTGTTCTTGATAACTGCCAAGAATCGCTTATGGTTAAGCCGGATACTAACTTTGGTGCTACTTTCTTTTACCGGACAAAGAAGGTCAGTTAATGATTCTAAAAAAAATGCCGCCGGAAAGCTTTGCCCGAATATTTTTATTGAGGAAGATCAGTTATCGCAGGCAAGCAAAGATCTTTATTTAGCTCACGAAGTTTTACAAATGCATTTACTTTGGCAACGGGATAATATTTATGGAAAATATCTGGAAGATAATGAATGGGCTTTTGAATTTTTACCAAACTGGGTTGGTCCCTCTGCGTCACTTAGAGGAGCAAAGCGACGAAGCAATCTAACCAGCAAAGAGATTGCCGCGCCCTCCGGGCTCGCAATGACGACGGAGCACTTTGCTAAATGGTTGCAGCTAAAATTAATGAGTAAACCAAAAGGTCTGGAGCGGATTTCTGATAGTGCAGTTTATTTTCACCCGGATGATTACAGGATGAAAGTTTTATCGGAGTATAGAAAAAAGAGTTAACAGTCCTTGACAATGTTTGCTAATTTTGCTATAAATGCATTCACTTCTGCCTCAGGTTATGCCAAAACAATCTAAAATTCAAACTACCAAAGTAAATATTAAACCACTGATGGGATATTGTTTAGTAGAACCCTCTGCCTCAGAAACTAAAACTGTCTCCGGAATTTTCTTGCCGGAATCTGCTCAGGAAAAACCAGCTCAGGGAATGGTTCTAGCTTGTGGAGATGATATGGTTTTTGAAAATGGTAAAACTTTAAAATGCCCGGTTAAAGTTGGGGAAAAAGTAGTTTATAAAAAATGGGGCGGAGATGAAATTAAAGTAGATGGCAAAGAATTAAAACTTGTGAAATTTGATGATTTAATGGCGATCTTAGAATAAGCAAAGTAAAACTATGGCAAAGATATTAAAATTTAATACAGAAGCAAGAGAAAAATTATTAAAGGGAGTAAATATCCTCACAGATGCAGTGGCAACTACTCTGGGGCCAAAGGGTCGTAATGTGGCCATTGATAAAAAATGGGGAGCTCCGGCAGTGGTGCACGATGGAGTAACCGTTGCTAAGGAAATTGAACTGGAAGATCCTTTTGAAAACATGGGCGCCCAACTTTTAAAAGAAGCCGCTTCAAAAACCTCTGACATTGCCGGTGATGGTACTACTACTGCAACAGTTTTAGCACAGGCAATTATTGTAGAGGGACTTAAAAATATTCAGGCCGGCAGCAATCCAATGATATTAAAAAAAGGTATTGAAAAAGCAGTGATTGCTTTAGTAGAAGAGTTAAAAGCCAAAGCCAAAAAGATCACTACCCAAGAAGAAATTGCTCAGGTCGCGACAATCTCTGCAGCAGATTCTGCTATTGGAAAACTAATTGCCGAAGCTTTGCAAAGAGTTGGTAAAGACGGAGTGGTTACAGTAGAAGAGGGAAAAACTATGGCAATGAAAGTGGATTACAAAGAAGGTATGGAATTTGATAAAGGTTATGTCTCACCTTATTTTGTTACTGATGCCGATCGCATGGAAGCTTCAATAGAAGATGTGCATATTTTAATTACTGATAAAAAGATTTCCAATGCCTCTGACCTAGTTCCTTTCCTGGAAAAATTTGTTCAGGTTTCCAAAAACTTAGTGATTATTGCAGATGAAGTTGAGGCAGAAGCCTTGACACTACTCGTACTTAATAAACTGCGTGGTAGCTTTAATGTTTTGGCTATTAAGGCACCGGGGTTCGGTGACAGAAGAAAAGAAATGTTAGAAGATATTGCTATTTTAACCGGGGGATCAGTGATCAGTGAAGATACTGGAAAGAAATTTGAGTCAGTGGAAATTAGTGATTTGGGTCAAGCCGCTCGGGTTACATCTAATAAAGAAATGACTTTGGTGGTTGATGGAAAAGGGGCCAAGAGCAAAATTGAAGCCAGAATTAGCCAGATCAGAAGAGAGTTAGCTAATACTGATTCCGAGTTTGACAGAGAGAAATTACAGGAAAGATTAGCTAAATTAACCGGTGGGGTAGCAGTGGTTAATGTTGGCGCTGCTACAGAAGTTGAATTAAAAGAGAAAAAAGAAAGAGTCATTGATGCAGTAGCAGCTACAAAAGCTGCCATTGAAGAAGGAATTGTGGCTGGTGGGGAAGTAACTTTACTTAGAGCAGCCAAGGTTTTGGACTTTGTTAAAACAGATAGCGCAGAAGAAAAAGTAGGAGTAGAAATAGTAAGACGTGCGTTGGAGCAGCCTTTTAGAAAACTAATTCAAAATGCCGGGATGGATGATGGAGTAGCTTTAGCGAAAGTAAAAGATAGTGCTGTATCAATGGGTATTGATGTGATGGACGGTGAGTTAAAAGATTTGGTTAAATCCGGAATTATTGATCCTGTTAAAGTAACCCGCAGTGCTTTGCAAAATGCTGCTTCTGTTGCAGTCATGGTGATGACAACTGAGGTATTAATTTCAGATAAACCAGAGCCAACCCCACCTCCACCTCCTGGTGGAATGGGTGGCGGTATGGGCGATTATTAATCTCATTCCCAAATCTGTTACAATCTAGTTAATGGCCAAGCAGCATTACAAGGATTCGCCTTCGCAAAAGCAAAGAGATACTTTTAAAAAATATTTATCCGAAGATGAAGAGCTGGTATTAGTTACCTCATACAGCAGCGCTTATTTAAGATCGAAGTTTATTATTTATCTGCTTTTTCCGGGAATGATTTTTTTAGCCCTTGGGATTGGGTTAGGATGGGTCTTGGGACTGGGTAGAATCTGGGCCTTGGTGTTTGGACTTCTGGGAATGTTGTTATTTGCGGTATTTAAAACCATTCATTTATTTCATGCCCATCGTTACCTATTAACCACCAGAAGAGTAGTGATTAAAAAAGGACTGTTGTCTGTTAAATTAACCGCGGCTTTATACGATAAAATCACCCACTTAGAAGTGGATCAGGGAATGTTTGATAGGTTACTGTTACATCACGGCACGGTTTTTATAAACACAGCGGGCATGAATAAAGGAGAAATTGCATTAAGGTTTGTTGATTATCCAATGGAACTTAAAAATCTATTGGAAAGATTAATTAATCGGGAAAGGGAACAATACGGCCTGCGAGGAGCAACTTTGACTGAAGTTGAAGGAGAGATTATCGATTAAGTGTTGCTGATGAAGTGGCAATACCAGTTGCAGCGGGCATATCAGGCAGGGGTGGTAACAGTTTCTGTGGGTCAGTAAATTCTCCGTTGTGGGTAATTTCCAAATGAGTATGGGGACCTGAGGTATGTCCGGTTAATCCTACCTCTCCTAAAACACTGTCACTAGTAACTTTATCACCGACTTTAACTAAGATTTTGCCCAAATGGGCATATTTTGATTTAAATCCATTTTCGTGGCTGACAACTACATAATCTCCTAAACCAAAGATATCAAAGCCTGCCTCAGAAACTTGCCCATCAGTAATTGGATGAACCGGGGTGCCAAGGTCTGCTGCAATATCAATTCCGGGATGGAAAAATGAAAATCTGGTGGATAAATAACCTTGGAAAGGTAAAGTTAGCGGTTTGGAGAAAGAAGCGGAAACTACCTCGCCTTTCTCTTCTAAAGTCTGGGCATGCACTGTAGCCTGTTTAACAGGTGGGAAAGACAAACTGGGGTAGTAACCCAGAAATTGAAAAAATATTAAAGAAATAATCGCTAACCGATAAATCCTTTTTGGTAGATTATTTTTCAAAATGAATCTTTAATCAAAACAAATCCCAACCTTTTAGGATTGGGAAGAGAAAGAATTCTATCAAATTCACCTTCAAAAGTAAAGTCCAGCAAGCTGAACTTTGCCTTTTTGCTGCGCAAAAACTTCAAAGCAATTTAGGATATAATTAGAAAATGAGGAAGATTATTTTGTGGCTTTTGGTGTTAATAAGTCTGGCAGCAATTGTTTTACGTTACAGTAATGAAATTGCCGAAACTGTTTTAGGAATCAAACAAAAAGGTGGTATTTCTATTTTATCTAATCCTTCAGATGCCGAGGTTTCTTTAGATGGTAAACAGGTTGGCCAAACCACTTATGAAAATAAAAGTTTAGATACCAGGGAGTATTTGGTAAAGATCGATAAAGACGGTGCTTCTTGGCAGGGAAGAGTCACCATAGAACCGGGAACTGTGACTGTGATTAATCGGGACCTGGCCCCATCCGAGGCTTCCTCAGCCGGAGAAGTGCTAAGTTTAACAAAAGGCAGGGGAATGACTATCATTTCTAATCCCTCAGATGCTGATGTAGAAATTGATGGAAAATCCTATGGTAAAACCCCTTTATCAATTAATATAAATAGCGGAGATCATACCATCAATCTTTCCCATACCAATTATTTAAACCGCAGTATCAGAGCTAATTTACCGGCTAATTTAAATTTAACTGTCTCAGTTGATTTAGGATTATCTGAGCCGGATTTAACCTCTGTTTCAACTCCGGTTATTACGCAAACTCAGCAAGTTAAAGTGCTATCAACTCCCACTAGTTTTTTAAGAGTGCGGGATAAAGCTTCGCTAACTGGTAAAGAAATTGGGCGGGTCAATACTGGAGATCTGTTAGTGCTTCTGGAACAACAAGACGCTTGGGACCGCATTAAAATGTCTGATGGCACTGAGGGGTTTGTTTCTGCATCCTATGTCCAAAAAGTCACTACCTCAAGCCCCTAGGTAATATATGATACCGATAGTCAGGACGGTCCAGACAATAGTGGCGGCAAACAGCGGACGATCTGACAGTAACACCCGCTCTGGTGACTCGCCCTCTTTTTTCTCATACATAATATAGAGATATCTCATCACCGCATAGATGACGACCGGAATAGTGGCCATTAAGTATTTGGCCTCGGTAAAGGGAAGGGCAATATGTCCAAAAATAAAAGCTAAGGAATTACGAGCCTCAATAGGAGGTTGTAAAAAAGTAAAGAAAGCATAAGAAAGCCAGGCGGATGTGGCAAACATGGCGGTTAAACTATCCAGTAAACTTTCCGGATAATGCAGTAAAGTTTCCCGGTGCTGAGAAGCAGTGGCCTCCATTAGGGTCCTTTCTGATCTTCTTTTACCAACAGCCAGGAAAAGGGCAAATGATGAAACTGACAGTAAAAACCACACATTTAAGTGAGCATTAATCACCCAAACACCCCCGTAAACCCGCAGCACAAATCCCGCGGCAATCACCATTACATCAAGTAAAATTACTCTTTTTAAATATGCAGAATAAAAAACCTGCATGATTAAATAGGTTAAACAAGCAAAGAAAAATGCCGGAGCTAAGTTATACGCTACTGGTAGAAAAATTACCACACCAGCCAGGGCTAAGAAAATGGCGACCGGTGCCGGTATTAAGCCGGAGGCAATAGGACGTTTCTTTTTAAAAGGGTGGAGTTTATCCCTTTCAATATCAAAAACATCATTTAATAAATAAGTACTGGAAGAAAAAATACAAAATAGGGTAAATGCTTCTAATGCCTTAATTTGGGAAGAACGATCCAATAAATTTCCAGAAAAAATAAGCGCTGCAAAAACTGCAAAGTTTTTTATCCACTGTCTTGGTCGGGATGATTTAAGAATTGCCCAAAGAAATTTAACCATAAAATTATTCCAAGTACTGCGCTGCCTACCAACAAAGCGGCAAATAATTTACCACTGGAGGATAAATTCAAGGCTGCTGCCCCCAGAATAACAGATCCCAATATGTAAAACAAGGAGATTTGTTGATGGGAAAACCCCTGCTGCAGGAGCCGGTGATGTAAATGACCATTGTCTCCCCAAACCGGAGATTTGCCTTGCAAAATTCTTCTTAAAAAAGTATAACCAAAATCAGTAGCTGGAATTAATAGCACCAGACCTGCAGTTGCCACTTTACCCCCGGATAAAATTGCCAACACCGCAATCATAAATCCTAAAATAGTTGACCCGGAAAATCCTGGAAAAATCTTTGCCGGATACCAGTTAAAAATTAATAGCCCGAGTGATGTGCCACTGGTAATAAAAGCTAATTTAGCGACATTAATTTGTGAAGGGTCAGCTGGTAAATTAAGTTTTAAAGATAATAGCCCCAGTACAAAAGCAGCGATCGTGACAATTCCCGGCATTTGCCCGTCAACCCCTTTTGACCAATTAATCATATTCATTACCCAAACAATCCAGATAATTGCCAAAATAGATGGTACAAAGGAAGCAATATCTAAATGAATAATTCCACCAAAGGGATTGGTGACAAAATTAATGGTGACACCGGAAATTACCAGAATTGCTGCGGCCAGAAATTGAGCAGCTAATCGAAAATAAGGAGAGATTCTATGATACTTATCATCAAGCAAACCAATTATCAAAAGAATAGTAAGAGAAATAAGTATTGTAGCAATGGTTTTATCAAAGGGAATAAAGATTATAATTGAAATTAACAGTCCCACAAAAATGGCTAGTCCTCCGGCGCGTGGAACAATGCGGGGTTGGGTATGAGCTGGATGAGGCCGAAGTTTGGGATTATCCATTAGGCCATATTTTTTTGCCAGTTTAATTGTAAAAGGGATAGAGATGGCAGTTACTAAAAAAGCAATTAATGCTGGTAATAAAAACTCCATTGATTAGAGAAAAATATAGACAATTTTAATAAATGTAATAGTTAAGATAATACTGATTAATACAGAAGTTAGATTTAAGATTTTTTTAAAGAAAATTTGTGAAGTGTGTAGCTGCCAGGAAACAATTAAATTAAACAAAGTTATTAAAATAATCGTGGCAGGTAGTATCAAAAGCTGCTCCCTATCAACCAATTGATTTTCTCCCCAGGGTAAAGAATAAAAAAGCGGTACTTTTGCCGGTAGCCTTTGAGAAAAAACTAACACAAACAAACCCATTAATAAACCTAAAATTAAAGAGACTGTAGTTGTCCAGGATTTAAACATTAATTTAAAAACCATTATTTAGGCTTTCTCCAAAAGGCGAGCTTTGTTGGTAACACGAAACTCCAGCTTTTTACCAAACATTAAAGAGGTTTGTGCGTCAATTGCAGGTAGCGAAGAAATAGTAATTAAAATAATCGGTACAAATAACCATTGCACATAAGACCAGATTTTTCTAAATAAAGACCAGTTAGCCGGCCTTGGCGGTGCAGTTTTTTCATGGACAAAGATTGTCACAAATAGTCCAAAAAAAGCCACGGTTAAAATCCAAGATGAAACAATCGGTAAATTAACTGATAAAACAGAAGCCTTAAAGTTGGGATTAACTAAAGGAATAAACAAACTGCCGAACGTGACGAAAATAGCTAAAAAACCCCATTTCAAATCACCCCAAATTTTAAATAACAGTTTGTCAGTTTTATCCCAGAAGTCCATTTCCTTTTGGAAATATTGCTTTATCACATAAGGAATATGTTCTACCCCGTAAGCCCAGCGTTTAATTTGCAAATACTGATTTTGAAAAGTTTTAAACAAAGTCGTATCCTGAACCGCATCAGCCGAAATCGGCAAGAAGTGTGGTACGACTTTGTAATCTCCATTAAAATGAAAGTAGGCTTTCCAGTAAAAGCCGTTATCGTCATTAACCTTATCAGGAATCCAAAGACCAATATTCAATAAACTTTTTAAAGAAATAGACATTGAAGAATAATTCATATATTTATCAGACCCCGCCATTTCCGCCAGTTGCCAAAAAGAAGTTCCAGCTGCCATCAGCCGCATCGGGGTGGGGGCTTGCCAATAATTATTATGGTATAAAAATACTCCGGTAAAGGTCCTTTTATCTCGTTCTGTATAGGGCAAAGATAAATACTTATGTAAAGCGCAGGCTAAAAACATCGGATGAATGACAAAGTCAGCATCCAATGTAGTTACAAAAACATCTTCTGGTTTGATGCCCATTTTCTTTAGCTGGGGCATTGTATGTTTTATCATCCAGTTTTTATTAGACCCCTGTCCAGCCACTTCACCGGGTAATCCGTATGGGTGAATGGTAGTAAAAACACCGGCAATTTGTTTTTCAATTGTTTTAAGATAGGCCTTAGTTTGGGCAATTTTTTCCGGATCATCCCTCTCCTCAAATCCCACCAGTAGTAAAATTTTATCTTTAGGATAATCGCCGTTTATTACAGCATTAAAAGCTGGTTCCAAAATATATAAGGCTTCTTTGTAAGTGGGTACTAAAATTAAATGATAATATTTATTCCAAATTCCCGGAAAATCATCCTTTAATCTTTGCGGCCAATCTTGTTTTTTCGCTTCTTCCATTTTGCGCCAGCCAATAATAATTAAAACACTGATCCGAAGAGCGGTTAACAGCCAATAAACATCAGCAATTAAAATTAAATAAGCTACAGCGTAAGGCAAAGTGAAAGATAACCAAATTGGAGAAGTAATCGCCAGCCAGGTTAAAGTACCGGGTAAAATTTCTAAGAAACGCTCAAATCCATCTTCATGTTTTAAAACAAATTGTGTCTCCATATCGCGAAAAAGGATAAATTTGCGGGATAGTAAATGATGAGCAGTTACCCCTAAGCCCCCGCCAATTAAAAAGAAGGATGCTAATACATTTACTCCGCCACCTAAAACTCCGCCGCCGAAAAAGCCAACTAACAGTCCCATAATTAGAAAAATTAGTCCAACTAAGCTATAACGAAGACCTTTGATCACACGTTGGATAACTTCAGAGACGTAAAAAAAGGATAAAAATCCTATTAAAAAGGTTACTAGTATGCGCATGTATTTTTAGAGGCCGAAGATTATTTTAACATTATTTGTGGTAGTAGTACTAATTTCTTCCAAGCTAACTCCTCTTAGCTCGGCTAAAAGTTCGGCAATTTCTTTAACATTAGCCGGCTCATTGCGGGTGCCTCTTTTGCTTTGGGGCGGTAAAAATGGGCAGTCGGTTTCCAGAATAATTCGGTCAAGTGGTAGCAGTTTGGCTGCCTCACGCAGATATTCATTTTTGGGATAGGTTAAAGTGCCGGCAAAAGAGACAACTAAATTTGTAGTTTGTAGTATGTAGTTGGTAGTAGGGGGAAGGCCGCTATAACAATGTAAGATCGTTGGATGAGTACCAACCATTTTTAAAATTTCATCCCAGGCCTCAGAATTTTCCGGATTTTTGGATCGGTCATCGCGACAATGGATAATTAGCGGTACGCTAAGTTTTTTAGCCAGATCAATTTGCGCTTTCAATAATTTTCTTTGTAAAACTTTTTGTTCATCCTCTGATAAATTAGTGGGATTTAAATCCGGATTATTATCAAAAAAGAAGTCCAGTCCGCATTCACCAACTGCCGCGACCTTCTGCGGATTACTCAGGTAAATTTTTTCCAGCTCACTAATAGCTGTGGCTAGAGTTTGGTCATTAAATTTAACCGCTTCGTGTGGATGAATACCAATAGTAGAGTAAGCAGTCAGTCCAGCAAATTTTGATAGCTGATTTTGTACTTGATCCAAAGCCATTTGGCTTTTTTCTACATCCACGCCAACGTTTATCAAGGTACTGACTCCGTTATCCAAAGATCTTTGGATAACCTGATCAAAATCTTCCTGAAAAGATTCCCAATATAAATGAGCATGGTTATCGACTAAGGTCATATACGAGGAAATAATGGAGAGCCGGATTTAATTTCTCCAGAAAATTGTTTAAGAATTTTTTCTGAGGTCTTCGGCAAAAATGGCTGTAAATTAAAAGCAATATGTTGAATCCTTGTAACCAAATCTTCTAAGACCTCTTTAGCTTTATCCCCAGTAAGTTCCCAGGGTTTTTCCTCATTTACCTTTTTATCAGCATCTTGAATCTCTTTCCAAATATGACCGGTGGCCTCACTAAATTTATAAGCACTTAGATATGCAGTCATTTTTGGATCAAAATCCTCCGCGCTACTATCAACCTTAATATTGTTAGTTTCACAAAGCTTAGCTACCCGGGCTACTAAATTACCTAGCCCATTTGATAAATTAGCAATATAACTTTCTTGAATTCTCTCCATTGTGACATCAGAATCTTCAAAAGTATTTAGTTCATGGGCAATGAAAAATCTGACTGCATCTGTACCATATTTATTAACCAGCTCAAAAGGATCAATAACATTTCCCAAACTCTTACTCATTTTTTGACCAGCATTAGTAATAAATCCATGAATAATAATTTGTTTGGAATTTGAAAGTCCTGCAGACATTAACATGGCCTGCCACATTGCCGATTGTTGTCTTAGGTTATCTTTTCCAGCTACTTGTACACCTGGCCAAAAATCATTGAAGTTTTTTTCATTTTCAGGCCAACCCAAAGTGGAGATATAGCAAACTAAGGCATCAAACCAGACATAGGAAACATGTTCCGGATCATTAAATACTGGCACTCCCCAAGGCAGTTTTTCTTTCAACCGAGAGATACTAAAATCCTGCAGTCCTGAAGATACAAATTCAGTGATTTCCTTTAAACGAAAATCCGGTAAAACAAATTGAGGATTTTTCTTATATAGATCCAATAGGGGTTGCTGATAATTAGAGAATTTAAAGAAATAATTTTCTTCGTCAATTATTTCAATTTCCAAATTAGGATGAAGCGGGCAGTGTCCATTAACCAACTCCGAATCGGTTTTTTCCAGTTCACATCCAATGCAATATTTTATTTTGTAGTTTTTTTTATAAATATCTCCATTTTCTAAACACTTTTTCCAAAATTCCTGAGCAGCTTTTTTATGTTCAGGACTGCTGGTTCTTAAAAAATTGGTGTAACTTAAATTTAGTGATGATTTTAAATTTTCAAATTTTGCCGCATATTCATCAACATATTCCTGTGGTTTTTTACCTTGCTCTAGTGCTGCTCGATAAATTTTTATTCCATGTTCATCAGTTCCGGTATTAAAAATTACTTCCTCACCAAGTAAGCGATGATAACGAGCAATGATATCCGCTTGCACGATTTCCATGGCAAAGCCCAAATGTGGTTCGGCATTAACATAAGGTAATGTGGTTGTGATGTAGAAGTTATTCTTACTCATAGGCGTAAATTATACTCTAATCCTCTTAAACCTTCGAGTTTCGCTTTTAGTTTTTTTAAAATAACTAATTAATAGGCCAAAGGCCACAATTGTTAAACCAAAAGTAATAATATTTAGACTTTGTAATGCTTGGAGAGTTATAAGCACTATGATTGTAAAAGAAATTAATATGGAACGAAGCATAAATCTTAAGAAAATATTTAAAGTAAAAGTTAGTCCTAAAAATAAAGGTACAAAAAATCCCAACACTTGCAAATAATCGGCTTGAGCCAAACTATCCGGGTAGGGAATTTGCCAAATTGCCAGACTAAATAAACACCAGGAAATAAAAGCAAAGAAAGTATCGATAATCAAAGACATAAAGTAATTGTAACCTAATCTCCGACGACCTGGAAAGTAAGCAGAGCTTGCCTTTCAACTAATCTCCGATTACTTGAAAGGTGGAACCAGTAGAAGTTTTGGAAACTTCAATGCGGGAAGGGAATTCTTCTTTTAAACTTTCCAAATGGGTAATAATTAAAATCTTTTCAAAGTCTTCCTTAATAGTATCTAATACCTCGACAATTTTGGTTTGTCCTTCGGCATCCTGAGTTCCAAATCCTTCATCAATTACCAAAAATTGCAATTTGGCTCCGGCACGACGGGTTAATAATTTTGATAGCGCCAAACGGATAGCGAAATTTACCCTAAATTGTTCACCGCCGGAATAATTTTCATAAGGCCGATCACCCATTTCATCAGAGATAATAATGTCTAAGGTTTCAACCACTGCATGCATTTTCCCCTCACTGGTCTCTACTTTTGTTTTAGTTTCCTTCTGGGTATCAAAGCGAACTTTCATCCGACCATTGGTTAACCGCTCCAGTAGTCGGTTGGCTTCATCTTCTATTTCCGGAATAGCTGTTTCAATAATCATGGCTTGGATGCCTCTTTTACCAAAAGCTAATGCTAGCTCTTCAAACCCGGCTTTTTCTTTTTCTAAATTATTTTTCTCGAGCTTTTTTTCTTCAAACAATTTTTCTAATTGCTCTGATCTACTAATTAATTCAGTGGCTTGGCCGAGTAGATTTCTGGCCTCTTTATCTTCCTGTCTTAAACTATTTAGTGCCAGCTCTTTTTGGCTGACCTCTAAACTAATTTTTCTAACATCTTCATCCAGATTAGGTAATTTATTAACTTCCAATTCTATTTTTTCAATTTGGGATTTTTTATTGCTAAATAAAGACCGCAATTCCAAGACCACCTTTTTTTCTGATTCTAAAGTAGCTTGGGCGGCGATTAATTTTTCTCTTTTTTCCTGTAAGGCAGATAATTCCATAATCTTTTGATTAATTTTTTGGTAGTTGTCATCATTTATTTTTATTGCATCAAACTCGGCTTCTAACTTTAAAACTACTTGCTGCTCCTCAGTAGTTTTAATTTCTGTTAAAACACTGGTTAACTTTTTTTGCTCTGTTAAATATTCGTTTTTCACTTTTTCTTTTTGATCTTTGTTTATTTCCTGACCACAAGTTGGGCATTTAGCACTTTCTTTATCTAGTGCTTCAATATGTGATTTTAGCTCTAGCAATTTTTCATCCAAAGTCTCCCGGTCTTTATTTTTTAAAGCCAGTGCGGATTTTGCCTGATTTAATTTATTTTCAATTTCCAGCTTTTTTTGAGATAGTAGATTGTAATCTTCTTTTTGTTTCTCTAGAATTTTTAATTCTTTTAATTTTTCATTAAAACTTGGAAGCTCTAACAATGCTGTTTCCAAGTTTTTGATTTTTTCAGCTCTTGATTTTCCTTGGGATAAAATTTCATTTAGTTCTTGTTGCAGAGAATTTAAAGTTTGTTTTAGATTATTTTGCTGCTCACCAGTAGCATTCAAAGTGGCTTTGGTTTCAGTTAAAGTTTTTAACTCTTTTTCAATCGATGTAATCTTAATATCCAGTTCGGAAATCTTTTGCTCGGCTTGTAATTTTTTGGCCTGGTTGTTTTCTTTTTGGGAAAGTTCTGCTTCTATTTCCAGGAATTGATATTCCAGCAGTTTTAGTTTGGCAGATAAATCTTTAACTTTATCTTTAGCTTTTTCTTCCAGTAAATCGTAGTGGGATAAACCTAAAATGTCGGCTAGGATCCGCTTACGGTCACTGGGACCTTTGGTGGTGAATTCATCAGCATGACCCTGACGAAGAAATGAAGAATTAGTAAATGTCTCAAAACTTAAATGCAAAGTATCAATAATTTTTTGCTGAGTAGCTTTAATAGTTCCTTCGGTTAAATTGTTTTTCTCAGACCACAATTCTAAATTAGTGGAGCCTCCGGATTTTAAAGAGCGTTGTCTTTTTACACTAAATTGATGAGCGCCCAATTCAAAACTAAATTCTACAAACATTTGCTGAGCTCCCAAATGAACTAATTGATCAGAGGAATCTCCGGCCCGGGAAGTGCCCCATAAACACCAGGTGATTGCATCAAGTAAAGAAGATTTTCCAGCCCCATTAGTTCCGGAAATTGCAGCCAGATGAAACTTAGTAAAATCCAGCTCCGGTACATTTTCTCCGTATGAAGTAAAGTTAGCCAGTTTTAAACGAACGGGGATCATTAGGCTTGCAGTATAAATAAAACTGCTCTTTTTGGCAATCTAGAACTTATCCGTAATAGGACTACCAAGGCCGGTGACCATATCATATCTTTTCTTGGCAGAGCAAAATAGAGAACAGTCACCATTGGTGCCTTTGTAAACATCGCGAAAGTACTGTGAATATTTTTTAGTAGCATCTGCGTAGAGTTTTGAAATAACAATATTTTTTCCCAAAGCTCGTATGGCTGCCCACTGCGGAGCTCCGGCACTGGTACCACCAACCGTCATCCAGCCATTTTGATAAACAGAAAATCCTGATGCCGGATCTGCATTGTAGGAAACATCTGGTTCCGCTCTTTTGCCATTAATTTTTAAAATTCCAAAATCAGTCTGAAAACTGGGCTCAGCAATAAATGCGCTGACTCCGCCGCCACTGCCATTCCAGGCTGTTTCAGAATTCAATTTACCACTGGCATCAAAGTGCAAAGTAGTACCGCCAACACTGATTACTTTTGGAGAAACTGCCGGCCACTCAACGCCGGAGCCGTTATCACCGGAAGAGGCAAAAAAGCTGGCGCCATATGGAGAAGTGAAATGACTATCATAACTTTCTTCTGTAGGATATTCCGGACCGCCCCAGCTCATGGAAATGGCAACGACGTCTGAGCGATTTCTGGCGTAGTCTAAAGCGGCAGTTAAACCGGCGCCACTGGCTGATTTGGCTTCCACCAGCAATATTTTGGCCTTAGGGGCAATCGCATGTGACCACTGAGTATCCAAAGCAGTTTCACCTGACCAGCCGCTATCGGTTTTAGTTCTCGGATCCATTAGATGGATTTCTAAGCAACCATTTTTCTTAGTGCAGCTGGGTAAACCAAATTGCTTATCGAAAACTGCTAAGTCGCTTTCCACAGTAGGTGAGTTATAAGCGCCAATAATGGCGATGGTTCCTTTACCACCGGTTGGGGGTAAATTATAAACAGCTTTAATTTGGTCTGGAGATAAACCAGTAGGAGTTTTTTGCTGTGAGACTTGAATATGAATTGGAGGATGAGCCTCAAAATCATCAAAACTGCGAGCGAGTAGAGGATTTAATAAACTAGGTAACAAAAAGAAATAAAGTAGTGCTAAAAGCAGTGAGCGAACAAAAACCGAAACCATACATTTACCATAAACCCGAATAATACCCCGTGTCAAGTCCTCAATTTTCCAGCAGTTGGGTAGCATATTTTTCCAGTTCTTTTCTTTTTTCTGCAGTGATTTTTTTGGCTTCGAAGTATTTATTTAAGGCCTCAATTGGGGTTAATCTTTCTACTTCATCAGCTCCTTCTATTTTTAATCTTTCTACCCTTTCAATATTTCTGGAAATGCCGGCAATGTAATGTGCACTGGACAAGGCTTTTTTTATTAAATCCATTTTTATTTCTCCATTACAATCAGCAGGAATATTAATAGTTAGTCGAACTACGGTATCTGTAACATCATGCTTTTTAATTTCATCCAAAATTGTTTGAGTGGGGTCTATATCAGTTGGTTTTAAATTAACTGTCATGGATAAAAATTTCCGGGAGTTAGTGTCAATAAATTTAAAGGTAGTTTTCCCATTTGTAGGAATATCTACCAGTAAAATTCCCTTAGGTTCTTTTTCTTCACCAAAATCAATCCGATGAGGAGAGCCGGCATATACTACTAAAGGATCAGTTGATAAGACTTGATGTTTATGAATATGACCAAGTGCTACATAATCTAATCTTTTATCCTGCAGTAGGGGAAGGGGGATAGTCACATCATTAGCAATGGCCATACCTTTTTCTGAACCATAACTGGCACCTTCTACTTCACAATGTGACAGAAAAATAGCAGGGGAGTCGGGAGAAATTTTATCATAGAGATTTTTTAATTTATCACCGACTGTTTTATATTCATCTTTATGTAACCAGGGCAAAGTAATAATTTGTAAATTACCGGATTTGGTGGAGATGTTTAAAAGTTCTGGTTTGCGGGATACCCAGACATTATCAATTTCCAAGGCAGAATAAATATCAAGAGTATTGGCTTTACCAGTGGCATTGGGAGTGTCGTGATTGCCCACCACCAAAATAACAGGCATTTTTTTAGCTAGCTTACTAATTCTTTCACCAAACCCGCGCTGCTGGGTGGGATTAGGATCCCTGGTTTTATATGCATCTCCGGAAAAAATCACAGCATCCACATCTTCTTCTATAGCTTTATCCACAATAAAATCAAAGGTTTGAAAAAAATCCAATAATCTGGAGGATAGTCCGGTTTCCGGATCTAATTTCCCGTAATTTTCCATACCAATATGAATGTCAGAAAAGTGGAGAAGACGCATGGTAAAAGGGATTTTACCATAACTAAATGTTACAATGTTAGCCATGTTTGCCGAGAGAATCACAAGATTAAGACAGCTGTTAATTAAAGAAAAAATAGATGCAGTATTGATTTCAAGTGTTGCAAATATAATTTATCTAACCGGCTATAGTAATTTTTCTAAAGATGAACGAGAAGCATATTTATTTATCGGTAAAAACTTTGAATATTTAATTACAGATGGAAGGTATACTCAGGCAGTTAAAGAAAAAGTGCCGCATTTAACTATTTTTGAAAGGGGCAATGGAAAATCCACTGAAGAGTTATTTAAAAAGCATAAAGAAATTAAAAGTTTAGGAATTGAAGAAGACAATTTAACAGTTGGTGAATATAAATTTATCAAAAAACATTTCAAAATAATTAAGCATTTTCCAGTAAATCAGCTAAGAGAAATTAAGACTACGGATGAAATTGCCAAAATTCAAAAAGCTTGCGAATTAGGAGACCTGGCATTTAAATTTATAGTAGGAGAAATTAAAGTTGGAAAAACAGAAAAGCAAATAGCAGAGGAGTTAGAGGAATTTATAAAAAAGCAGGGAGCGCAGTTATCATTTCATACTATAATTGCCTTTGGCGAAAATGCTGCTATCCCACATCACCAAACATCTGATAAACGATTAACTATTAACGATAAACTAGTGTTGCTCGATTTCGGCGTGAAGTATCAGGATTATTGTTCAGATATGACCAGAACAATTCTTTTAAAAACAGATCCAAAATTACAAAAAATTTATAACACTGTCTTGCAGGCGCAGCAACAAGCAGTTAATTATATTAACGAGCAAATTAAAAACAGTAAAAAAATAATTGCTGAAGAAGTAGATAAAGCAGCAAGGGAATATATTGCTAATGCCGGATTTCCATCGATCCCTCATTCGCTTGGTCACGGAATCGGTTTAGAAGTGCATGAGCTACCCTACATTTCCGTTAGAAGCAAAGAAGAGCTGCAAGAAGGTATGGTTTTTTCCATTGAACCGGGAATTTATCTGTCTAATTTCGGAGGTATAAGAATAGAAGATTTATATGTTATAGAAAAAACTGGTTTAAAACAATTAACCGCGTGACTGACCCCACTGAGCCATTTGCTTGAAGATATCTTCAAGGGATTTGCCCTTGGCTGTTAGAGAATATTCAACATGCAAAGGGATTTCAGCAAAAACTTTGCGGGAAATTATTTTTTCACTTTCCAATTCTTGCAAGCGAACAGATAAAGTTTTAGTGCTAATTCCATCTAATAGTTTTTGTAACTGACCAAATCTTTTTTTGCCATCAAATAAATTGTGGAGAATATTCATGGTCCATTTACTACCAACTATTTTTAGAGTTTTTTCTACACCGCATTTCTGATGACATTTCATATAAGTTTTCCCTTGTCAAAAACTTGCCATTAGGCAACTTTTTGCAAGCGATCTCCTTTGTTAAAAACAATTTAAAAACAGTATAATTGTTTTTAACTTCAGTCCGATTACTTTCCTTTTTGTTACTACTTTACTTTCTAAAGTATTAAGGTTATTATACTGCTATGAGTCAATTTGATCAACTAGCAAATAAAGAGTCTGTCGATAAAACCATTGAAGTATTAAAAGCCAATGGCATTAATGCCAAATTTGTTGCAACTGGTGAAGAAGCCAAAAAAGAAGTACTTTCTATTCTTCCAGAAGGCGCAGAGGTAATGACTATGTCATCTGTTACCATCGACAGTTTAGAAATCTCCAAAGAAGTGCAAGAATCCGGTAAATATAATTCTGTTAAAAATAAACTAAATAAAATGGATCGGGAAACCCAAAGTTTAGAAATGCTAAAAATCGGATCCGCTCCTGAATGGTCAGTCGGTAGTGTGCATGCAGTTACTGAGGATGGGCATGTTTTAATTGCCTCTAATACTGGCTCACAATTGCCGGCATATGCTGGAGGAGCAGCTCATGTGATTTGGGTAGTCGGTACTCAAAAAATTGTTAAATCTGTGGATGAGGGGATTAAAAGAATTGATGAATATATCCTTAATTTAGAATCCGCTCGTTTAAGCAAAGCCTATGGTAAGGAACTTAAAAGTAATCCTAGTAAATTATTAATTGTTAAAAAGGAAGTTAAACCAGGTCGAATAACTGTTATTTTTGTTGGAGAAAAGTTAGGTTTTTAAGTATGGTAAATATGAAAGTCCCCTTCGTATTTATCCTTACCCAGTAAAGTATTTGGTTGATCCTTTTCTGTAACTAGTATTTTTTTAACTGGTTTCCAGTTTTTGAAATGAAAAGTTTGGGTAATTACCACTGCCCCCTTTTTTAATCTTTTTTTGAGTAGGGTTTCCAGTTTTGCAACTCCATTGGGTAATAAAAAGATGAAGATATAATCAGCTGAAGAAAAATCTCTTTTAAAAATATTCCCATGAATAAACTTGGCGTTAGGTAAATTATTTTTTTTGGCTTTCCATCTTGAGTAAAGAATTCTGATCCAGCTTTGTTCAACTCCATAAGCTCTAGTCCCCATCCTAGCTGCCTCTATTACTACCCTACCATCGCCACTACCTAACTCCCAGAACTCCATTCCTTTTTTCAACCCTGCTTGTTTTAAAAGTTTTTTTATACGAGTCATTTTAGTAGGAACATATGGTGCATCAGATCCGGCAAACCAAGAAAGTGAAATAAAACAGCCGAGCAGTAGGCCGCCGATAATAATTAAAGTGGAATCCATTATTTTCCGAGTATTTTTAGCAGCAATATTTTTAATGGCATTAGTTTATCTATGATAGTAAACAAGATATACACTGGCCAGTCTAATACCAAATCATAAGTGCCAATATATTCAGCTAATTTTCCACCATATCCCATTTTAAATTTATGGAAACCGTACCAAGGATCTTTTGGATCAGCATTTGGACCAAGAGCCCCCCACATATCAAATTGTTTTAAGTTTAATTTTTTACCTAACTTAATCGCTTCCCAGGCTATTAAATTATTAGCCATCACTTCCGGATGAGCTTTGGATGAACCACCATAGGGATAGTATAAAGTGTTATTAAAATTAAGTAACATCCAAGCGGTCAATGGCTCTTTTCCAAAATAGGCAATTAATAGTCGGGCCATCCCAGTTTCTTTTAAAGTGTCCCAGATCTTCCTATGATAATTTTCATTATGTCCGTGGTAACCTTGTCTTTGAGTTGTTTCAAAATAAAGTTTTAAATAGGTATTAAAATCCTTGTCTTCAGTTGTTTCTTTAATTACTACCCCATGTTTTTGAGCAACCCGGATGTTATAACGGGTTTTTTGATGCATTTGTTTTAACAATTCTTCTTCAGTCTTAGTTAAATCCAAGACAAAATTGTATTTTGTAAATAAAGGCTTAGGTGAGTTTTTAAAAGCACTGTTAACTGACAACTGTACACTGTCAGCTTTTTCAAAATTCGGTTCTATTTTAATAAATGCACAATTATAATCTTTCCCTATTTTAATTAGGGCTTTAGCTAAATCTGCATCGGGAAAAGGTCCTTTAGGTAAGTAACCGACGTTTTTGCCAAGCAAAGGAATTTTATGAAGTGTTAGCTGAAAAGCTGTTTTTAATTTACCTTTCTCGTAAAGTCCGTAGCGTAAAACCGGAGTGCCCAATGCCATCCTTGCTTCACCCCATTGCCATGATTGCATGACATGGGAAACTTTCTGGTTATACTGAGTTTTTTCTTTTTCAGAGATTGGTCTTAGATCCATTTGACCATTATACAGAACAATTAGAAGATTTGAACGTTGGCTTTTTGTTTTAAGGTTTGGAATTTTTGGCTAAAGATTTGAGAAAGTTTCTGTTGTTGAATCGCATCTGTGGCTTCTTTTTGTTGACCAGCAGAATCAGTAGCTTTCATTTGGTCTTTATTTTGTTCAATAAATTGATTTACTTCATCAGCGGAAACAGTAGCTTCTTTTTTGTAGAGTTTGGTAATTGCCAACTGAACTTTAATTTGTTCATTTAAACTGGTTCTGGTTTGTCCTTGTTGAGCTAGTAAACTATCCAAAGCATCTTTGCCACCGACCTGCTTTTCTAAATCAGCGATTTTTTGATTGATTTCTTGTTGGGTGGGGATATCGCCATTTTTAGCTGCTTCATCGAGGATTATTTTTTCATTAATCATTTGCGTTAAAGTCTGGGTTCGAAAATCCTGATTTAATTTCATTTGTAGGTCAAGGTTAGTAATTGGCATACCATTAACAGTAGCTGCCACAAACCAGGATTTTTTATAAATTGCGATTGCCAGTAAAATCACCACAATGACTAAGATGATGCCGTATTTAGAAGAGCGCAACTGAAAAACTTTATCAGGAAAAGTATTTAAAAAATTATTTAATTTGCCTCCGGGAATAACATTTGAGTTTACGGGTTCTGAGGTGGACTTTTGAATTTTAACTTTTGACCTTTTAGTTTTTACAGCCATTGGCCGATAATAACAGAACTAGTTGTTGCTTGGCAAGCGGTCAATTTTGATCTATGATTTAATTATGAATAGAGGTTCTGCCCTGATACCGCTTGTTTTGCTACTAGTATTATTAATTTTATCAGCTGGTTATTTTTATGTTCGAAATTTTGGTGTATTTTCTCATGATCAACTATCCGGTAATGCTAGTATATTCTCCCAAACCAAAACTCCGGTTAGTAATACTAAAATATATACCAATTCTGAGTTAAAGTTTAAATTTGATTACAGTAATGATTTATCTGTTTTGTCGGAAACTGAAGACAGTTATAACAAAAGAGAAGGCGGAGATTTCCGCAGTAACTTTGCCGGCTATGTTGGTTATCAACCAGGAGTATTTGTCGGAGCAGTGGTAGTTCTCGATAAAACCAGATCATACAGAGACAATCCCTTTACGGTTTGGGTTTTTGATAACCCCAATAATTTAAGTGTTGATGTCTGGTATGGTAACTATTGGTATTTCCCATTTGTCTGGGGAGATTTTACCTATAACGGCAAAATCAAAATAGCTCCCACAGGGGAGGCTACTGTCAGTGGTAAGCCAGCCCAAACCGGCATAGTTGATTATCAACCCGGCAAACCAAAATTTGTTTACCTGTCCAAGGATCAAAAGATCTATTTATTTAGAATCATCGGCGCCCCAGGAGAAAAAATCCTTTCTACCTTTAAATTTACTAATTAGATATGATGTAAACATCAAGGGCGTGGGATTGCCAGCCTGATGTATGAGCGTCGGGGAAGCCGACATCAATCATATTACCCCTAACACCACCACCAACATCTCCTGCTACAGCCACACCATATCCTGGAATATACAGTTTAGTGCCTAAAGGGATGACTGATGGATCAACTGCAATTACACCTTTGCCTTGATGCATGCCTGTTGCAGTCCAGTCATTACAGCCCAGACAATGAGAATCATACTGAGTGGCCCAAACATGGAGCTTTTTCCAGTACTGGATAGAACCATCTGGAGTATCTAAATCCCGCCAAACAATTTTGGTACCGCGGGAAATTTTTTTATCCTTTGCTTCTGTAGTATCAACTGAAATTACCTCTTTACTATAAACTTGTCCATCTTTGGTATAGGTAATTTTGACAGTTTTTATGGTTTTACCATCTTCGCCTTCATCTAATACAGTTTCAGTTCCAGCTTCAGTTTCCGGGTCATCTTGATAGACTGTTTTTTTCGGTATTACCTCTGTTTCGGTTTCCACCTTTTCTGTAAAAGAAGACTGAGTAGTAATTGGTTGAGTGACTGGTAAAGTATCCGTTGGGGTTGGAGCATAATCAGCCAAGACCACTGGGGTTTGCCAAAAATATTTGACTAAAAAAGTGACGGCCAAAAGTAAGATAATGCCGAAATAGCGTTCCAGCTTATACATTTAACCAATCCTCCTTATCAATTATCTCAACATCTTCCAGCAAACTATCCTGATCTCGGAAATTGGTGTTGCCATCAATTAAAGTTTCCGGAATATCAGCTAAAAACCGTGAGACTAGATTATTTGATCTGCTACCAAAAAAAAGCCGTGTTCTGGTATAGGTTAAATATAACTTTTCTTTAGCCCTGGTAATTCCCACATAACAAAGTCGTCTTTCTTCTTCCAGTTCATTAGGATCCAGCATTGAGCGTGAGTGAGGAAACAGTCCTTCCTCCATGCCTGACATAAATACTACAGGAAATTCCAGGCCTTTAGCGCTATGCAAAGTCATTAATGTTACTGCATCCTGGTCGAGTTTCTTCCGCCCAGGAGCATCTGCTGCCTCTACCAAAGCGACATTTTCCAAAAATTCAGTTAATTTCGGAAATTCCTCTGCCACCGAGCGCAGTTCTTTAACATTTTCCATACGATTAATACCCTCTTCTGTTTTATCATCCAAATATTCCATATACCCGGTTTTTTCTACCACCAAATCCATTAGCTCTAAACTGGTGTATTGATCCAGCTTACCGGCTACTTCAATATAAATATCCATTACGGCTTTTAGCCGAGCTTTACCGATTTTTTCCGCTCTTTTTAAAGCTACGGAATCCTCCGGATTTTGTAGCAGCCGTAAATAGCACAGTACATCTTTAATTTCTTTTCTTTGGTAAAACGAAGTGCCGTCCACTAATTTATAAGGCACGCCACTTTTTAAAAATTGTTCTTCCAAAGAGCGAGACTGGGCATTGGTGCGGTATAAAATAGCGTAATCGGAAAGTCGGGTTTGATCAAGCTGAGACAAGATAAAAATGGCTTCTTCTACCTCGTTTCTGGTTTCTACTGCCTGAATTTTTGCTCCGGCATCCTTATCAGTCCATAATTTTAAAACCGGATGGGATTTATTTTTGGAAATCACCCCATGAGCCGCATCTAAAATTGTTTGAGTGGAGCGGTAATTTTGTTCTAGGCTAAAAACTTTAGTGCTGGGGTAATCTTTTTGAAAATTTAACATATTACGATAATCAGCGCCCCGGAATTTATAAATTGACTGCGACATATCTCCCACCACACAAATATTTTGATGGCGTTTGGCTAGATATTTAGAAATTAAATATTGGGCAGGATTAGTATCCTGGTATTCATCAATTAAGATATAGCGGAATTGAATTTGATATCTGGTTAAAGTTTGGGGGCTAACTTGAAATAACTTAATGGTTTTTAAAAGCAAATCATCAAAATCAACCGCCTTATTTTTTTCCAGGATTTTTTGATATTCCAGGTATATTTTTGCCACAGTTTCCTGAAAATAGCCCCGGGCATATTGCGGATATTCCATAGCGGAAATCAGTTCATTTTTGGCACCGGAAATAGTGGTTCTAACAGAATGAGGAGAAGTTTTTTGAATCGGAATATTTAAATTATTCATCGCTTCTTTGATCACATCCATGGCGTCACCCTCATCGTAAATCGCAAATCCCGGAGGCAAGCCGATTTCTCCGCCATCCTTTCGAAGGACTTTTGCGCAAAAACTATGGAAAGTTCCCATTAGTGGTAGTTGGTAGTTAGTAGTAGGTAGTTCGGAGTTAAGTAACTTGAGAATACGGTTTCTCATTTCTCCGGCGGCTTTGTTAGTAAACGTCACCATCAGGATATTTTCTGCGGGAATTTGCTTTTCTTTGATCAGATAAGCTACCCGGTAAGTTAAGACGCGAGTTTTTCCAGAACCAGCTCCAGCCAGGATCAAAATTGGTCCATCTGTGGCCTTAACCGCCTCTTGTTGAGCGGGATTTAAATCGTCCAAGAGACTTGTACTGAGCGTACTCGAAGTAGCAGACATGAAGCATATATTACCATATTTACCGGCTTTTAAAATTACCGGAATAGTGATATTATACTTGTCCTATGGCAACTGTAAAACTTCTAGATTTTTGGGCTGAATGGTGCGGACCTTGTCGGGTAATGAATCCGGTTTTGGAAGAACTGGAAAAGGAACTGGCCGGCAAAGTCACTATTGAAAAAATTAACGTTGATGAAAATCAACCAATGTCACAAAAATACGGGGTGATGAGTATCCCTACCTATATAATAGAAAAAGACGGTCAGGAAGTAGGTAGAAAAATTGGTGTGACCTCCAAAGCAGATTTAATGGCTTTGATTAATGGCTAGTTTTAGTAAGCGTGTAATCTCAATTGTTAACAAGATTCCTGTTGGTAAAGTAACTACTTATGGCACTATTGCCACGATGGCTGGGATTCCGCGGGCTGCTCGGTTAGTTGGCGGAATATTACATGCCAAAGAAACTGAAATATCCTGGCAAAGAGTAGTAAACAGGCACGGATTTATTTCTACTAAATGTTTAGAATTTCCCAAACCCTTACAAAAAGCACTTTTGGAACAAGAGGGAATTGAGGTTAGTAAAGATTTCATGATAGACTTGACTAAATATGGTTGGCCCTAAACACCTCTGGATTGTTGCAAACTGGAAATCTAACAAGACTATTGCGCAGGCTTTGGAGTGGGTGGAAACAGTTGGTCCGCAAATTCCGAAGACGGTAAACTTAAAAGTGGTGGTTTGTCCTGCCTTTAGTTGTTTGTCTGAGGTTAAAAAAGCCGTAATGGTAGGAAATTTCCCAATAATTGTAGGCGCCCAGAATTTATCCCCATTTGATGTGGGTGCTTTTACTGGTGAGGAACCAGCTAGTTTATTAAAAGAATTGGTAAGCTTTTCTATCATTGGTCATTCAGAAAGACGACAAAACTTTGGGGAAACTGATGAAATGATTGATGCTAAAGTTAAACAAGCTTTGGCCAGCAATATTACTCCCCTGGTTTGCGTCCAAAGTGCCGGAACTCCGGTGCCACCAGACTGTAAATTAGTCGCTTATGAGCCGGTTTGGGCAATTGGTACTGGAAATCCTGACACTCCGGAAAATGCCAACCAGGTAGCGCTTAAAATCAAACAAGCAAATTCTCAAGTTGAGGTAATTTATGGCGGTAGTGTAACGGCAGATAATGTTAAAGGATTTAATAGTCAGGAACATATTAGTGGGGTATTACCAGGTAAAGCCTCATTAAATCCTCAGGATTTTATCAATATAATTAATGCATGCAAGGAGTAAGTTTTAGTGAAGAAAATTGATTTACAAACAGATGGAAATTCCCGTAAACGTCCAAAAAAAAGCAAAAGAATTATTAAACTAATTATTTGGCTGATTGTTTTGGGCCTGCTATTCTATTTTGGACGCGGTTTATTGGGTTTTGATAAATCAAATCCTTTTAGTGGTTTGCATCTTTTGGGAGATACTATTAAATCCACTGACAACCGGGTTAATGTATTACTTTTGGGGATTGGCGGCGGCAGTCATGACGGCGGTAATTTAACAGATACAATTCTAGTGGCTTCTTATAATTTAAAAACCAATCAGGTTTATTTTATTTCCGTACCCCGAGATTTATGGTTGCCTTCTTTAAAAGCCAAAGCCAATGCTGCTTATGAAATTGGTTTAAATCAGGGCAATGGTTTAAGTTTTGCTAAAACCGTGATTGGCAATGTGGTGGGGCTGCCGATTCATTATGGTTTAAGAATTGATTTTAATGGCTTTATCCAAGCAGTGGATGCAGTAGGGGGGATTGATGTAACTGTGGAAAATAGTTTTGATGATTATAATTATCCGATTACTGGCAAAGAAGATGATCTATGTGGTTATACCACCAAACAAATTACCTATTCTCCAGAGGACGCTCAAAAATTAAATGTTACCCCAGGGGCACAAACCGTGTTTGTAGCGCCGGATGGGACTATTGCTACTAATTCCGCGCAGGAAGATATGGGTGCCAAGTATTTTACCTGTCGGTATGAACACATCAGTTTTAAAAAGGGTGTAACGCATATGGATGGAGCCACTGCCTTAAAGTTTGTTAGAAGTCGACATGGCACGAGTGGTGAGGATTCTGACTTTGCCCGTTCCAGAAGACAACAACAAGTGCTGCAGGCTCTGCGGGGTAAAATACTTTCCCTTTCTACTTTATCTAGCCCTGGTAAAATCTCCGGTTTAATCAATTCCTTGGGCAAAAGCGTTGATACAGATATTACTTTAAAAGCCGGTGCCCAGTTTTATAATTTGATTAAAAAAATGAATACGACTAATAATTTTGTTTTGGATAATAGTAAAAAGCTGGGATTACCAGGAGGCAGAACCTCTTTACTGATCGAGCCTAATCCAAAGGATTATGGTGGAGCTTATGTGTTGGTGTCCCAAGATGATGACTTCTCAACTATTCAAGGATTTATCAAAAAATTAATAAACGGGGAGGTTGACAATGAAGGTAGTCCTTCTGCACGGATCAGGAACTAGTGGATCTCGTAAAAAACTAATTGATTTAAAGCAAAAATTTGCCACTGAAAATGTGGTAACTTTTGAAGAGGGCAGCCCAGTCGCAGACATTTTGGCCAGTTTACAAACTGTTTCAATGTTTGACGGGGAAAGACTAATTATTGTCGAAAATCCGTCGGATGATTTTTCTAACTATGCCCTGTTGCCTGCACCCTGCACCCTAGTTTTGTGGTTTGACCATGAACTGGCTGCTAAAAATATTCCACCAGGTGTTGAAGTATTATTTTTTCAGGAAGCGCCAGAAGCTTCAATGTTTCCCTTGTTGGATAGTTTAGGAAACAAAGATAAAAAAGCCTTTTTGGAGCTGGAAAAAAGAAATCGCACTTCCCCCAATGACACGCAGTATATTTTTACCATGGTATTTTATTTGCTTAGAAGCCTTATTTTTGTACCAGCCAAATCCTCGGAATTTGTCAAAAAAAAGATGGCCAGACAAAGAATCAATTTTACAAGGCCTCAGATAACAGCTTTGTACAAATTAATTTTGGAAACAGATTTTAAAATAAAAACTGGTTTAATGGAACCCAAACACGCAGAGTACTTATTGATTGCCGGATTTCTTAATGGCGTCTAACATTAGGTCAATATCTTTTTGATTAACTGCGCCGTCACCGTTTAGGTCAGCTTTTTTATAACTGGCAATGTTTTGCGGATTTTTCGGTTGGGGACCAAAATTTTCCAAAATTACTGCCATGTCAGCGGAGTTAATTTTGCCGTCTTTGTTTAAATCATAGTCAATGTTATCAACCGGATTGGTTAAATCTAAATTTTCGCCTAACGTTACTGAGGGCAAACCCTGTTTTAAACTACTTAATTTAAATAGAACAGATGATGTGCCTTTATCGGATAATATGACCAGTTTTGCCACAGTATCAGGAGTTAAAGGATAAATTCCTGATAAATCTTTTTTTCGGATTTGGGAGATCGGGATTAAAAAATTTCCCGAGTTTTTAGTTAAAGCTGCTTGGGTTGCAGCATCAGCAATTGATAGATAAACCAAAGCATCGTTTAAAGGCAGATTGTTACTAACAACTGATCCAATAATTGGTTGAAAACCGGTTTGGCTGGAAATTGGGGTGGCAGTAGTGAAATTTCGTGTATCTGATGAGGTATTAGATACTACTCGATACTCGTAGATGGTTTTAGGTGACAAGTTTTTTAAACTGACAAAGTGCATTAAATGGGCTTTGGGATTTTTTTGATCTCTGTCATCTAACACTGTTTGTTCATCTAGGCTGTTTTGACCAAATCGGATAAAAGAAGTGGAAGGGCTAGAGGTTTGCCAGGAGATGGTAGCTGTCGTATCAGATACATTGGAAACAGTAATATTTTGTGGGAGTAAATCAGGTGAAGCCTGGGAGATAAAGGTTTGCTGCTTAAGACTTAGCAAAATACCTGCGGCAATTCCCAAAGCAATTACAGTCAGCCCAAGCAGTGTGGGTATGCGAAATCTGCTGAAGAGATTTTTCATTTTGTTAGGCTTGATGTATCAAAATCCGGACTAATTGGTTTCATTAATTCCTGAGTTTTTTGAGGTATTTCTACCTGGGCGCGGGCATGTAAGACATTAAATAGCTCCCAAGCACAAATGGTAATGAAAGTTAACACCACAGCAATTAGTATTTCTTTTCTAGTCACTTTATGTAATATGCCTTTCCGGTTATTGATAACACCAGTCCATCTCCTTCAGCCAATTTTGCCAAAGATAAGTTATCAACAGAGATTAACCTAGCAGAACTTTTCAAATCTTGCAATAAATTAACCAAGTTAGGATAGTTTCCTTCCACATTAAAAATAAAATCAATGTGTGCAATATCACCAACTGTATTATCAATTGGAGGGGTGAGGATCAAAGGCTGAATTTGCAAAGCAGAAATTGAGGCATCATGGGCTTTAGCAGTTTGCTCTAAAGAGCTAGTTAAAGTACTAATTTCAATCATATCCGGAACTGCGGTTGAAATTTTAGTTTTAATAGCAGGATCCATGTTATCGTAATTTTGTTTTCCCGTAGATAAATTTTTGGCTTTTAAAGTAACTTTTTCTAAGATCTGATTTTCATCAGCCAGATTTTTTTGTAACACCAAAATGGTTTCAATAGTCGGCTTGATGGCATAGACAATAAAAAAAACCATCACAAACAAGGTAAAAATCACTGAGCCGTAAGTTTTAACAATCGGCAGCCGGGTTACTGGTTTAATATAAGTAAAATATCTAGAATATCTTGATGATTCGTTTGGCATATTTTTTAAATTCCTGGACTGGCATCTAAACTGACGCTAAAACTAATGCTGCTATTTTCCAGCGAAATACTAGTGACAGAAACATTTTGGAATGATGCATCTTGTTTTAAGCCGGCAATAAAACCGGCCAAACTAACATTATTATTGGCTGAAGCAGTGATGGTGGCAGCTACTTTGGCGCTGTTTTTATTTAAGTTTAAGGTAATAATTTTTACACCACTGGGAACTTCACTGGCAATTTTTTTAAGAATTATTGGATAATCAATATAGCTTGATTTAACAGAGGAAATAGTGGAGAGCTTCAGTTGGGTTTTTCTAATTGTGACCTCAACTGGCTGTAAACTTTCAATATATGGCAGTTGTTGAGCAATGGCATCTTTTTTAGCTGCTAAATCTTCATCTAATTTAAAGCGGGAAATAAACACAATTAACACTAAAGCTTCAACAAAAATTAAAATATAGCGGCCACTGGATAAAAGCCATCGGATAAATTTGGAAAAGATTTTTTCCGGTCTACTTTGGGGTTTTAATAAGTCTAAATTTAAGGCAGGAAACTTAATCCCTTTTTCTTTGGGCATGAATACATTTTACGTTTTTGTTAGGCAAAAAGGCAAGCCAGTCTGAGTAGGGCTTATAATGGTTTATCCAAAGACTGGTCGAGATTTTGAAGGGCCATTTGTATTCTAGCGGAAGCAAAAGAGAGCCCTTGAAAGTTCTCTTTAAGTTCTCCTAGAAGGGGTGTTGAATGCTCACGATGATATTCAAAGAGTGCGTCAAGTTTTTTTTGTGCATCTCCGTCTCCATCTTTAGATTTCATTGTAAGTTCTACTACGCGCATGTTCCCTTCTAGTGTTCCATGGGTATATAAATCCAACTGATTCCTATTACCACGAACTTCCAATAGTCTATTCCTTACATGAGTTAGACCGGCTCTATCTCCTAATAGATGGGTTGGTATATCTCCTTCCTCAAAATAATGCTGGGTAAAACCTTTCCAACCTGGTGTTGGCACTCCTCTTATTGCATAAGCTATTGAGACTGTAGCTGCTAATTTATATGGTATGGTAGCAAGAAGACCTTGATCTTGAGCCTCTCCCCAAATTGAAACCATATCTAAAGGTTCTAGGGAAAAATCACCCGTATCCTCAATGGCATCTGCCAGGAATCCAAAATTGCCTTTAATAAAAGCATCCTTATTAGCACTTTCTGCTATACCAGAAAGATCGGAATTTAGTCGGGCAATTCTTGGAGCATGAGACCTCAATACTAAAACTACTGGGTGAGTTACTCCAACTCTGGCTTCAGCCTGCGAAACCTGTTCTTTGGTTAAATTAGATTGCTCTGGGCTCATATTGAGGCTGAGTATAGCATTTAGGTTGTTATAAAGCAAAGTTCGCTGTGTTTTAAGAAACTATTTCTTAGCAGTTGATTTTTTAGGAGCGGATTTTTTGGTGGAGATTACGGTTCCGGTTACACCTTTGGAAAGACGGGATTTTAATCTATTGGCTTTGCTTTTGTGAATTAAATTCACTTTAACAGCTTTGTCTAAAGCAGAAAAAGCTGCTTGAAGATCAGTAGCAGCTTTGGAAATTCTGACTTTTTTAATAGAAGCTTTAACAGCCATGGCCCTTGTTTTATTACGAGCGGTTCTGACTTTATCTTTTCTAACTTTTTTAATGGCGGACTTAATGATTGGCATAAGTTACCCTGGAATGTTATCATGCCTATTCAGTTTTGGCAAGCAAGAATGCTAAACTTAAAATTATAGTAGGAGACTATAATTTTCTACATTCAAAAATAGATGGTCAAAAATATATTTTCAATTCTAACAGCCAGGCAAACATCAATATTGTCAGCGGCCTCAATTATTATGGTGACCATGATGTTTTCCAAGGTACTGGGTTTAATTCGTGACCGACTGTTAGCTCACGCCTTTGCACCGGATAAGATTGATATTTTTTGGGCAGCTTTTCGTTTACCTGATCTAATTTTTCAAATCCTAATCTTAGGAGCACTGTCTGTGGCTTTTATTCCGGTTTTTACCGAACACTTAGAATCCAAAGGTAAAACAGATGCATTTGAATTAACCCGTGGAATCTTGAATATCTCTTTACTGATTTTTATGGTGATTGCTGTAATCGTTGCTATCTTCGCCAAGCCTTTAATTGCTAATTTTATTGCCCCTGGTTTTACTCCGGATAAACAAGCTCAGGTGATTGTATTAACCAGGATTATTTTTGTCGGACAGATCCTCTTGGTTTTTGGAGCTTTGTTTATTGGTTTGTTGCAGTCTTTCCAAAAGTTTATTATTCCAGCTTTGGCGCCGATTTTTTATAACTTGGGGATTATTTTAGGGATAGTCTTTTTTGCCAAGCCTTTTGGCATTGCGGGTGCGGCAATTGGGGTGATTTTGGGTGCGATTTTACATGCTTTAATTCAGCTACCTTTAGTTTGGTCAATGGGCTTTCGGTTTAAAATGCCCAGGAAATTTTTACATCCCGGGGTTTTGGAAATTATCCATCTAATGAGTATTCGGACCATCGGTTTGGCTGCCGAGCAGATTAATGAAACAGTGGGAGTGGCTTTGGCATCCCTGGCTGCGGTTGGGTCTGTGACTTATTTAACTTTTGCCCAGCATTTGCAGGTGGTACCAATTGGCTTGTTTGGTGCTACTTTAGCACAAGCAGCCATGCCGGTTTTATCAACAGAACGGTCGCGGGGTAAAATTGAGGAATTCAAGATCACCCTGTTAACTACTTTTCATCAAATCATGTTTTTATCTTTGCCGGCCACGGCAATTTTAATTGTGATTCGGATACCGGTAGTCAGACTGGTGTTTGGGGCTTCCCAATTTGACTGGAAAGCTACTGTGTTAACCGGAGCCACTTTGGCTTTTCTGGCCATCGGCTTGGCTGCACAGGCAATTTCTTTACTTTTGGTGCGGGGTTTTTATGCCATGAAAGATACTAAAACTCCAGTGCTGGTTTCTTTGTTGGTGGTGGCTTTAAATATTATCTTAAGTCTTTATTTTATTGTGTTTTTAAAGATGGAGGTCTGGAGTTTGGGGCTGGCTAATTCTATTTCGGCTTTAGTTTCTGGTGTGCTGCTTTTCTGGGGACTGCATTTTAAAGTAGGTAAGTTTAATTTAAGAGCAGTTTTAGTCCCGCTTGGAAAAATGTTAATGGCAACTATGATTATGGGGGTGGCCTTATATGTGCCGATTAAACTACTTGATCAGGTAATTTTTGATACTACCAGAACGCTTAATCTGCTTTTTTTAACCGGCATTGCCTCAGTATTTGCTTTGAGCGTTTATGTAATTTTGGTGTGGTTTTTAAAGGTTAAAGAACTATATACCTTTATTGATTTATTTAAAAAAATGACCAAATTCCAATCCGGATTAAAATCCGAGGAAATTATCACTGAAACCAATGCTGTTTAACTTACCCTAACTTATGAACATCAGAAACTTTTCTATTATTGCCCATGTTGATCATGGCAAATCTACTTTAGCCGACCGGTTTTTGGAAGTGACCGGTACTATTGCCAAAGATAAAATGCAGGCTCAGCTTTTAGATTCCTTGGCACTGGAACGTGAACGAGGTATTACCATCAAGCTGGCCCCGGTGCGCTTAAAATATACTCTAAACTCTGAACTATATACTCTTAACTTAATAGATACTCCCGGTCACGTTGATTTTTCCTATGAAGTGTCTAGGGCTTTGGCAGCTGTAGAAGGAGCAATTTTACTCGTAGATGCAGCCCAAGGCATTCAAGCTCAGACTTTATCGCATGGCTTAGCTGCATTAGAACAGAATTTAACTTTAATTCCGGTTGTAAACAAAGTTGATTTACCAACTGCTAATGTAGAAAAGTGTAAGCAGGAGCTGATTGATACTTTTGGTTTTAATGAATCAGAAATTATCCTAGCCTCTGGTAAATCAGGGGTGGGGGTTGAAGAAATTTTAAAAGCCATTATTGAACGGGTGCCGCCACCAAAACAGGAAATAGAAAAGCCTTTGAAAGCTTTGATTTTTGATTCTTTTTTTGATTCTTTCAAAGGAGTAATTGCTCAAATTAGAGTAGTAGAAGGAGTTACTCCCAAAGATCAGGCCCCTATCTATTTTGCTGGAACTCAAGCTTCTGGTCATGTTATTGAAACCGGATATTTTGCCCCGACTTTGGTAGCCGGAGCAGTGTTAACTAGTGGGGAAATTGGCTATATTGCTACTGGCATTAAAACTCCGGATTTGGTACGGGTGGGGGATACGATTGTGACTGATTTAACTACCCCGGCTTTGCCTGGTTATAAAAAGGTTAAACCAATGGTCTATGTGGGACTTTATCCAATTGATCAGGATGAATTTCATGATATTAAGGAAGCTTTGGAAAGGTTTCGTTTAACTGATCCGGCCTTTACTTATGAACTGGAACATTCCACCGCTCTAGGAGCGGGATTTCGCTGCGGCTTTTTGGGGCTTTTGCATGCTGAGGTAGTACAAGAGCGACTGTCAGGGGAATTTGGAGCGGATTTAATTGCCACTGCTCCGTCTGTTGAATATATGTTAGGTGATACCTTAGTGCATAATCCATCAGATTTGCCACAAGGGGATGGGTTAAAAGACTTAAAAGAACCTTGGGTTAGTTTAAAGATTTTTGTGCCGCAGAATTTTATCGGCGGAGTGATGGAATTGGTTCAGGATCGGAGAGGGAAGTTTTTAAACATGCAGCATTTTGGCATGCAGGTGGAACTTTCCTATGAAATGCCCTTGTCTGAAATGATTAATGATTTTTATGATCAGTTAAAATCAGTCTCATCTGGTTTTGCCTCTTTAGACTGGGAATTTATCGAATTTCGGCCAGTGGATGGAGTGCGGATTGATTTTTTGGTGGGAGGAGAAAAGGTAGATGCGCTTTCTACTATAGTAGTTAGGCAAAAGGGGGACTATATTGGCAGAAAATTAGTGGCTAAATTAAAAGAAGTCTTACCCAAACAAAATTTTGAAGTGGCAATTCAGGCCACCATTGGTGGCAGGATTATTGCCCGGGAAACTCTGTCTTCTTTTAGAAAAGATGTCACCGCTAAATTATATGGTGGTGATGTGACCAGGAAGAATAAATTATTAGATAAACAGAAAAAAGGTAAAAAGAAAATGAAAATGATTGGTAGAGTAGAGATACCGCAGGAGGCCTTCCTATCGATCCTAAAAAGTTAGTGGTATGTTTGGGTGGTGCGGCGTTTGATGTCTACTATAAGGATAATTTTATTTGTAGTGTCGATATCTAAAAATATTCTGTAACTTCCGGTTCTGATCCTATGGCTCGTCTGATGTGGTGGTCCAAGTTTTTTGATATCTAAGGAGAATGGGTCCTGTTCTAATTTTTCGGAGATTTTCTTAATTCTAATTTGATCTTTTAATGGAAATTTCTTTAAAGACTTGAGTGCATTTTTGGAAAACGTTACCTGGTACACATTAAATCCCCAGTTCCTCCCAAACTTTCTTTGCTGGGATTCCACCGTTTTTTTTGACATCAGCTAAAACGTGATTCATTTTTTTGATAAATTTTGGGTCATAATCTGCAATATCTTCTTCTAACTCTTGAATTCTAAGATAGGTTGCAATGTTTACCATAACAGCCTTAGGTTTACCATGTTGAGTTACTACTACATCGCCACTTGTTGGCACCTGATTTAATATCTTAGTTAAATCTCTACGTAGCTCATCAGCCCCAATAAATTTTTTATCCAGTAAGTTAGTTAATTGCATAAGGATATTGTAACATATTCCTTAGGATTTAAAAGGAGTAAAAGTTACTTGATTAAATATTTAACTTGTGAGTACACTGGATATATCAAAGAAAAGGAGGTGAGAAAAATGAAAACACTTCATATGGTCGCGTTTGCACTGTTAGTTGTTGGTGGTTTAAATTGGGGTCTTTGGGCCTTATTTGGCTTTAACCTAGTTGATGCAGTTTTAGGTAGTATGCCAACTGTAGCTAAATTATTCTACATTTTAGTTGGAGTTTCTGCTGTTTATTTAGCAGCGACTCATTTAACAGATTGCCGAGTTTGTGGTAAAAAATAATTACAAACCTTCAGGTTATTATTAATCCCTCCCGCCTAAATATGAAATTTTTGGCGGGGGGATTTTTGGTCTTGACAGGATTTTTATATCATGTAATATAAATTATAGTGATAAAAAGTTTAAGTATTTCCCACCTGTTAAAGCTTTCTGCAATTATTGCTCTGGCCTTTTTGACTTTGTTAATTAGCCAGATTTTTAGTAAAAATCCAGCTCATGCAGCTAGTTTTTCAGGTAATTTAGGGGTTGGTAGTACTGCACCTAGTTCGTTGTTTGTAACAGTGACGAACCCGGTTAGTGGTAGTGGGGTTTCCGGGACTGTGAATATTAGAGCTTATGCTCAAGCTTCTGGAAGCGCCACTGTTACCCGGCTAGAATTCTACACTGATAATAGTTTGCTGGGTATTTCTACCTCTGCTCCCTATTCTCAAAATTGGGATACCACGGTTTATCCATACAATTCTTCCCACACTATTTTTGCTGAGGCGTTTGATGATACCGGTAATATTGCTACTTCATCGGCTGTAACAGTGACGGTTTTAGATGTGACCCCACCACAAGTTTCCCTAACTAGTCCTTTAAACGGCTCAACTGTGAATAAAAATTCCACTGTAGCTATCACTGCCAATGCCTCTGACCTGTCTGGAATAAGTAGAGTAGAATTTTATGTTAATGGGAGGCTTCTTTGTAGTAATGCCGCCGCCGCGTATTCCTGTAATTGGCAGGTTCCGGCTAAGCCAAAAGTTAGTTACACTTTGCAAGCCAAAGCCTATGACGCCGCGGGTAATACCTCAGTTGCTACTTCCACAGTCACTTCTAAATAGTTAAAATTTGTTTATGACAATTAAGCCACCCAAATTAAATGTTGGAGATACTATTGGATTAGTGGCTTCATCTACACCAGTAATGTCACTTTATCAAGATAATTTTATGCGTGGTAAGCAAGCCTTACTCGATTTAGGATTTAAGATTAAAGAGGGTAAAACCATGCAAACTAAACATTGGTGGATGGCAGGGACTCCTAAGGAAGTGGCTGAAGATATTAATCAGATGTTTGCTGATAAAGAAATCAAAGCTATTTTTGCTCAAAACGGTGGCTATTCGGCAATTTCTGTTTTAGAATATTTAGACTACGAACTAATCACTAATAACCCCAAACCCTTTATGGGCTTATCTGATATGACAGTTTATCTTTTGGCTATTTTTGCCAAAACAGGGCAAGTGGGTTTTCATATGGATTATTTAAGCTATTTTACAGGAGAATATTTTTTACAGTTCTTGGCTAGTACAAAGGCTCCAGGGATAATTGCTCCTAAATCAGAATGGGAAGCCTGGAAGTCGGGTAAAGCAGAAGGATATTTGATCGGAGGGTTACTAGAAAGAATGTCCATATTAGCCGGTAGCGAATATTTTCCTAAGCTAGAAGAATTTGATGGAGCGATACTATCGCGAAGCGACAAGCTTGTCTTATTTTGGGAAGAAATCGGTCGGGATTTAACGGAAATTTATCAATATTTATATCAGCTAAAAAATATGGGAATTTTGGGAAAAATCTCCGGGATGTTAATTGGTAAAGTTAAATACCTAAAACCGGTTAGGGATGAGGCAAAATTTGATATTCCTACACTTCAAGAAATGGTATTGGATATTTGTAAAGATTTTGATTTTCCGATCATGGCTAATTTGGATTTTGGACATATTCCCGGAAATATCCCAATGCCAATTGGGGTAAAAGTTTCTTTTGACACCAGCAAAAAAGAATTAAACTTTCTAGAATCTGCTGTAAAAGACCTATAAATTTTACATATAAGGATCTTTGTCATATAATCTCACATCATGTTTGCAACTGAAGCTAATAAACCTGTAAGGGCCTCAATAACAGGCATCGATGGGGCCGGTAAAAGTACAACCTTAGCGCTGGTAGTTGATGATTTAAAACAAGATAATCGTATTGTTAAAGCTACCAATCGACCGGTTTATTCTGTTGTAGGAGGTACCAAGGAATATCATTACCGACGATTAATTGGTTTGATAGATATGCTTCATGGTTTTGCTGATCAGACCCATAATCCTAACTATGTGTGTGCAGTTAATGCAGCGCATGTGGTTTTACAAGGAAGAATTATTGAGCCAACCCTAGAAAGGAGAATTAAACCAACAATAGTTCTTGGAGCAAGAGATCTCATGATAGATCCAGCTGTATATGCTGTATGTTACTCCCCCAGGTTAGCACGCAAAAACATGAGTGATAGAATAAGTTTTATAGAACAACTTACAGGAGCTCAATATCGAGATGTCATTTTTTTTCTTACCGTTCCACCCGAAGAAGCAGTATCAAGAATCGAAGGAAGGATAGAAGCAGAAAATGCAAGTTTGGCTGGAGTTGAAAGACCTAAATGGAGGCATATGCACGAAAACCCGAGACAGCTTAATCTATTGCAGCATGAGTACTATGATGCATTAGACGAAGTTAAGAAAAGATCTGGGGTTGATATAGTTACAATTGATACATTAACTTTAGATCAAACAGAAGTGGCATTATTAATTTGTAACGAGATTCGCAAGCGACAAAATATGGGAAAATTATCTGAGCCGATTAAAGCTTAAATAGTTAATCTCTAATCGCTTTACAATTAGGACAACGCAAAGATGTATCCAGATAAATTTGGGCTACTTTTTCTGATAATTTAAACTGTAACTGGGAGCCTTCATCTAATTTAAAAATATCCGGACTGTTATCAAAAGACAAAGTTGCTTTGCCTCTTTTTAAATCAAAACTGACTGTGTCATTTTCCGTTAAGAATACCGGTGCGATTTTTTTAGTGGTGTTGTTAAAAGCCACTCCAATGCCTTTGGTAAAATCTTTTTGGGTAATTGATTTAAAATAGCCAGTTGAACCAAAGGGTGTGGCTAGCACAATGCCATCTCCGATTAATAACTGATCGCCAGAAACAGAGGTTTTAAACCTAATGGTATGAGTAGGATTAGAGTTTCTAATCACAAAATCATTTAAAGCAAAAAAACTTCTATATAAAACAGTAGTTTCTAGCTTTCTAACTTCGGTTAATTTTAGTTTGTTGTGGGCTAGTTTTTTTAAGATATCAGTATCGGCATGTTTAGAGCATTTTTTGCAAAACTTTGTTTCCCGAATCGGCAGCTTTGGTATTTGGGGATACAGCCTTTCTGCAGAAAGTAACGTGCCATCTCCACCAAAACTGATTACCACCTCCGGATTTTCTTTAACCAAATCCAGCCCTGATTGTTTAACAAAATATTCCAGCTCTTTGCTGTTTTTACCAAAAACTAACACTTTCATGAACGCATTATAGTATAAATAGCTACGCATTTCTTGTATACTGATTCTTTATGGGATCAAAAATTTCTCCATTTTTAGCTTTAAAGGTCAGTAGTTTTAGGAATTATTTATTCGGTGCATTTCTTTCAGAAATTGGTAATCAAATGCAAACCGTGGCCGTGGCGTGGCAGGTTTATGATTTAACCCGAAATCCGGTTTCATTAGGACTGGTGGGACTGGCTAATTTTATTCCAATTCTTTTGTTTTCACTCCTTGGAGGCTTAGTGGCAGACCGAGCTGATCGGAAAATGCTTTTAATCTCCAGTCAGGTGGCCCAATTAATTTTAGCGCTAATACTATTTTTTTTAACTCTGACTCACACTGTTACACCAATTTGGATTTATGGAATTTTGGTACTAGTGGCAATTTCCCAGTCTTTTTCTATTCCGGCTAGGCAAAGCGTCATTCCTAACTTAGTGCCTAAAGAGTATTTTATGAATGCAGTTTCTTTAAACGTCTTGCAGTTTCAGGGAGCCACCATGATTGGTCCGGCTATCGCCGGGTTTTTAATTGGTGGCATTGGGGTCTCAGCGGTTTATTTTATAAATTGTATCTCCTTTTTGTTTTTTATCGGAGCCATCTTAACAGTTAACAAGCCTTTGCAAACTGCTACTGGGGAAAAAGTAGATTTCAGTGTGGAATCAGTAATGGAGGGGATTAGGTTTGTATTAAAAACTCCTATTTTGTATACCACTATGGTGCTAGATTTTTCTGCCACTTTTTTTGGCACAGCCAATATTTTAATGCCGGTATTTGCTCAGGATGTGTTGCATGTTGGGCCGCAAGGCCTTGGTTTTCTTTATTCAGGAACTGCCATTGGTGGAGTGATAGCCGGACTACTAGTTTCCAGCTTACACAGCAAGATTAAACATCAAGGTAAGACCATTATTGCGGCAGTGATTTTATATGGACTGGCCACCATTGGTTTTGGGCTATCAAAGTCATTTCCTTTATCAATCTTTTTCCTGATTCTGGTGGGCTTTGGAGATATGGTGTCTACAATTATTAGAAATACCATCCGGCAAATAATTACCCCGGATCATCTGCGGGGCAGAATGGCTTCAGTGATGAGAATTTTCTTCCAAGGTGGACCACAGCTGGGAGACATGGAAGCTGGATTTTTAGCTAAAGCCGTGGGAGGACCAATCTCAGTGGTAGTCGGGGGAATGGGCGTTATCATGGTTTTGTTGCTACTTACTTTTAAAGGCAAAGCCTTAAGAGATTATCAAGGTAAAGAAGTGACATTATAAAAGGGTATTGACAACAGTTAGCACTCGGTGTATATTACTGCTAGTTTAGGAATATGGCAGAACTTACTGATCGACAAAAAGCACTTTTAAAAGCAATTATTGAAGAATATATTGATACTGCAGATCCAATTAGCTCGGAAGTAATTGAGCGCAAATATGAGTTAGGGGTGTCCCCTGCTACCATTCGGATTGAAATGGTAAGGCTAACTGACATGGGCTATCTTCGTCAGCCGCACACCTCAGCGGGAAGAGTTCCAACCTCAATGGCCTTTAAGCTCTTTGTTTCTGAGCTGATGAAGGAAAAGCAGTTGCCGGTAACAGCAGAAGTTTCTATAAAAGATCAGTTGATGCAAAAGCGTCATCAGCAGGAAACTTTGCTTAAAGAAGCAGTCAAAGCTTTGGCCAAACAATGTGACATGCTGGGAATGGCTATTGATAATGAGGGGCAAGTTTATTATGCCGGAGCAGCTAATATCCTGGATTGGCCGGAGTTTTATGATATTGATGTAGCCAGGTTTGTTTTGGGGCTATTTGATGAGTTTCCCAGACTAAATGAGATTATTGGTAGAGCAGTGGGTACAGAGCCAGTGCATATTCTATTTGGTGAAGATATGGAGTTTGAATTTTTAAGAACTACCAGTTTTGTGTTTACTAAATATGATGCGGATGAGGCTAAAACAGGAGTTTTAGGAGTAATTGGACCATCTAGAATGAATTTTGCCTATGTTTTGCCTTATGTTAAATATGTTAGAGACATGGTTAAAGAAGCATTAGTTAAATAATATGGCTAAAAAAGATAAACCAGATAACAAAATAGTAGAGCTAGAAGCAAAAGTAACTGATTTAGACAATCAACTAAAAAGAGCAGTAGCTGATTACCGGAATTTAGAACAGAGAATTAGTCAGGGAAGAAGCGAGCTAACTAATTATGTCGGAGCGGAATTACTGCGGAAAATGTTACCGGTCCTGGATCATTTGGAGCAGGCTTTAAAGGGGATTAGTGAGACTGATAGGCAAAGCGGCTGGGCCAGGGGAGTAGAGCTGGCAGTAAAAGAATTTGAACAAGTTCTTTCTCAAGAAGGGTTGGAGCAGATTGTAACAGACGGACAGTTTGATCCATCCCTTCATGAGGCCGTTGACATACGGGAAGGTGATGATAATATGATTTTAGAAGTTGTGAGAAAAGGGTATAATTTAAATGGAAAAGTATTAAGGCCAGCCCAGGTAGTAGTAGGAAGGAAAACAAACTAATATGATAGAAGGTATGAGTGGATTAGATATGAGTGAAACAGTATACCAGCTTGAAAGATCAAAACATAATAGTGGAGATCCTAGAGTTGGTTTAATGATCGCACTAATGACTGGTAATTTTGAAAAATTAGCAGCCAACGGGGTTAATTATAAGGATCCCAAAGTAGAAGAAGCAGTTTTGTTGGGTCAAGATTTGCCAAGCAGAAATAGAGGAGGAAAAAATGGCTAAAATTGTAGGTATAGATCTTGGAACAACAAATTCATGTGTGGCAGTAATGGAGGGTGGAAAGCCTAAGGTTATCCATTCGGCTGAAGGGGAAAATACTATCCCTTCTGTTGTTAATCCAATAAAAAATATTGTTGGCCGGGTGGCTAAGCGTCAAGCTGTAGTTAATCCCAAAGAAACTATTTTTTCAGTCAAAAGACTAATGGGTCGAAAGTTTAATGACCCGGAAGTTCAAAGAGACATGAAATGGTTGCCTTACACAGTAAAAGAAGGCAAAAATGGCATGGCGGTGGTGGAAGTAGAAGGTCATGATTACACACCTCAGGAAATTTCCGCCCAAATTCTCCAAAAAATTAAAGCTGACGCTGAATCCTATTTAGGAGAAAAAGTCACCGATGCAGTAATTACTGTGCCGGCCTATTTTGATGATGCTCAAAGACAAGCCACCAAACAAGCCGGAGAAATTGCCGGACTTAATGTGCAAAGAATTATTAATGAACCAACAGCAGCTGCTTTGGCTTATGGTTTGGATAAGACCCAAGCTCATACTATTGCCGTTTATGACCTGGGTGGGGGAACTTTTGATATCTCAGTACTGGAGTTGGGAGATGGGGTAATTGAAGTTAAATCAACTAATGGTGATACTCACTTAGGTGGAGATGACTTTGATCAGATTATTTTAGATTGGCTGGCTGATGAATTTAAAAAAGCCGAGGGGATTGATTTAAAGAGTGATAGACAAGCTCTGCAGCGTCTTCGTGATGCTGCTGAAAAAGCTAAAATTGAACTCTCATCTTCTCAGGAAGCTGAAATTTCGATTCCTTTTGTCACAGCCACAGATTCCGGTCCTAAACATTTAGAAACTAAACTATCCAGAGCTAAATTAGAAGCAATGGTTGGTGGATTAATTGAAAAAAGCTTTGAAGCTGTCAAGAGCTGTCTTAAAGATGCCAAACTGGATGCTAAAGCAATTAATGAAGTAGTTTTGGTGGGTGGAATGACCAGAATGCCGGCTGTTCAAAAAGCAGTGACTGACTTTTTTGGCAAAGAACCTCACAAAGGGATTAATCCGGATGAAGTAGTGGCAGTGGGTGCAGCTATTCAAGGTGGAGTATTAGGTGGGGAAGTTAAGGATATTTTGCTGTTGGATGTGACACCTTTAACTTTGGGACTGGAAACTTTAGGTGGAGTTAGGACCCCCTTAATTAATAGAAACACCACTATTCCCTCATCTAAATCCGAGACTTTCTCTACAGCTGCTGATAACCAGACTTCTGTAGAAATTAATGTCTTGCAAGGTGAACGAGAAATGGCTGCGGATAACAAGTCTTTAGGCAGATTTATCCTGGATGGTATTCCTCCGGCACCGAGAGGTGTCCCACAAGTAGAGGTATCTTTTGATATTGATGCAAACGGCATTTTAAATGTGTCAGCCAAAGATAAAGCCTCAGGTAAAGAACAAAAAATCACCATTACCGGATCAACTGGTTTGGATAAAGCCGAAGTAGAGCGGATGACCAAAGAGGCAGAAGCTCATGCTGAGGAAGATAAAAAGAAAAAAGAAGAAGTAGAAACCAGAAATCAGGCAGATACTATGGTATTTACCGCTGAAAGAGCGTTAAAAGATGGTGGAGAAAAAGTGTCGGCAGATGTTAGAACTGATGTGGAACAAAAAGTTAGTGATTTAAAATCAGTCATCCAAACAGCATCTATCGCAGATTTAAAGCCAAAAATGGATGCCTTATCTGAATCTATGCAGAAAATAGGCTCAGCTATGAATCAAGGCCAGGCAACAGGCAACAGTGAACAGGCCACAGGAGAACAACCAGCTGGGGAAGAAGCAAAATCTGAAGAGGCTCCGAAAACTGAGGAAGCCGTTGAAGGTGAAGTAGTAGAAGAAGAAAAGAAGTAAATTAGCCTCTTTTAATAATCTTTGTAATTACAAAATATGTAGGAAATAAAAGAATTAATGTACCAATAGGTATATAAAAAGCAAATCCTACTCCACAAAATCCACAATTTTCAGAGAAATTCATCATTGCTCCTATTCCTAATGCTGCAACCAATGAAACTATGAACGAAATAGTAAGCGCTATTATCGAAATGGCAAACCTAGATCCAACTGGATGTTTTTGATAAGGACTTTGTTTTTCCACAATAGATTTAAATAGACTATTGTAGATAAAAAAAGGAGAAATTATTGCTACTGCTATAAAAACGATGGGTAAAGGTATGAGGAAGAGGTCATGAAAGCCAATAAGAAAAGAAACTACTAACGCAAAAATAATACCCAAGAATAAGGAGAGGATGGTAAATAAAATTCTTTTAATACTCATAGCATTGAAAACTCTTTTGCGTAGTTTCAGCATATCATTTTAAGTGGTAAAATATACATATGACAAAGAAATTAGATTACATTATTAAATTAACCTATGATAAATCCTACAAGGGATATGTGGCTGATGTGGTCAATTTATATGGTTGTATGTCTCAAGGAAAAACCAAAAAAGAAGCTTTAGAAAATGCTGAAAAGGCCATTAAAGCTTATATGGAGGCAATGAATAAAACCAATAAAGGTGGCGGTGAATTTACCAAAAGATCAGTTGAATCTTCCTTTCCTTTTGTAAATGCCTAAGTTAACCAATATATCCGGCAAACAAGCAGTCAAAGCATTTCTCAAATTTGGTTACACTCATGTTCATACTTCCGGTGATCACGCGATCTTACAAAAACCAGATGCTCCCAGCTTATCTATCCCTCTGCATAAAGAAGTAGCACAGTTTCTCTTAAAAGCCCAAGTCAAAAAGTCTGGTATTAAGATTGATGATTTTGTTAAAGCACTTAAGTAGAAACTAGCACTTTTAGGCAGAGAGTGCTACAATATATCGACAACTTTATGGCTAAGAAAGACTATTACGAGGTTTTAGGAGTTTCAAAATCCGCAACGGAGGCAGAGATTAAGTCGGCTTACCGCAAATTAGCTCGGCAGCATCATCCGGATATTGATAAAAGTGCCGGAGCGGCTGAGCGTTTTAAAGAGGTTTCCGAAGCTTACCAAGTGTTGTCTGATCCTTCGAAAAAAAGTTCCTATGATCAATTTGGTCATGCCGGACCCAGCAATCCTTTTGGTGGCGGTGGACCTGGTAGAGGGGGAAATCCGTTTGGTCAGGGATATTCCTACTCTTGGTCAAGTTCCGGTGGTCAAAACCCCTTTGCAGGAGCTGGTTTTGAAGACCCGTTTGATTTATTTTCACAAATTTTTGGTGGTGATTCCCCTTTTGGTTCAGCTTTTCGTCAACGCCCCACTTATCAGCTTAATTTAAGCTTTGAAGAGGCCATTAACGGAGTTACCAAAGAGGTAGAGGTGGAAAGCCGCAATTCTCAAGGAAGACTTTCTAGAAGCAGGATGAAAATTAAAGTGCCGGCCGGAGTGGATAATGGCACAAAAATGAAGTTTGGGGAAATGGATATTATCTTTCAAGTATCCAGAAATCCCAAGTTTTTGCGAGAAGGGTCGGATATTTTCTCAGAAATCACGGTTAATATTCCCCAACTGGTACTGGGAGATATTTTTGAAGTGGAAACAATTACCGGAAAAGTAAAAGTAAAAGTTCCACCAGGAACCCAGCCAGGATCCTTAGTTAAACTAAAAGGCAAAGGTGTGCCTCGGCTAGGCACTGTCGGCCATGGAGATCATTATGTAAGGGTAAACTTAGAAGTACCCAAAAACCCTTCCAAACAAGAAAAACAGCTTTACGAAGAGTTATACAACCTTGGTTCCAAGAAAAAAACCTGGTTCTAGATTATTTGGTTTGTTACAATAATACAAATGTCTAAGACAGTAGAATTTGAACATAAAATTATTCCAGCTCAGGCTGATGAAATAGCCGTACAATGCGCAGAGGTAATGCAAAAGGATTCTTTGGCTGCACCTATGGCAGGTTTTCTTCTTAATATGAGTGCAATACGAGGAGTTGACGGGCTAGCCTTAATAGTATGGCAAGATAGAGAGAATAAGCCGGTGTTATATATTAATCACTTTTTTGACCAAAGGAACGATTTCTATGTAGGTTCATTATCTGCAGCTAGACATAATTTAGTCAGATTAGCTCACTCCGAATTTGGAGAGACCATGGCAAGATCGCGTGATTTAAAAGGGACCCGTAATCGTATTGATTTGGGCTATATGGTTGATACTGCAGGTAGGGACATTAATTTAATTATCCCAGAATTTCAAGAATTTACTTTAGGCGATCCTTGGTTTGGGTCAATGGGTTATATCAGAGACAGGTTGCTTTCTGTCGTTGCTCTTACTCCAAGATAAGATTAAATGTCTTCGTTTTCTCTATTGCATGATGAAAATATTTATGAAACAATAAAACCATAGTGAAATACGCAAAGTTTTGGACCAGATTCGCAGCAGCTTTTATTGATGGTTTAATTATTGGAATAATTCCCGGTATGGTTTTTAAAAATGAAGGGAATGTTTTAAGCTTTCTTTTAGGTTTGGCCTATTCAGTTTGGATGCTGTCTACTTATGGAGCAACTGTGGGGATGATGGTTTTAAAAATTAAAATCACTAAAGAAAATGGTAACAAAATTACCTATCAGGATGCTATTTTAAGATATTTTGCTGCGATTTTATCCGGAATAGCTTTGGGAATTGGATATCTGTGGATGATTTGGAATCCGAAAAAGCAAACCTGGCATGATATCATCGCCAAAACCGTGGTAGTAAAAGCTTAAACTTCCTCAGGCTTGACTTCAAATTTTCAAAGGATTAAAATAGCTTTTGGTTGAGGTGGGCTAGTCCCACCTTTAATTTTAGGAAATCGTTTGCCCTTGTCAAAAATTGTCATTTAGACAATTTTTGCAAGCGATCTCCTTCACAAAAAACAATTTATAGAAAGGATAATTGTTTTTTGTTTCAGTCCGATTATGGCACAAGCACGAACAGAATTTGCAGCAGCATTAAATCAAATCGCCTCTGAAAAAGGGGTCGAAACTGAAGTGGTACTCGATGCCATCCGTCAGGCTGCTTTAGCTGCTTATAAAAAAGATTTAACTTTAAGAAATGAAGAAATCCCCGAGAATTTTGAGGAATTCACCTCTAAAGTAGATCCGGTTACTGGTGAAATCTCAATCTTTGATGGAGAAAAAAACGTTACCCCTCCTGGCTTTGCCCGAATTGCTGCCTCAATTGCCAAACAAGTGATCATGCAAAAGTTAAATGAAGCTGAAAGAGGCGCTATTTTAACTGAATATGAAGGCAAAATAGGTGCGGTGATTTCCGGTGCAATTCAAAGACAAGAAGGTAACACATATTTTATTGATTTAGGTCGAGCTGAGGGAATTTTACCTCCATCTGAACAGGTACACCAGGAAATTTACAGCCAAAATCAAAGGTTGAAGTTTTTAGTTAAAGAAATCAGAGAAGGTGGTAGAGGTTCAGAGGTAGTAGTATCTAGGTCTGATCCGGCTTTAGTTAAAGCTTTATTTGCCCTGGAAGTGCCGGAAATCCAATCAGGCGCCGTTGAGATTAAATTAGTGGCCAGAGAAGCTGGTTCACGCACTAAAATTGCCGCGATTTCTACCCAAGACGGAGTTGATCCAGTGGGAAGTTTGGTGGGCCAAAAAGGAGTTAGAGTACAGGCAGTGATGGGTGAGCTAGGTGAGGAAAAAATTGATATTATTAGTTACTCTGAGGATCCAGCTAGATTTATTGCATCGGCTTTGTCTCCTGCTAAAGATATTCAAGTTAAATTAAATGAAGAAGAAAAAGTGGCTACAGTGACTGTTCCACAAGGTCAGTTGTCTTTGGCTATTGGAAAAGGTGGTCAAAATGTCCGTTTGGCAGCTAAATTAACCGGCTGGAGAATTGATATTGAAGGAGACGGTGTAGTGGAAGAAGGCACTGCAGAGAAAAAAGAAGAACCAATTGCAGCTCCAGTATCTGACCAACCGGTTGATGATGTAAAAGAAAAAGCAGAAGAAGAGATTAAGGCCGAAGTACAAGTTGCAGAAGCAAATGCTACTACTGATGAAGAAAAGAAAGAGGCAGAGGAAGCTGGAGCAGTATTAGAAAAAGCAGTGGAAGAGGAAAAACCCGCAGAGGAAGAGCAGAAACTAGAGGAAGCAATTGAAGAAGTGAAGCCTGAAGTAGTAGAAGAAAAACCAGAGGGTTGATATGTTTTACAAACTATTAACCATTAACTATGAACCAAAAAAGACCGCCAATAGTAACAATTTTAGGCCATGTTGATCATGGTAAGACTACGCTACTTGATTTTATCCGCAAAGCCTCGGTAGCTGCTAAAGAACACGGTGGCATTACTCAACACATCGGTGCTTATCAAATAAGGGTACAGGCAACAGGCAACAGGCAGGAACAAGATAAACTGTCGCCTGATGCCTACAGCCTGATAACTTTCATAGATACTCCAGGGCACGCTGCTTTTGAAAAAATGCGCTCACGCGGAGCTAAGGTAGCTGATATTGCTGTTTTGGTTATCGCTGCAGATGATGGAATTATGCCTCAGACTGTGGAGGCGATCAAACATATTCAGGAAGCCAAAGCTCCCTTAATCGTCGCCGTAAACAAAATTGATGTGCCAGGCATTAATTTAAAAGTACAGCTGGAAAAAATTAAAAAACAACTGTCAGACCGGGAAATCTTAGTAGAAGAATACGGTGGAGATGTGCCGATTGTGCCACTTTCTGCTAAAACCGGTGAAGGAGTAGAAAAATTACTGGAAATGATTTTACTGGTAGCAGAAATGCATGAACTCAAATCTGATCCTACTGTGGCTGCAGCCGGAGTGGTAATTGAGGCTAATTTAGATAAATTTAAAGGTCCGATTGCCACTATTTTAGTTAGAAGCGGCAGTTTAAAAAAAGGTGATACTGTGATGCTGGAAGGAATTAATAGTAAAGTCCGGGGTATGTTTGACTGGGATGGTAAACCAAAGGATGTGGCCGGTCCCTCAACTCCGGTGGAAGTATTAGGTTTGGAAAAAGTACCTAGTGTGGGAGCAACGTTGGGACAAGAAGGCGGCAATGAAACTATTAAACAAGCTGCAGCTAGCTTGGTGGATAAACTAAAAACTGAAAAAGATAAAACTTTAAAACTAGTGATTAAAGCAGATAAACAAGGATCGCTTGAGGCTATTTTAGCCTCTTTAGAAAAGTTTAATGAAGAGAGAAAAACAGTAGAGTTTGTGTTTACCGGTACCGGAGATATTGGAGAAGAAAATGTTAAATTAGGAGCCACAGTGGGTGCAATTGTGGTGGGTTTTAATGTTAAAGTGGCCCCCACTGCTCAAAGAATTGCAGAAACCGAACAGGTTTTAATTCGAACCTACAATATTATTTATGAGCTGTTAGATGATATTGAAGAAGTAGTAAATACCTTGCTTGAGGTGGGACAGCTGGAAGAAGTTATTGGTAAGGCCAATATTATTGCCGAGTTCCCCTTTGGTAAAGGAGAAAAAGTGGCTGGTTGTCGGATGCTGGAAGGTTCAATTGCCAAAGGACAACGAATCCGAGTTCTTAGAGAAGGAGTCTTACTTGGTGAAACCAAACTTAAGTCTCTTAGAAAAGTTAAAGAAGAAGTAAATAAAGTCGAAAAAGGTAATGATTGCGGCATGCTATTTGACCCGGCCATTGATTTTGCCATTGGCGACACTGTCGAATCTTTTAGAGTTATCTAGTCCAGCTTGACTATTATGGGCTAATCGGTTAAAATTTAACCATCTGCTTTCATAATGAAATACGATTCACAAATTGCTGAGCTTAAAAACCTCCTACCAACTGCCAAAAATATTTTAATTGCGCTTCCTACTGGAGCTGATATTGATAAATTAGCCTCCGGACTGTCTTTATTTTTAACCTTAGAAGCCCAAGGAAAACAGGTTTCTATTGTTTCTGATGACAATATTGTGGTGGGCCAGGCTCATTTATTTGGGGTAGATCATGTTCAAAAAACTCTGCCAACTACTGATGGTGGTAATTTAACTTTAACTTTAGAAGGCGTAGCAGCCTCAGATAATACTGTTCCGGCTTTGGAAAAGCTGGATTGGTTTGCTGAAAATAATAATTTAAATTTAGTGTTTCATGTTAATGCCGGTCAAACTTTCCAGCCGGCTAAAATTGTGCCTAAATACCAGGGCTCCGGATTTAATTTAATTTTTACCATCGGAGCTGTTAATTTAAATGCTTTAGGCAATGTTTATATGGGAAATTCTCAGGCTTTTTCCGGCACTCACATTGTTAACGTGGATACCCAAACTGCCAACACCAGCTTTGGTCAAACTAATGTAATAGATTCTTCTGCTTCTTGTTTATCTGAGGTAATGGTTAATCTGTTGGCGGATTTAGGATTTGCTATGGATGCAGATACTGCCAGCAATCTATTAGCTGGAATTTTTGAAGCAACTGCTAATTTAACTAATGAAAAAGTCAGTGCTGATGCCTATATGGCTGTGGCTAATTGTCTTCGTGTTGGTGGCAGAAAACCTCAGGCAGCTCCCTCTAGTAGTTCAGTGCAACCGGCTTATGATTTTTCCGCTTTAATGCCCGCTTCGCCCGCTCAGCGAGGCGAGCCTAAAACCCCTGTAGCGGCTTCACCAGTCACAACACAAGCTCTTTCTCAATCAGTATCTGACTTTACAGTTCCACCAGTAATAATGGATGCTGGTGATCACGCCGCTTCAGCTGTCAATTCAGCTTCCAATATGATTGTTCAAGCCGGAGGATCTCCGGAAGAGCGTCCATCAGGCGAAGGTGTGATTTCCGAAACAGTAGAACCAGAATGGCTGACCCCCAAAATCTTCAAAGGCACCTCAATAGGATAACTTCTAATAACATATGACTGTATACGTTCAAAAATTTTATTTGCATGGATTGGTAAAGCTAAAGCCTAGGTCGGTGAAAGCGGAAGAATGGATAGATGTAGGTATGAATTTTGCATACGAAGGATTACCTGCCAAAAGGTGAAAGTAATAGATGATGATTTAATTGGGCTGGCTGATGAAAGAAGATTATACAGTGAGAATCCCGAGGCGAGTCGACCTTATACAAACTCTGAGTTTAGGACTTTATTATCAAGGGAAAAGATTACAGAGGCAAATATTCATGGTTATTTCGATTTTCCAGATCAAATAGTTGGTGCTGGTACTAGAGTTTTTTGGGAAGACCAAACCATAGAGCATGATCCTGGTAGAAGAAAATGACCTTGTCACAACACATTCGCTTTGCTCAGTGTAAACTCCGTGAAGGGTATAACTACATTTAATTATATCCTTCGGTCGCTTCTCTCTCTCAGGATGACAATCACTGGTAATACAAGTTATTGCATATTCTGTAAGCTTCTGGTAAGATGCACACAATAATTTAAAGGACGACTTATTGGCAC